>NZ_JBJJLB010000032.1:0-207025 GCF_045449795.1 Marinobacter alkalisoli
AGACACCCCGCCAGCCCCTCGTCATACATTGGGTGCTGGCTTCCTGGAGCCACTGGCTTGAACCTACCGGTTTACTTGTTCAGGAACAGCTCTCTGCCGATCAGCATGCGGCGGATTTCGGACGTGCCAGCACCGATTTCATAGAGCTTGGCGTCGCGCAGTAAACGGCCTGTCGGGTATTCGTTGATGTAACCGTTGCCGCCCAGCAGCTGGATGGCGTCCAGGGCTATTTTGGTGGCCATTTCTGCGGAGTAGAGGATCGCGCCGGCGGCGTCTTTGCGGGTGGTTTCGCCGCGGTCGGCGGACATGGCCACCATGTAGACGTAGGACTTGGCGGTGTTCATCCAGGTGTACATATCCGCCACTTTGCCCTGGACCAGTTCGAATTCGCCGATGGCCTGGCCGAACTGTTTGCGCTCGCGGATGTAGGGAACGGTGACGTCCAGTGCTGCCTGCATGATGCCCAGCGGGCCGCCGGAGAGGACGAGACGTTCGTAGTCGAGGCCGCTCATGAGGACTTTGGCGCCGTTGCCTTCGCCGCCGAGGATGTTTTCCCGGGGTACTTTGCAGTCTTCGAACACCAGTTCGCAGGTGTTGGAGCCGCGCATGCCGAGTTTGTCGAGTTTCTGGTGGCGGCTGAAGCCCGGGTAGTCGCGTTCGACGATGAAGGCGGTGACGCCCCGGGAACCGGCCTGGGTGTCGGTTTTGGCGTAGATGACGTAGGTGTGGGCGTCCGGGCCGTTGGTGATCCACATCTTGGTGCCGTTCAGGACGAAGTGGTCGCCTTCGTCACGGGCGGTGAGTTTCATGGAGATCACGTCGGAGCCGGCGTTGGGCTCGGACATGGCTAGTGCGCCCACGTGTTCGCCGCTGATCAGTTTCGGCAGGTATGTCTGTTTTTGCTCTTCGGTGCCGTTGCGATGAATCTGGTTTACACAGAGGTTGGAATGGGCGCCGTAGGAGAGGCCAACGGAGGCCGAAGCACGGCTGATTTCTTCCATGGCGATGACGTGCGCCAGGTAGCCCATGTCGGAGCCGCCGTATTCTTCTTTTACGGTAATCCCCAGCAGGCCCATGTCGCCCATTTTTCGCCACAGGTCCATGGGGAATTCGTTGTTCCGGTCGATCTCTTCTGCGCGGGGAGCGATTTCCGCGGCGGCGAAGCCGTTGATCTGCTCGCGGAGCATGTCGAGGGTTTCGCCGAGGCCGAAGTTGAACTCTGTGTATTGTGATTTCATTGTTGGCTACCTATGTCGTTCGCGTTATTTCTGTTCTACCGGGTCAGGTTCTTCCTGTTCAGCCGTTGCCTGCTGGCGTTTTCTCTTCTGTAGGTCCGCCAGTGCTTCGCGGCAACGGGCTTCTGCCGTGTCCATTTCCATTTCCGCCTGGGCAATGTCGTTTTTCTGTTGTTCCAGTTGTGCCCGCCGGGCTTCCAGAATTTCCAGCATTTTCAGCAGCTGCTTTTCGTTGCCGCTGAGGGTTTCATCCCACAAATCGAACAGCTCTTTGGTCTCCGCCAGGGAGAAGCCCATGCGTTTGCCCCGCAGGATGAGTTTCAGGCGCACCCGATCCTTTGAACTGAATATCCGTGTCTGCCCCCTGCGGGAGGGCTTCAGCAAGCCCTGATCCTCATAAAAGCGGACGCTTCGTGTTGTGACGTCGAACTCCTTGGCGAGTTCACTGATGCTGTAGGTGCTTTTGTCTGCCATGGCGATTTCCTTTTTAGACTAAGGTTAGATAAAGTTTACGTAAACGTAAAGTAAATTTTGGGCGTAAAAGGGACGATTTTCAGAATTGAATTTTTTAACAAATATTGTGGCGGAATATGTCATGGCATAGGTGCCGGGCCTGGAACACACTTTACAACAACCAGTAAACAGTTTCTGACAACAAGGAGAACGCTATGGAATTTCAGAACGTACCGGCGATTGTTACCGGTGGTGCATCCGGTTTGGGCGAGGGGGCCGCGCGTGCCCTGGCGGCAGCGGGCTGTAAGGTCGCTATTTTCGATGTGCAGAAAGAGCAGGGTGAAGCCGTGGCCCGGGATATTGGCGGGCTGTTCGTGCACTGCGACGTCACTTCATCGGACAGCGCCGAGGCTGCCCTGGCTACGGCCCGCGAAGCCCATGGTCCGTGTGGTGTGGCCGTGAACTGTGCCGGCATCGCGCCGGCGGCGAAGATTCTGGGCCGTGACGGGGTGATGCCGCTGGAGAACTTTAGCAAGGTCATTCAGGTCAACCTGATAGGCACCTTTAACATCCTGCGTCTGGCTGCGGCGGATATGGCTCAGCGTGAACCCAACGCCGATGGTGAGCGCGGTGTGATTATTTCCACGGCGTCTGTTGCTGCCTATGAAGGCCAGATCGGTCAGGCGGCTTACAGTGCATCGAAAGGCGGTGTTGTAGCGCTGACGCTGCAGGCCGCCCGCGAACTGGCCCGCGAGGGTATCCGTGTGAACACCATTGCACCGGGTCTGTTCATGACGCCGATGATGGCCGGCATGCCCGAGGAAGTGCAGGACAGCCTGGCCGCTACCTTGCCGTTCCCCAAGCGCCTCGGCAAGCCGGAAGAGTTTGGCATGATGGTGGATCAGATGGTTCGTAATCCCATCCTCAACGGTGAAGTGGTTCGTCTGGATTGCGCGCTGCGTATGGCGCCCAAGTGAGTACGACCAAACGGGAGAACGTTATGAGCAGTCCAATCGATAAAGAAGAGCTCGAGATGTTCCGGGAGTCCGTTATCAAGGCCCTGGAAACCGAAGTGAAGCCTCACTACGAGGCCTGGGAAAAATCCGGGATTGTGCCCCGTGAGCTCTGGAACACCTTGGGCAACGCCGGCATGTTGTGTGTGGATGTGCCGGAAGAGTGCGGCGGTTGCGGCGCGCCTTTCCAGTATTCCGTGGTGGTTGGCGAAGAGCTGGCGCGGCTGGGGTTCGGCGCCCTGTCCACCAATGTGATGGTGCACTCGGACATTGTTGCCCCGTACCTGAGCCACATCGGTAACGAGGAACAAAAGCAGCAGTGGCTGCCGAAGATGGTCTCCGGTGAGGCCGTGGGTGCGATTGCCATGACCGAACCCGGTGCCGGCAGTGACCTGCAGGCGATCCGCACCAGCGCCGTGAAAGACGGGGATGACTACATCCTCAACGGTTCCAAGACCTTTATCACCAATGGCCAGCATGCGGACATGGTGATCGTCGCAGCCAAGACCGACCCCAACGCCGGTGCCCGGGGCATCAGCCTGTTCCTGGTGGACACGTCCCTGCCGGGTTACAGCAAGGGTCGGAATCTGGACAAGATCGGCCAGCATTCCGGTGACACCTCGGAACTGTTTTTCTCCGACATGCGCATACCCGCCTCCGCGTTGCTCGGTGAAGAAGGCCAGGGCTTTATGTACCTGATGCGGGAACTGCCTCGCGAACGCCTGGTGATTGGCGCTCTCGGTGTGGCCGCTGCTCGCGGTTCGCTGGATCTGACCATCGCTTACGCCCAGGAACGTGAGCTGTTCGGCCAGAAACTGGCTCAGCTACAGAACACCCGATTCGAAATCGCGCGAATGGAAACCGATTATCGGGTCAACAGGGCCTTCGTGGACCAGTGCATCGATCAGTACGACCGTGGCGAACTGGATGCCCCGACAGCCTCCATGGCCAAGTACAGCGCCACGGAAATGCAGTGCCGGGTGGCGGATGGCTGCCTGCAGCTGTTCGGCGGCTACGGCTACACCACGGAATACCCCATTTCCCGAGCGTTTATAGACGCCCGCGTGCAGCGGATCTATGGCGGCACGTCGGAAGTGATGAAAGAGATCATTGCCCGTTCGGTACTGGGCAAGGCCTGATTGATTAAGTGAGGAATAGAGTATGAGTGACAACAGTGTAGTTATTGCCGGTTCTGCCCGCACCCCCATGGGCGGCATGATGGGCGCCCTGAGTTCGGTCCGCTCCCCGGAACTGGGTGCGGTGTCCATCAAGGCGGCCATTGAGCGTTCCGGTCTGCAGCCGGCGGACATCCAGGAAGTGATTATGGGCTGCGTATTGCCGGCCGGGCTGGGTCAGGCGCCGGCGCGCCAGGCTTCACGCGCCTCCGGCATCCCCGACAGCTCCGGTTGCACCACCATCAACAAGATGTGCGGCTCCGGCATGCAGGCAGTCATCATGGCCCACGACCAGATCAAGGCCGGGACCAATAACTTCATGATTGCCGGTGGCATGGAAAACATGAGCCAGGCGCCGTACCTGCTGCCCAAGGCCCGTGGCGGCATGCGCATGGGCCACGGCCAGGTGATGGACAGCATGTTCCTGGACGGTCTGGAAGACGCCTACGAAGGCGGTCTGATGGGTGTGTTTGCCCAGCGCACGGCAGACAAGTTCAACATTACCCGGGAAGCTATGGATGAATTCGCCATCGGCTCCCTGAACAAATCCCTGGCGGCCATCGAGAGCGGCTGGTTCAAACCGGAAATCGTGCCGGTGAGTGTGCCTGGCCGTGGTGGTGACACGGTGGTGGACACCGACGAGCAGCCGGGCAAGGCGCGCCCGGAAAAGATTCCGACGCTCAAGCCGGCGTTTGCCAAAGACGGCACGGTGACAGCGGCCAATGCCAGCTCCATCAGTGATGGTGCCTCGGCGCTGGTTCTGGCGTCCGCAGCGGAAGCCGAGTCCCGGGGGCTGACACCCCAGGCGCGCATCGTGGCCCACGCAACCCATGCCCGTTTGCCGTCTGAATTCACCCTGGCGCCCATCGGCTCCATCGAGAAGGTATTGAAGAAAGCCGGCTGGTCGGTGGACGATGTGGATCTGTTCGAGATCAACGAGGCCTTCGCGGTGGTAACCCTGGCAGCCATCAACGAGCTGAATCTGCCTGCCGAGAAGGTCAACGTGTACGGCGGTGCCTGCGCCCTCGGTCACCCGATCGGGTCGTCCGGTTCGCGCATCATCATCACCCTGATGAATGCCCTGAAACAGCGAGGCCTCAAGCGTGGTGTTGCTTCACTGTGCATCGGTGGTGGCGAAGGTACAGCCGTTGCCATTGAGTTGCTGTAAGCGGGTCTAATAGTCCTGCTTGCGGTAGGCCAGGGGGCTGAGCCCGGTCCAGTGCTTGAAGGCACGGGAGAAGGCGCCGGGCTCGGTGAACCCCAACTGGGATGAAATCTCGGTGATGGTCAGGTTAGGTCGCAGCAACAGCGTGACCGCCTGATCCCGCCGCAGGTTGTCCTTGATCTTCTGATAGGCACTGCCTTCGGATTTGAGCTTGCGGCTCAGGGTGTTGCTGGTCATGTTGAGGTGATCCGCCATTGTCTCCAGGGTCGGTAAGCGATCCTGCTCCATCCCTTCCAATAGTCTTCTTACCTGCGTTGTCAGGCTGTCATCATCGTCGGTCCAGACCAGCAGGTTGCGGGGTGAACTCAGGATGAATTCGTCCAGTTCCGCGGGCGTTCGTGTGACCGGCATGGCCAGATACGCCTTGCTGAAGAACAGGCTGTTGCGTTCCCGGTCGAAGTAACACTGGCACGGGAAGACAAAACGGTATTCATCGAAATGGCCGGGCAGCCCATGTTGAAAAGTGGCGTGGCTGAGCACGATCTTGCGCCCGATCAGCCATCCCACCAGCCGGTGCCACACCATCAACAGCCATTCAATCAGGAACTGATCCGGGTCCAGCTCCGGATGGCGATGGGTCATGGTCAGCTCTGCTTCTTCCCCCTCGGTGTTCAGTTCGATCTCTATGTCGTGGTTGAACAGCCGGTAGCAGCGAATGCTCTGACGGATCACGTCTTCCAGGGTGTCGCTGTGCACCACCAATGATCCCATCAGATGGAAATGCCCGACCCGGCACGGGTGGGTGGTGCGCCCCATGAATTCATCGTCCAGCACTTTCCACGTCATGCGGAACAGGCGAATGAACTGCTCGGTGGGCAGCCGCGCCCGTGGCGGGTAGATGAAGTCCGGATCGATACCGTTCCTGTGCAGCAGTTCGGCCGTGGGTAATCCCTTCTGCTCAAGCCCATGGAGAATGGCTCTGGCGTAATGGGATGAGAACGTCAGATGGTTCATTACACGTGATCCTTGATGCCGGTCATGCGGGTGCTCCATTGATTTGCTAGCCTTAATTCTCACATACAACATTGGAAGTAGTCTGGAGGTCTGTGAGAAAACGCCACGAATTCATCGAAGAGTCACGCAAGCAATGGAGTTCAGAGCCCGCCTTTGTGGCCTCCATGGCGGCTGCGGCCGTAGGGCTCGGGAACCTGTGGCGTTTCCCCTACATAGTGGGGGAGAACGGCGGTGGCGCCTTTGTGGTGGCGTACCTGCTGGCACTGATTGTGGTTGTGCTGCCTATCATGATTCTGGAGGTTGCCGCCGGGCGGCTTTCCAAAGGCAGTGCGGTGCAGACCTATCGCCAGGTTAACCGCTTCGGGGTGGTTTACGGCTGGTTTGTGGTGCTGATTACTGTGGCCATCACCAGTTACTATCTGGTGATAACCGGCTGGACACTGGGTTATGCCGTAGACGCCGCCACAAATAACCTGCGGGTGTTCGGGGAGTTCAGCGCCGGTTATAACTCGCTCTGGTATTTCATCGCCGTTACCCTGCTGGGGGCGGTTATCCTCGCCCGGGATGTCACCGCCATTGAGTTGTTATCCAAGATCCTGATGCCGGTTCTGCTGGTGGTGATGATCGGGCTGGTGGTATTCGCCAGCCGGACGCCGGGGTGGGAGCAAACGAAGGATTTCTTCTTCCAGGTAGACTGGCGCCGAATGACCGATGGCACGCTCTGGGCGTTCGCCTTTGGTCAGGCGTTCTACACCCTGGCGATCGGCCAGGGTTATCTGGTCACCTACGGCAGCTTTATCCCGAGGAAAACCCATGTGCCCCGGGCCTGTCTGATTGTAGCCGGTACTGAAACCAGTGTGGCCCTGCTCGCGGGCTGGATGATCTTCCCGTTTGTCTTCAGCCTGGGCATGGAGCCTGCCGAGGGCAGCCAGCTGGCGTTCGTGACCATGCCCCAGGTGTTTGACGATATGGCCGGCGGCTATTGGGTCGGTACATTGTTTTTTGCGCTGTTCTTCATGGCTGCCTTCAGTTCAAGCCTGGCCGGCCTGAAAGTGATGATTGCGGCCATCGCCGAAGAGTTCCGGCTGAGCAACGTGAAGGCGGTCAGCATTGTTACGGTGGTTATGCTGGTACTGGGCACTGCTTCCGCCCTGAGCTTCACTCCCCTGGAGTGGACGATTGCCGGCGAACCTGTTCTTGATGTGATTGACCGGGTCGCCGGCGGTAACGTGATTATTTTCTCCGGTGTGCTGGGCGCGGCACTGTTTTGCTGGTTCATCCCACCCCAGCGCATACGGACGGTTCTGGGCACAGAGACCCGCTGGTGGGAATGGCGGATCTATCTGATAGGCCGCTACCTGCCGCTGTTGGTGGTGCTCTGGGTGGTGGTGACCTATGCCCTTAGCCAGCTTGGTGTTCCTCCGGACTGATGTAGAATCAGGCCGTCCGGGACTGAGTTGTCGCCGGCTTCTCCAGAGCGACCTCAGCGACGGTATGCAATTTCTCCAACTGTGACTGAAGCATGGCAATCGGTCGTGCGCCTTCGAGCGTCAGGGCAATGTTGAAGTGTTCCTCTGCGCTTTCCACAGCCATTCTCGCAATGCGGAACCCGCGAATACGCACCACCTGACAAAGGCGCTCCAGAGCTGCCGCTTCCTGGGTCATTCGGCAGTTAAGTGTATAGCTTGGTATTGAGGGCTGGCTCTGAGGGTTCATGCAACTTGCTCCTTGTTGGTTTTGGCTGTGCGCTGGGTTTCGTCGATCATTTCTCGGTTGCTGGCGCCGGGTTTGACGATGGGCCAGACGTTTTCTTCCCGGCTGATAGCCACATGCAGCAACATCGGGCCGTTGAAAGCCAGGATGGTTTCGATGCCCCGCCGAATCTGGTCGGTGCGCTCAATGTGCAATGCCGGGATGTCGAACGCCCGGGCCATGGCCACGAAGTCGGGGTTGTCGTCCAGATTGATCTGGCTTTCCCGGTTGTTGTAGAACAGCTCCTGCTGCTGGCGGACCATGCCCAGGCACTGGTTGTCCATTACGATCATCTTTACCGGCAGGTTGTAGCGGCGGATGGTGGCCAGCTCCTGGGCGTTCATCATGAACGAGCCATCGCCCGTCACGTTGATTACCGTGCTGTTGCGGTCAGCGAACTGGGCGCCTATGGCAGCCGGCAGCCCGAAGCCCATGGTGCCGAGGCCTCCGCTGGTGAGGTGATGGCGAGGATGGTCGAACTCGTAGTGCTGGGCCACCCACATCTGGTGTTGGCCGACATCGCAGGCAATGACGGTGTCGTCTGGCGCGACGCGCGAGAGCTGGCGGATAAACGCCGGGCCGGTGATGGGCGCCAGGGCTTCTTCATTGTCGGCGGCGTGGAAGCCGGCCGTGGTGTGCCAGGTACGGCACTGTTTTCGCCAGTCTCCGATGGCCAGTGGTTTGTCCTTCAATGCCTTTGTCAGTGCCTTCAGGATGCTGTTGAGATCCCCCCGGATAGCCAGGTCCGCCGGACGCAGCTTGTTGATTTCGGCAGCGTCGGCGTCGATGTGGATCATCTTTGCGTTGGGGGCGAAACCGTCCAGTTTGCCGGTGGCGCGGTCATCCAGGCGGGCGCCGATCACCAGCAACAGATCACATTCGTCCACCGCCTTGTTGGCGGCGCGGGAGCCGTGCATTCCAAGCATGCCGAGATTGTAGGGATTGTGCTTGCCGGCGTTGCCAATGCCCTTGAGGGTCACTACCGCCGGCATGGCCGATGATTCGGCAAAGGCGCGGAAGTTGTCCTCGGCATGGGCCAGACTGATGCCGCCGCCACTGTAGAGCAGGGGCTTGCGGGCGGTGCGCAGCATGGCCAGTGCTTCGGCCAGATCCGGGCTGGTGGTGGGCTGTGGCTCTGACCGGGAGCAGGAAGTATCGGCAACGTCAGTGAGTAACAGGTCCTTGGGAATATCAATCCATACCGGTCCTGGCCGGCCGCTCTGGGCCAGTTCAATGGCTTCTTCCATGATGGCGGGCAGGGTGTCGGCGTCATCCACCAGATAGCTGTGTTTGACGATACCCAGGGTCATGCCCAATACGTCGGTTTCCTGGAAGGCATCTGTGCCAATCAGGCCGGAGGGCACCTGCCCGGTGATCACCAGCATGGGGATGGAATCCCGGTGAGCGTTGGCCACGCCGGTAATGAGGTTGGTGGCGCCGGGGCCGGAAGTGGCGATGCAAACGCCCAGCTTGCCGCTGGCCCGGGCATAGCCGTCGGCGGCCAGGGCGCAGCCCTGCTCATGGCGGCACAGCACGTGTTCCACACCCACATCGTCCACCAGCGCGTCGTATAGCGGCATGATGCAGCCGCCCGGATAACCGAAAACCGTGCTGATGGTGTGGCGGTGGAACGCTTCAAGAATGTGCTGTGCGCCGTTCATGGTCGTTTTTCCCTTTTTCTTCCGCAAAAAAAAGCCCCCGGGACCTTTCGGTGCCGGGGGCTCTTGGTGTCTTGTCAGGTTTGTCGCTATCTCACCCGCTTGTCCACGCAAAAGCCCCCGGACGGTACCACGACCACCAGGACTAGCTTCACAAGGACGATTACAGCGTTGAAGTTCATGAGATAAGTGCGCTTGCTCAAACTTTGTTTACGATAGTGAAAAGTTAACCCAGCAATGGAGGCCAGCGCAACCCCTGATTCCACATTTTTGTGCTACCGTTTGACTCCTTAATGCATGCGCAACAAACGAGAAGAACATGAGCAAGAGCAGGTGGGGCTCCCTTGGGTTGTCATTACTGGTGATCATCGCACTGGTGCTGTGGATGGCCAGCGGTGAGGTGAAAGTGGCGCAACAGGAAGCGCCGGACATGGAAGAGTCCGCTGTCGGAGAGCTCCCCAGTGTGGAAGTGGAAACCTTGCAGGCGCGCCTCTATGAGCCAGGCCTGATGTTGCAGGGGCAACTGGAGCCGTGGCGGACGGTGGCGATCAGCGCCGGCGTCAGCGGCACGGTCGAAGAACTGTTGGTGGATCAGGGGCAGCGTGTGGAGCAGGGCCAGACCCTGCTGCGCCTGTCCGACGATGGTCGCCAGTCCGGCGTGGACCGGTGGCAGGCACGCATCCGGAAACTGGAAGCGGACCTGGCTGCCGCACGCCGCCTGGGTTCCAGTAACCTGGTCAGTCAGTCGGAAATCCTCGGGCTGGAAAGCGATTTGTCCGGCGCCCGCGCGGAACTGGCGCAGGCCCGGGAGGCCGTCAGCGATCTCGCGCCCAGGGCACCCTTTGACGGGATCGTGAATCGCCGGAACGTGGATCTGGGCAGTCTGGTTCAGCCGGGCACGGAGATGCTCGAACTGGTCCAGGTCGAACGCCTGAAAGCGACCGGGCAAATCCCCCAGCAGTCCGTTGCCGAGGTCGCGGAAGGCCAGAGCGTTTCCATTCGTTTGCTCAATGGCGGCTCCCTGGAAGGGCAGGTGAGCTTCGTGGCGAGCGCCGCAAACCCGGAAACCCGCAGCTTCGCTGTGGAGGTGACGGTGGAAAACCCGGATCTCCGGCGGGTTGCCGGCGGCAGCGCCACACTGCGGATTGCGTTACCGGAAACCCGGGCCACTTTCCTGTCGCCGGCTTACCTTTCCCTTGGGGACGATGGCCGACCGGGTGTGCGCTATGTGGATGACAACAACCAGGTGGTATTCCGCAACGTGACTTTGCTGAATGTGACCACCGACGGCGCCTGGGTCAGCGGGCTGCCGGATGAAGTCCGCCTGATCACCCGTGGTGGTGGCTTCGTGTCCATCGGGCAGGAAGTGCAGCCGGTTGACCGCTCGCATAACCGGGGCTGAACAGCATGCGCACACTGATTCTTGCGGCCATGGACCGCAGCCGCACCAGTCTTCTGACCCTGACCTTCCTCATTCTTGGGGGCATTGCGGCTTTCTATAGTATTCCCAAGGAAGCCAACCCGGATGTCACCATTCCGATGATCTATGTCTCCATGACACTGGAGGGGATCAGCCCGGAAGACGGCGAGCGCTTGCTGGTGCGGCCGATGGAGCAGGAGCTGCGCTCACTGGAAGGCGTCAAGGAAATGAAAGGGACGGCCTCGGAAGGGCACGCCTCGGTGATGCTGGAATTTGATGCCGGCTTCGATCCTGACAAGGCCCTTCAGGACGTGCGGGAGAAAGTCGATACTGCCCGCGCGAAGATCCCCCAGGAAGCGGATGAGCCCCGGGTGAATGAAATCAACGTATCCCTGTTCCCGGTGCTGTCGGTCGGGCTTTCCGGCCCATTGTCGGAGCGGGAGCTGATCACCATTGCACGGCGGCTGCAGGATGCCATTGAGGGTATTCCGGAAGTGCTGGAAGTGGACATCGGCGGCGACCGGGAAGACCTGCTGGAGGTGGTGGTGGACCCCCAGGTGCTGGAAAGCTACGGGGTTGATTTCGACCAGCTGGCCACCCTGGTTTCCCGCAACAACCAGCTGGTGGCAGCCGGCAGCCTGGATACTGGCGCCGGGCGGATGGCGATGAAAGTACCCGGGGTGATCGAGAACATTGAAGATGTGATGTCCATGCCGATCAAGGTGGACGGCAACACGGTGGTCACCTTTGGCGACGTGGCCATGTTGCAGCGCACCTTCAAGGACCCGACCGGATTTGCCCGCATCAATGGTGAGCCCGCGCTGGTGCTGGAAGTCTCCAAACGGGCAGGCGCCAACATCATCGAAACCATTGCCCAGGTCCGGGGGCTGATCGAGGCGGCGGACTCTGAACTGCCGGAGGAGCTGGATGTTCGCTACATCATGGATCAGTCCACGGAAGTCCGCGACATCCTCAGCGACCTCCTGAACAACGTACTGACCGCCATCGTACTGGTCATCATTGTGGTCATCGCCGCCATGGGGCCGCGTTCGGCGGTACTGGTGGGTCTGACCATCCCCGGTGCATTCCTGACTGGCATCCTGGTGATCTGGGGCATGGGGCTGACCCTCAATATCGTTGTTCTGTTCAGCCTGATCCTGGTCGCCGGCATGCTGGTGGATGGCGCCATCGTGGTATCGGAACTGGCGGACAGAAACCTGTCGGAAGGGTTGGGCGTCCGGTCCGCCTGGGCGGAGGCGGCAAGTCGTATGGCCTGGCCGATCATTGCGTCCACCGCAACCACCCTGGCGGTATTTGCGCCGTTGCTGTTCTGGCCGGGCGTGGTGGGTGAGTTCATGAAGTTCCTGCCCACCACGGTGATTATCTGCCTGGCGGCCTCGCTGCTGATGGCGCTGGTGTTCCTGCCGGTACTGGGGGCTGTCAGTGGCGGCAAGCGGGCCCGGCAGTCCATGGGCGGCGGCGCCATGATGGCCGGCTACCGCAAGGTGCTGGCCACTTTACTGGGCCGTCCCGGCCTGACACTGCTGGGCGTGCTGGGGCTGATTATTGTGATTTATGCCGGCTATGCGAAGTTCAACTACGGCGTGGAATTTTTCCCCAGTGTGGAGCCTGACTCTGCCCAGGTGCAGGTCCGGGCCCGGGGAGACCTGTCAATATGGGAGCGGGACAGTATCGTCCGCGAGGTAGAGGAACGGCTGCAGGGCATGCCGGAGGTCAAGGCGCTTTATGCCCGTTCGATGGTGAGTGCGGGCAATCAGATGGCTCCGGACGTGGTAGGGGTGTTGCAGTTCCAGTTTACCGACTGGTTCACCCGGCGGCCCGCAAACGAGATTCTGGAGGATTTTCGGGCGCGTACCGAGGACATCCCCGGAATTGAGCTGGAGTTCCGCAAGCAGGAGGGCGGTCCGGCGGATGGCAAGCCGGTGGAGCTGAAAGTGAGCAGCATGGACAGTGAAAAGCTCAACAGCTACGTGGACCAGATTCAGGACCGCATGTCCGCCATGAGCGGTTTTGTGGATATTGAAGACGACCGAAGCCTGCCGGGCATTGAATGGCAGTTGCAGGTGGATCGTGAATCGGCGGCCCGCTTTGGTACCGATGTTCTGAGTGTCGGCAGCGCCGTGCGATTGATCACCAACGGCCTGATCCTGGCAACGTACCGGCCGGAGGACGTGCGGGACGAAGTGGACATCGCGGTGCGGGTGCCGAACAACTGGCGCGAACTGGACCAGTTCCAGCGCCAGACCATCCACACCAGTCGAGGTCAGGCGCCGTTGTCGGAGTTTGTGTCCCTGGAACCGGGGCAGAAGACCGGCAGCATTGTCCGGGTGGATGGTCAGCGCACGGTGACCATCAAATCGGATATTGAGCCCGGTCGCCGAGTGGATGAATTGCTGCGCAGCCTGCAGGCGGACATGCCGGAGCCACCGGAAGGTGTGACCGTTCAGGTGGCAGGGGAAAACCAGGACCAGCAGCAGGCGGCCAACTTTCTGACCACTGCCTTCCTGGTAGCCATCGCGCTGATGTTGTTGATACTGGTGACCCAGTTCAATTCCCTATACCAGACTTTCCTGATCCTGTCTGCGATTGTGCTTTCCACGGCAGGGGTCCTGCTGGGACTGCTGCTGAATGGTCAGTCGTTTGGCATTGTCATGGTGGGCATGGGGATCATTGCCCTGGCCGGGATTGTGGTGAACAACAACATCATCCTGATCGACACCTACAATCAAATGCGAAAGAGCGGCCTTGAGGCCTTCGAAGCAGCACTGGAAACCGGTTGTCTGCGTTTGCGGCCGGTATTGCTGACGGCGGTCACCACGGTGCTGGGCCTGATGCCCATGGTGCTGGGCGTCAACGTGGATTTGCTGACCCCGTCCCTCGGCATCGGGGCGCCATCCACCCAGTGGTGGACCCAGCTGTCCAGTGCCATTGCCGGCGGCCTGACCTTTGCGACCATCCTGACCTTGCTATTGACCCCGGCGCTGCTGGTTCTGGGTGACCGGGTGGGGCACAGGGTCAGGGGGATCATCAGACGATGACGTTTGAGCACAACCCCCTGACGGAACTGTATCGGGATGCCCAACTGCTGGTGGTGCACAAACCGGCGGGCCTGCTGGTGCACCGGAGCCCCATCGACCGGCATGAAACTGAGTTCGCCCTGCAGTATGCGCGGGCGTTGAACGGCGGGGAGCATGTGTACCCGGTGCATCGGCTGGATCGGCCGACTTCCGGGGTGCTGGTGTTTGCCCGTGATCCGGAGGCGGCGAGGCAACTGGGCCTGCAAATGATGGCGGGTGAGGTGACCAAGACCTATCTGGCCGTGGTGCGTGGCTGGCCCCCGGAGCAAGGTGTGATTGATCACCCCCTGAAAGAGGAACCTGAAGACCGGCGTCTGAAGGGCCAGGACCAACCGGTTCGAGACGCGTTGACCTACTATCGGCGGCTGGCCACCACCGAAATTCCTGTGGCCGTGGAAACCTACCCCACCAGCCGTTACGCCGTGGTGGAGCTGGAACCGAAAACCGGCCGGAAACACCAGCTACGACGGCACATGAAGCACATCAGTCATCCCATCATTGGTGATGCCAATCATGGGCGCGGTCGCCATAATCGATATTTCGCCAAGCGCTTTGGTGAGGGCCGGCTGTTACTGGCCGCTACCGGCATTGCCTTTGCACACCCGGCCACGGGCACAATGATGAGCATCCGCTGCCCGCTGGAGCAGAGCTTTATCCGGGCGCTTGAGCTGTTCCCCGGATTTTGTGATCAGCGCGACAGCGCATTCAGTGGCCTGGAAGGACATTCAGCGTAACTCAGCCGAAAAATAACGTTCCATCAGTTCAGGGAAGGGCAGGGGCTTGCTGTATAGATAGCCCTGGAGAAAGTCGCATCCCTTTTCAATCAGCCATTGTTCGTGGGCCTCGGTCTCTACGCCCTCGGCCACCACTGACAGCCCCAGCCCGCGGGCCAGGCCGATAATGGAAAGGGTGATCGCACAGTCGTTTTCGTCATCGGGAAGGTGATTGATAAACGACCGGTCGATTTTGATATGAGAGAACGGCAGTCCCTTCAGTCGTGCCAGTGAGGAATAACCGGTACCAAAGTCATCAATGGCGAGCTTTGCGCCGTCATTGACCAGAGTTTCCAGCACGCCCGCTAAATTGTTGAAATCCCCCTGAATGGAGTCTTCGGTGACTTCAAACTGCAATGCACTGACCGGCATCCGTTGCTTGGCGCATATTTCTTTTATGCGGTCAGGCAGGTCGATGGTCAGCACCTGTTCGGCAGACAGGTTGACCGAGATGATGGGGAGCTTAATGCCCGCTGAGTCTGCTTTGGCCCAGTCTTCACAAACCCTGCGCAGTACGCATTCGCCCAGGGCGTACATCAGGTCACTGCCGCGGGCAATGTCCAGGAACTCTATGGGAGACAACCATCCCCGCTGCGGGTGATTCCAGCGTACCAGGGCTTCCATGCAGACCATCTTTTCTCCCGATTGGTCCACAATGGGCTGGTAGAACACATCCAGGGCGTCACTGCTGATGGCTGCCCGCAACTCTCGCTCCAGGGCGAATCTCGACTGGGCGCTGACCTGGATGGCGGAATCAAAAACGGTGGCCCGTGCCCGGCCGAGGTTTTTGGCGTGGTACATGGCGGCTTCCGCGCCTCGCAGCAGTTCCTGTGGTTCCAGGCAATCTTCCGGGAGATGGCAGATGCCCAGGCTGGCACTGATGTTCAGGGATTGACCCGCCACCCGTATGGGTTGCCCTATGGCCATAAGGATGCGGTCTGTCGTGTCGTTCAGGACGTCTGCCTGGGTGTGGTGACGGATCAGTATTGCAAACTCGTCGCCGCCGATGCGAGCCAGCAGGTCCTTGCCCTCAAGACGCAGTGCCTTGAGACGCTGACCAATCTCCGCAATAACGCTGTCTCCGGCCTGCGGTCCCAGGCCGTCGTTTATGGCTTTCAGGCGGTCCACGTCGACCCAGATCAGCGCCAGGCTGCCGGTTTTACGCCGCTGGATTTTTTCCGCCAGGTGAATCACCCGATTTTTCAGGGAATCAATATTGGCGAGCCCGGTGAGTGTGTCGAACCGGGAGATGAAATCCAGCGCTCTTTTTGAGTTAATCCAGGCTTCGTGGGTGTTGATAAGACTGATGGTGTCGGCAATGGATATGGCAAATGAGAGCTCCGGAAGTGTCCATTCCCTCGGATGACAGGCTTCCAGGCACACCACGCCGCTCAGGCGGGACCCATCGAATACCGGAGCATCGAGCATGGAGTGAATCCCGACCGATGGCAGGTAATCCGAGTTGAAGCTGGCGGTTCGGGAATCGTTGCGCGCGTCATTGACCGCCAGAATCCGTTCCTCGACGATGGCCTGAAAATAGCTTGGATGGTCAGAGCGATAGAGGCTGACCGGACTCAGGTCCTCTTCGTAAGAGGCGACGCTTTGCTGACGGGATTTTGGCTCATGGCGCTGGTCATACAGGCATTCGCAGGTAATCCGGTCCCGCTCCGGGGGGAAATACCACACGCTCACCCTCTCCACCTCCAGCAGGCGTCCACAAAGGGCCGTTAACGCTGAAAGTTTGTGGTGTCTTTGTTGCCTGATAAAGCCGGAGTTGTGGCTTAACTCCATCAGGGCCTTGTGATAGCTCACAAAGGTAGAGTGTTCATGCATAGTAGAGAGAATATTCCTCCTCCAGGGAATACGCTAACTCTAGCAGAGTTTGTTCACCGCCGTGGCGACCCATCAGGTGAGCTGCAACCGGTAGGTTATTGTCGGTTTGCCCCATGGGAACAACGATCGCCGGGGCTCCGGTGGCGTTTGCCAGAGGCGTGAAACTGACATAGCGGGTGAGGCGCTCGAACAGGGTGTCAAAATCCTGCTCCGGGTTCAGGTAACCTATTTCCGGCGTGGTGTGACCGAGTGCCGGGGTCAGAATGGCGTCAAAACCGGCGACTGCCCTTGCGTAGTCATGGTAACTGCGGCGGAGCCGCCACAGGGTCGCCGGGAGCTTGTGGAGCTGCCGGCGGAACATTCTGTCGAGCCCCCTGGTCAGGCTGTCTACCCGGGATTTGTCGAATTCCGGATGCATCAGCTTCCGGCCGCTGGCCCGGACGCCAAACGCCAGCATGCCCCAGTAGCGGGCGAAGTCGTCCGGGAACGAAGACGCGATGGGCACATCCATCGGTACAACGCGGTGCCCCATGCCTTCCAGTAAACGTGCGGTATGCTCTACCGTCTCGCGGGTTGCCCTGTCAGTGGCATGATCGTTGATGGAATCCAGCACCAGGCCGATGGTCATGGAACGCTGCGACGGCCCCTCGACCATGCCGATTTCCGGCAGCTTGTGGTTGCGGTAGTGCTTTTCCGCCTCGGCGTAGAAGCGGGCGGTATCACGAACGCTGCGGGTCACCACGCCGTCACTGACGATATTGATGGGTAGGGATTTGGCCGCGTCATTATCCACCAGGCGGCCGCGGCTGGGTTTCAGGCCGATCAACCCACAGCAGGCAGCGGGTATCCGGATGGAGCCGCCACCGTCGTTAGCGTGGGCCAGAGGCACCACGCCGGCGGCCACCAGCGCGGCGGAGCCGCCGGACGAGGCGCCGGTGGAATAGGCGAGGTTCCAGGGATTTCGTGACGGTGGTGCGCTGGCGTGTTCGGTGGAAGCGTTGAAACCGAATTCCGGTAGTGTGCTCTTGCCGAGGCACACATAGCCCTGGGCCAACATCTGTTCGGCGAGCGGACTGGTTTTGGTCGCCACCCGGGATGGCACGGCTTCTGAACCATGGCGGGTCGGCATGCCCGCGACATCGGTGTTGTCCTTGATAAAGGTGGGAACCCCGTGGAAGAAGCCGCCGGTTGCCGTGCGCTTCCGGGCCTGGTCAAAGGCCTCATACGCGATGCCCTGAATAAACGGTTCAACCTGGCGTGCACGGGCGATGGCCGCAGCGGTAACGTCGGCCACAGACAGCTCGCCCCGGCGAATCAGGTCTGCCAGGCCGGTGGCATCGTGATGACCCAGGGCATCGTCCTGAAAGGCATGGATGCTGTCCGGCTGTTCCCGCATGGTCATTTTCTGGCGTCCTTGATGACATCGTAGGCGTGGCTGATTTCCCGTGTCCGTTCTTCAGCCATTTCCCGCATGCTTTCCGGAAGACCGCGCCCGGCCAGTTTGTCCGGGTGATTTTCACTCATCAGCTTGCGGTAGGCTTTCTTGATTTCTTCATCGCTGGCGGAGGGGGATACCCCAAGGGCCTTGTAGGCGTCGTCGACCTGTTGTGCCGATGAGGGGCGTGCACCGCCGGCCTGGCCGGCGTGGGCACCGCGAAGCATGGCTTCCAGTTGATCCACCTGGCTTTCCGGCAGTCCCAGCCCGCGAGCGATTCGCACCAGCATTTCATGCTCGGCGGGATGCACTACGCCATCGGCCGCGACTGCGGATACCTGCACCTGGAGAAACATCTGCAGCAATGCCGGCTGCCCGCCACTGATCCGCAGGAAGTGACTCAACTCGGCCTCCAGGTCGAAGTCCGGTTCCTTGCCCCGGTTGAAGGCGGCCTTGGCGGAGGCTTTTTGTTCTTCCGACAGCCGGAAGCGCACGAACAGGGATTCCGCCATCTGGATTTCATCCCGGCTGACAACGCCGTCGGCTTTACACAGGGCGCCCATGACGGCAAAAACCGAGTCCACGAAGCCCAATTGTATGTTCTGGAGCTTGCCCAGCAGGCGGCTTTTCAGGCGCTGCATGAGAAACGCGCCGAGGGCCGCGCCGATAAGAAAGCCGGGGAATTTGTCAAACGCGTACCCGATCAGACCACCAATTATGATTGCAAACAGCATGGATATCCCTTCAGAAACGATAGATCAGTCGCAAAGTATACGGGTTTTCAGTCAGTTTTCATGAACTGGCTTTCATCGACCTCATCAATTTGTTCCGGCCTAAGGTGTTGTTCTCCATAGCGCCGGTAGGTTCCGGAACGCACAAACAGCTCGAACACGGTCCGGTCGATATGGCCCTCCTCCACCATGCGCGACATGATGGTCAGAGCCTGAGTGAGGGTTTTGCCTTCCTTGTAGGGTCGGTCAACGGCCGTCAGCGCCTCGAACACATCGGCCACCGCCATAATGCGTTCGGGAATCCCCATCTCTTCACTGGTGAGCCTGCAGGGGTAGCCCTTACCATCCATTCGCTCATGATGGGTGCCGGCGAGGTGGGGCACATTGGCCAGTCGGTCGGGCAGGGGCAGAGTGTCGAGCATGCAGATGGTCTGGACGATGTGTTCGTTGATCTTGAAACGCTCTTCGTCCGTCAGGGTGCCTTTGGCAATTGTCAGGTTGTGGATTTCCCCCCGGTTGAACGCGTACTCGGGCAATTCCATATCAAAGCCCCAGCGGTTGCGGGGATCGTCCTTTTGCACCGGCGGCACCTGATCGCCCCATTCACGCAGATGTGATGGCTTGTCGGCCAGCAGCGTTTCGGTGGCCGGCAGGTTCTCCTCGGGGGCACCTTTCAGGGCCTGGCGCTCATCACTGGAAAGGCCGATACGGTCGCTGAAATGTCTCTGCCAGGGGCGCAGGGCAATGCTCCGGATACGGGCAATGTCGGCCTCGTCCATGAATTCGCCACCAATGTTGGCTTTGGCGATGAACGCGAACTCCTCCTGCAGGGTCTGCTGCATCTGATCCCGCTGCTGGCGGGCCTGGTCTGCGTCTTCTCCGTTCAGGATGGCGCTCAGGCAGGCGATTTCGGTATCCCGGTGAAGCACCTCGAAGCGGGTGCGGATGTCATGGATGCGATTGTGGATGGTTTCCAGTTTGACGGCTTTGTCCACCACGTATTCGGGGCTGGTGATCTTGCCGCAGTCGTGCAGCCAGGCGGCAAGGTGGAATTCGTAGCGTTGTTCTTCATTGAGCTGAAAATCGCGGAACGGCGCTTCGGTGCTTTTCTCTGCCTCATCAACCAGCATCTGGGCCAGCTTGGGGACCCGGTCACAATGGCCACCGGTGTAGGGTGACTTGGCGTCAATGGCGTTGGCCACCAGGCGGATAATGCCCTCCAGCAGGGCCTGCTGGCTCTCGATCAGCTCCCGGGTTTCAATGGCGACGGCGGCGGAGCCGGCTATCTCATCAACGAACACAATCAGATCGTCGCCGAGGTGGGTGTGATCCCCGTACTCCATTTCAATAACCATGGCGCCGATCAACTGTTTCCGACGGTTGCGGAGAATGGCGAACACCGGATGCCCGGGCAGGTGCTGGCGCAGGTGTCTGATGATGTCGCTGTCATCCGCATCGGTGGTCACAGCGGTAATGGTGGTCGGCAGATGGAGATCTCTGTCGACGGCAAGGGTCAGTTCGCTGTTTTGCCGGCTGAACAGGTAGATAGCGCCCCGGTTCTGGCCGACTATGTGAACAATCTGGTCGAGGATGTCGCGGAGCAGGGTATTCAGGTCCTGCCCCCGGTTCAGGACAGTGGCGATGTTCTGGAAACTGTGAATGGCACTGGCCATGTCGTCCAGCGCCACACTGAGTTGCCGGGCTTCACGGATATGGGAATCCACCTTGATCGGGGTATCAAAGCGGAAACGGGACAACGAACTGACCCGGTCGGTCAGTCGCTCCAGGGGCTTTCCGACGCGGCGGCCCAGCAGCCAGCCGATGATCAGCAACAGCAGGGCAATGGCTCCAGCCATTACCGTCTGTCGTGACAGGGCGCTCCAGACGTCGGCCAGCAGTTCGTCGGCGGGAATGGCGACCGCAATGGTCAGGCCTTCTCCGTCGAGCGACGCCAATGGTTCGGTCATGCCATACCAGTCACGGTCTGAGGAGGTGTAGCGGCTGACACCGTGATTTCCGTCTTCCGTTTGGGCATGGGCAATGGCATCTGCCAGCGCTGGATGAGGCAGGTTGTCGACCTGAACCGGCCCTGCCTCGGTGGTGTCGGTGCTGAGAGGCTGGTCAGTGTTGGAATAGGCCAGCACCGCCCCTTCATGATTCACTATGCCAATCCGGGTGCCCGGCGTGTGTCGCAGTTCGGCCAGTTGCTGGCTGAGATCCGATACGGTGACATCCACACCGAACACAGCGCCGTTGTCGCCGTCACCGGTGGCGCGGCGAGAGAGGGTCAACCCGGTCTCGCGGGTGGTGAAGAACACATAGGGGTCGGTTAGCTCAGTGACACCGGATTGCCTGGCCTGTTGATACCAGGGCCGGACCCGAGGGTCGAACTCATAGGTTTCGGGGTACTGGCGGGAGATCAGGGTCCGGTCCTGATCGTAGAAATTCCACTGGGGATCGCGATCGCCTTCGCTGCCCCGGGTGATGGTCTGTAGCAGGAACCGGGTATTCGGCGGTGCGTCGGGGAAGTGGGAAACTTCACTCTCGCGGACTTTTCGCAGCAGGAAGAAGTCGCCATCGCCGTACCCGGCATACACGGCGCTGACGATATCGCTGCTGGTCAGGATGTCCGCAATGACCGGTAAACGGGTCAGCCGTTGCTCCAGGTTGTCGGTCGCGGCGAGTGGGTCATGGCTGAGTACCGCGAGTGCCGCCGCCGGCGGTCCGGTGATGGCGCGGATGCGGTCATCGACGCTGACCGCCAGTTGTTTTGCGGTGGCGCTGGCGGCTGTGACCTTGGCTGATTCCATGCCGCGAAAACTCTGACCAACGAGTACAATGGTCAGAATGAGCATGCCCAGGGTAATCGCCGACGCAATCAGGAAAGCCAGGGAAACCTGGGCCGACTGGCGTTTGGCTGACATCAATGATCCTTGAAGGACAGGAAGAACGTATTCCGATAGTAGAAAGGTAGACCCTGAACTGCGTTTTTTCTTTGAATGTTATGAAAAAGTCTCTCTCTATAACTCCTGACCTGTTTGCCGGGGAGTTTCAGGACCCCTGGATAGATACCATTGCTGACGATGCGGTTGTCCTGCGGCATTTCGCACTGGAAAGGGAGGAAACGCTGCTGGCTGCCATTGCCGGTATTGCCGAAAAGGCGTCTTTCCGGAACATGCGAACACCGGGCGGTCATACCATGTCGGTGGCGATGACCTGTTGCGGGGAGTGGGGCTGGGTGACGGATACCTCGGGCTACCGCTACCAGCATTCCGATCCCGGCAGCGGCCAGCCGTGGCCAGCGATGCCGAAGGTGTTTCGGGATCTGGCGCGGGAGGCGGCAACTGGGGCGGGTTATCCCGGCTTTGAGCCGGATGCCTGTCTGATCAACCGTTACCAGCCCGGCGCTAAAATGGGCCTGCACCAGGACAAGGACGAGAAGGATTTCACCCAGCCCATCGTGTCGGTATCACTCGGGGTTCCGGCAACGTTTCAACTGGGTGGCGCCAGACGCCGCGACCGCCCGGTAAATACCACGCTGACCAGTGGTGATGTGGTGGTGTGGGGTCGCTCGGCCCGGATGAACTATCATGGGGTTCTTCGGCTCAAACCGGGACAGCATCCACTGACGGGGGAGCTCAGGTACAACCTCACTTTCCGGCGTGCCCTCTGACAAACGAAGTGTCGGTAATACTAAAGCAGCCAGGCAACGGCGAGCCCCGCCAGGAGAGATATCACCATGGGCGCTCCGACCAAAAGGCCCATTTCCTTCCCGCCAATGCTGCCGGACATGCCCGCCTTGACCAGGTTGTTCACTGCGGCGGCTATCACGATGCCGATGACGGCGGTAGGCATTGAAATCGCCTCAAGGGACATGCGGGTGAGCGACAGCGTGATGGCATCCACGTCGGCAATCCCCGAGGTGGCCGCAAGAACGAGTACGCCGGCTTCCCCGAACCAGTTCTGCAGATATTCCCCGAGCAGCAGGATAATCGTCAGCAGCAACCCGAACAGGAAGGCGGATTTTAGGTCCAGTGGGTTTTGGGTAAGTTCCGGTTGCGGTATGTCCAGGCGGTTTTCATGGCGTTTCCAGATCATCCATGCAGGGCCATAAAGCAGGACTGACATCACGATCACCGGCCACAGGAGCGAGGGCAGTAGTGCCGGGTTAATGAGTGCACAGTACGCCAGAATGCGTGGAAACATGGTACCGCAGGCGATCAGCGTACCGCTTGCAAACTGAGGGCTGAGATTGGGCGCCGTTGAAGCCTGACGTGCAAAGTGGAGCGTCAGCGCCGTGGATGAACTGAGGCCGGCAAACAGGCTGGTAAACAGAATGCCTTTGCTCATGCCGGCCAGCCGGATGGCGAAATAACCGACAAATGAAATGGACGCGATCAACACCACCAGCCACCAGATTTCGTAGGGGTTCAGTACGCCACCTGGCCCCATGCCTTCGTTGGGCAGTAGCGGCAACATGACCAGGGAAATCAGCAACAGCTTCAGGGCAGCATCCAGTTCGTGGGATTTCAGCCTGCTCAGCGCGTTGTGAATGGACTGCTTGTTGTCGAGAATGATGGCGGTAATAACCGCCGCTCCGACCGCAATGGCAGGGTCGACGGCTACGGCAATGGCGCCAAAACAGAATGTGAGGACCATGCCCACGGTGCCGGTAATGCTGAAGTCGCGAATATGTGCCATTCGTTCGCTATACGCCACCAGCGCCATAGCCACTACACTCGCCAGCAACACCGGAAACGCCCACTCGGTAACTTCCTCGGTCAATACCGCAGCAACGCCCCCCAAAAGCCCTATCAGGGCGAAGGTGCGTATACCTGCGATACGCTCCCCCGCTTTCCTTTCCCGAGCTCCCCAGCCTCTTTCGAGGCCAATGATGGCGCCCAGCAGCAAGGCAATGGCCAGATTGAGTGTGGTTTGGTTCGTGTCGAAGAATTGACTGGCTACGTCTTCCATCCGTGTACTCGGTTGCTGAACTGGTCGACTCGTCGGAATCGGGTATATCTGTAGAGTCTAGGCGCTATTCCCGGCGGCCACACCCGATGCCCAGGCCCACTGGAAATTATGCCCTCCCAGATGCCCGGTTACATCGACCACCTCGCCGATGAAATACAGGTTTGGCTGGTCCAGTACTGCCATGGTTTTGGAAGACAGCTGCCGCGTGTCCACACCGCCCAGGGTAACCTCCGCAGTACGATACCCTTCGGTACCTGCTGGCTTGATGGACCATTGGCCGAGGGTGCTGGCGACCTGGTCGATATCGGTATTCTTGTAGCCCTGCAGAGGGCCGGTCCAGCCATTGAGATCGTTGAAAGCCTGGGCAAACCGTTTGGGCAGGTGCTGGGCGAGGTACTGGCCTACGGTGGATTGCGGTTTGGCTTTGCGCAGTGACAGCAGGTCTTCGCGAATCTGGCATGCGGGCAGCAGGTTGACGGCGAGGCTGTCACCCGGCTCCCAGAAGCTGGAAATCTGCAGCATGGCCGGACCGCTGAGGCCGCGATGGGTGACCAGCATGGGTTCCCGGAAGTGCTCATTGTTGCAGCTGACGTCCACCGGGCAGCTGATGCCGGACAGGGGCGCGAGTTGCTGTTTCAGCTCCGGATGGAGTGTAAAGGGCACCAGGCCCGCACGAGTTGGCAGCACCTCAAGTCCGAATTGCTTTGCGATGTCATAACCGAAGCCTGTGGCCCCCATGGTGGGAATGGACAGTCCGCCGCAGGCGACGACGAGGGATTCGCAACTCAGGGTGCCTGAGCCGGTATCCAACTGGTAACCGTCGGATGTTGCGACGATATTTCGCGCCTGGGTTTTCATGCGAATCTCGGCGCCGGCCCATTCACACTCGGTCAGTAGCAGGTTGAGGATATCCTTGGCGCTGTCCCGGCAGAATAGCTGCCCGGCCGCTTTTTCTTCGTGCTCGATACCGTGGCGCTCCACCAGTTCCAGAAAATGCTGAGGCGTGTAGCGTTTCAGGGCGGAGATACAGAAGTGGGGATTCTCCGACAGGAAGTTGGCGGGGGTGCTGTTGAGATTGGTGAAATTACAGCGCCCACCGCCGGACATCAGGATCTTCTTGCCCGGTTTGTTGGCATGGTCCAGCACCAGCACCCGGCGCCCGCGATAACCCGCGGTGGCGGCGCACATCAGGCCCGCCGCCCCGGCACCGATGATAATCACGTCGTAGTCTGAAGCCATGGTATAACCGCAATCCGTTAAAAGGTGCGGAGATTATACGGATTGGCGTCGGCGACGTCTGCCGGGTACGGCGGTGCGTCCCTGAACCAGCCGGTCAGAGGTACACCTGGCCTTCCATGTAGAACGCGGCTTGCCCAGCTATGTCGACCCGGTCGCCTTTCAGTTCACAGCGTAACTCGCCACCGCGGGCTGAGAGTTGCCGGGCTTCGAACGTCGTGCCTCCCAGGCGTTCCGCCCAGTACGGAACCAGTACACTGTGAATGGAACCGGTGACCGGGTCCTCGTCAACGCCCACGCCCGGCGCAAAATAGCGACTGACGAAATCGCAGTCTTCACCCCGAGCGGTGACGATCAGGCCCTGGTTGCCCAGTTGCTTCAGCAGCCGGAGGTCCGGCTTGGCATCAAGCACCGCCTGTTCTGACTCCAGGACGATCAGGTAGTTGGTGTCATTCGGTACATACAGAGCGGTATCGGGAGCGTTCGGCAGAGCCTGTTTGACGAGCTCCGGTGTGGGCTGTTCCTGCCAGTCCAGACGCGGGAAATCCAGGGTCAGCCAGCCACCATCGCCCTGGCGGACGCCGAGGATGCCGCTCTTTGACCGGAAATGAACGGTGTCTTTCGCCCAGCCCAGCTTGTTGAAAATGATCCAGGCGCTGGCGAGGGTGGCATGGCCGCACAGGGGCACTTCGGCGCCCGGCGTAAACCAGCGGATGTGAAAGTCCACTTCGGGATCGTCTTTCTCTGCCACGAAGTAGGCGGTTTCCGACAGTTTGTTTTCAAGGGCGAGGGCCTGCAGTGTCTTGTCCTCGAGCCAGCTTTCCAGCGGCATGACGGCTGCGGGGTTGCCGCCGAACAGATTACTGGTGAACGCGTCTACCTGATAAATTGGATAGCTCATCGGCATGTCTCCCTGAGAATTCGTTTAGCGTAGTGGTGGGCTTTTCCGGTGGCAAACCGTTCAAGCTCGATTTCACTGTAAAAATGCAGTTCCGGCAAGGGACGGGTGTGGGTGAGCACCCAGTGATCCTGTTGT
The DNA here is from genome assembly GCF_045449795.1 of Marinobacter alkalisoli. Classification (NCBI taxonomy): domain Bacteria; kingdom Pseudomonadati; phylum Pseudomonadota; class Gammaproteobacteria; order Pseudomonadales; family Marinobacteraceae; genus Marinobacter; species Marinobacter alkalisoli. The sequence continues at coordinate 26,002 of NZ_JBJJLB010000032.1, forward strand.
TTCCGATCCACCCGGAAGCCAAGATCGTCCAGCCATTGCAGGGTTGCGCGCATACCTTTCAGCGTAACAGGCGTGGCCGGTACGTGGTTCAGCGCCAGCAGATCCTTCGTGCTGCTGCGCGGGGGCGGGGTAAAGTTGTGGGGCAGGGCCCGGTTCAATGCGTTCATGGAGAAATTCCTTCTTCCTGTGACGATGACTCCATTGTCTTTCCTGGCTGACTTCCATAACAGATTCAGATAATCTGTTTTTGAACCGGTACAGATGAGGTGTTGAGTCATCTGTACCGGTGTGAATCCGGGCCATCTGTACTGCCCGTGGTTGCCTCAGGTTTGGCAGGATAACGCTATGGGTATTCTCTATAATCAGGTGGCAGATCAGCTTCAGGCTCTGATTCGCGATGGCGTCTATCGCGAAGGCGAACGTTTGCCCGGAGTTCGGGTATTAAGCCGGCAGTTTGGCGTGAGTATTTCGACTGTTCTGCAAGCGCACCAGACCCTGGAGGGCCGGGGGTACCTGGAAGCCCGTGAACGCAGTGGCTACTTTGTACGGTTGCCGGCCAAAGATGCGCCTGAGCCGATCATGCGTCGATACCGCGCAAGGCCGGTGCCCGTCAGTGCACGGGACATGGCCCTGGAACTGTGTGCCGATGAGCAGAAGCGCATGGTGCCTCTCGCTGCTGCGGTCCCGCACCCGGATTTTCTGCCGGTACGGCAGATTCAGCAGTCCATCCTCTGGGCCGCCCGGCGCGGGCTGGAATATCAGGATTATGCTTTCCCGGGCAAGGAGTCCTTCCGGCGCCAACTGGCCCAGCGCATGGCCGCTCTCGGGGTGCCGGTGACTGCAGACGATATCCTCGCCACCAACGGTGCCCAGGAAGCCATCATTCTGGCGCTCCGTGCGGTGACCGTACCCGGTGATATCGTGGTGGTGGAGTCTCCCTCTTTTCCCGGCATTCTTCACGCGTTGGAAGTGGTGGGCTTGCGGGTTATTGAAGTGCCTACCCATCCATCCGACGGGCTGAGCCTGGAAGGCCTGGAAATGGCGTTGGAGCAGTGGCCGGTCAAAGCCTGTGTGGTGGTGACCAATCACAGTAACCCGATGGGCGCGCGCATGTCCGATGAGCGCAAGCACCAGCTGGTGACCATGCTGGAAGATGCGCGGGTGCCGCTGATAGAGGACGACATCTATGGCGACCTGTTCCACAGCGGTGAACGCCCGCGACCAGCCAAGGCCTTTGACCGTACCGGCAATGTGATTTACTGCAGTTCCTTCTCGAAAACCATTTCCCCGGGGCTTCGGCTGGGCTGGATGGTGCCCGGGCGCTACATGGCCGAGGCGCGCCAACACAAGTACTTCGTCAATCTGGCGACCTCCAGCATCCCGCAACTGGCGGTGGCGCACTTTCTGGAGCAGGGCAGCTATGACCGCTACCTGCGTTCGGCCAGACAGAACTACAGGCAGACCACTGAGCGGATGCGAACCGCCGTGGCGCGTTGGTTCCCGGAGGGCACAGCGGTGAGCCGGCCCCAGGGCGGGTTTGTGCTTTGGGTACAACTGCCGGGCAAGAATACCGGCACCGAGGTCTACCGGCGTGCCCGGGAGGAAAACATCAATGTCGCGCCGGGGCTGATGTTCTCGACCGCGGATAAATACAGCAATTGTCTGAGGCTGAACAGCGCCAATCCCTGGAGCGAACGTATCGAAGTTGCCGTACGCAGGCTAGGGGAGCTGGCGGAGCAATCACTGAACGGCTGAGTCCCGCAGATCCAGCGGATCCATCAGCCCGGCCGCAATAGCGATGCCGGTGACATCCTGCATGCGCTCCACGCCCAGGCGTTTCATCACCCGGGAGCGGTACAGGTCGATGGTCTTGATACTGACATCCAGCATGTCGGCAATCTCGCGGCTGGTGTAACCCTGGGCCAACGGCAGGAACACGTCCCGTTCCCGTCGGGTGAGGGTGGCGATCAGCGCTTCGGTATCCTCGTCCCCGCGTTGCTGCTGGCTGGTTTGCTGATGTTCCTGTAATGCCTGCTGCACACTGTCCAGCAACAACTGCTCGTTGAACGGTTTCTCGATGAAGTCGAAGGCGCCTGACTTGAAGGCTCTCACGACAATCGGCACATCCGCATGCCCGGACACAAAGATAATCGGCAGCCGGGAACCGCGCTTCTGCAATTCTTCCTGCACATTCAGTCCGCCCAGGCCGGGCATTCTTACGTCGAGGATCACGCAGCCGCTGGTGGCGTCCGCCAGGGCCTCCAGAAACTGGCGGCCGTCCGCGTACGCCTGGACGTTGAGGCCAACGGATTCCAACAGCCACTGGGTGGATTCAAGCATGCCGGCATCGTCATCAACCACGTATACGGTGGTGGAAGCGTCAGTCATGTGGGGGTGTCTCCGTTATATGGACAGGTTTATGGCGTGAGGATGTCGCGGGCGGAAACCGGCAGGTCAGGGTCAGTCCGCCCTGTTCAGTCCTGGCAGCGTCCAGGAAGCCGCCGAAGCCCTCGATAATGGAGCGGCTCATGGACAGGCCGAGCCCCAGGCCCTGGGATTTGCTGGTATAGAACGGCGTGAACATCTGTCGCAGTCCTTCGTCGTCCAGCCCCGGACCCTGATCGGTGACCTGGATCAGGGTTTCCCGGGCCCCGGTGACGGTAGTGGTAAGGGTGATCCGGGATGGGCGCTCACTGGCTGATTCGATGTTGGCGTCGATGCCGTTTCGAATCAGGTTGATCAGCACCTGTTCCAACAAGACCGGGTCGGCGGTAATGACAGGACCGGGATCTGCAAGCTGCTCCCGGATGGTGATGCCGTGTTTCTCCGCATCCCACTGGCACAGGCGTGCCACGTTGGTGATGACGTCGTTGACCGCGATGGGGGCGGTGCGCTTCTGGCCTTTACGCAGGAATGCACGCAGGCGCTTGATCACTTCCGATGCCCGGTTGGCGTGGTGGGTGATGCGCTGCAGGCCATCGTCCACCCGGTCCAGGCAATCCGGGTTGTCCCGCGCCTGTTTCAGGTATCGCTGGCTGGCGCTGGCAAAGTTCACGATGGTGGCCAGGGGCTGGTTCATCTCATGGGCAATGCTGGATGCCAGCTCGCCGAGGGTGGCCAGGCGCGCGGTGTGGGCCAGTTCATCGGCCAGTCTGCGGTTATTTTCCTCAGATTCCACCCTCGCAGTAATATCCCGCGATACGCTGACAACCTCAATTACCGCCCCGGTGTAGGTTTCACGAATGGCACGGCTGGCGATCTCGAACCAGCGCTTGCTGCCGTCCCGATGGGTGATGTTCAGGGTCATGGTGGCGTAGCCATCGTCCCGGAGCTGGCGGCGGGTCTCCTCCAGTTGCTGGCTCACTCCGGTTCCCCGAAAGATGTCCTCCAGGGGTTTGCCGCGAAGTTCCTCGGGCCAGTAGCCCAGCAAACGCCAGGACGCGGGGGTGGCATCAATAAACTGGCCATCGGGGGCGTGGCGGGAGATCAGGTCTGTGGTGTTCTCGGTGATCAGGCGATACAACCGGCTGGCGCGGGCCGCCTCGTCCCGTGCCTGGATCTCTTCGGTGGCATTCCGCCCGCGTGCAATCACCTCACCGGTGTCGGGCGCCGGTATAAAGGTCCACAGCAAGATGCAGTCGGCCACCCGGCTTTCAACGGATTCAATGGCCCGCTGCTGGTCCAGGCAAGCTTTCACCAAAGCCCGGGTGTTTACCGGGAGCAAGGCCGCTGCTTCATTGTGATGACAGTGCTGGCACAGCTTTGAGGCTGCCAGGTTTTTACCTTTCACCTGTGCGTTGCCATCCAGAATAAGGGTAGCTTCCGGGTCGAGGTCCTGAAGTGGGCTAAGCTTGGTCAAGGGGATAACGTCTCATGATCTGATATTGTTATAGTGTTTATACTATAATACGTTGGTGCAATTTCTAGTATATTCCCTATCAAATACTATTCCGGCTATGTTGGAGTATAGCTGTTATAGCGTACTCCCTGAATACACCATAAGAACAATGCCGCTCACAGAGGACCACAACCATGACCTCGATTTTTGACCAGGGTCTCGCGCCCCTTGATGCCAACTACGCTGTTCAGTCTCCCATTGATTTCATTGAGCGCACCGCCAGTGTGTACCCGGACTACCCGGCCGTGATTCACGGGGCGCTGCGCTATACCTGGCAGCAGACATACGACCGCAGCCGCCGTCTTGCCTCGGCTCTGGCCGGTCGCGGTATTGGTCGTGGTGACACCGTAGCGGTGATGCTGCCTAACATTCCCGCCATGGTGGAGTGCCATTTCGGCGTGCCAATGATCGGTGCGGTGCTTAATACCCTCAATGTCCGTTTGGACGCGGAAGCCATCGCATTCATGCTGGGGCATGGCGAGGCGAAAGTGGTGATCGCCGATCGGGAATTCGGCGAAGTGATCCGCGATGCGGTCAGCCGGCTGGACACCAAGCCGCTGGTGGTTGATGTGGATGATCCGGAGTACGGCGAAGGCACCCAGGTCAGTGACCTGGACTATGAAGCCTTCCTGCAGGAAGGGGATCCGAACTACGCGTGGCGTTTCCCGGAAAACGAGTGGGATGCAATCTCCCTGAACTACACCTCCGGTACCACCGGCAACCCGAAAGGGGTGGTGTATCACCACCGTGGCGCCTACCTGAATTCGCTGGGCAACCAGGCTGTGTGGTCCATGGACATGCACCCGGTGTACCTCTGGACCCTGCCGATGTTCCATTGCAACGGCTGGTGCTTCCCCTGGACCGTTACCGCCATGGCAGGCACCCATGTGTGCCTGCGCCGGGTGGACCCGGAAAAGATCCTGCAGCTGATCCGTGATCATCAGGTCACCCACATGTGCGGTGCGCCGATTGTGCTGAACGCGTTGCTGAACGTGCCGGAGTCGGCCAAAACCGGTATTGATCACGAAGTGAAGTCCATGACCGCCGGTGCCGCACCCCCTGCGCAGGTGATTGGCGCCATTGAGGAAATGGGCATTGCGGTGACCCATGTATACGGCCTCACCGAGGTGTATGGCCCGGTCACGGTTTGTGCCTGGAAATCCGAGTGGGATGCCTTGCCCTTGCATGATCGCGCCAGAAAGAAGGCTCGTCAGGGCGTTCGTTATCACACTCTGGCGGGCACCATGGTGGGCGATCCCAACACCATGGAACCGGTGCCGAAGGATGGCAAAACCATTGGTGAAATCTTCCTGCGCGGCAATACCGTGATGAAGGGTTACCTGAAGAATCCGAAAGCCACCGAAGAAGCCTTCCGGGGCGGCTGGTTCCACACCGGGGATCTGGCGGTGTGGCATGAAGACGGCTACATGGAAATCAAGGACCGCCTGAAAGACATCATCATTTCCGGCGGCGAGAACATCTCCACCATCGAAGTGGAGGACACCCTCTATCGTCATCCTGCTGTGCTTGAGGCTGCGGTGGTTGCCCGCCCGGACGAGAAATGGGGTGAAACGCCCTGTGCTTTCGTGACCCTCAAGCCGGAAGCCGGCGATGTCAGCGAGGAAGACATCATCAGTTTCTGTCGCGAGCACCTGGCCCGCTTCAAGGTGCCCAAGACGGTGGTTTTCTCGGAATTGCCCAAGACATCCACCGGCAAGATCCAGAAGTTTGTGCTGCGTGACCAGGCCAAAGAGCTCGAATAACCGAGCTCGCCGCTGACCTGGCGCTCAGCGCCTCTTAAACACCCTCACAAAAACAACATCAGGTGCACGCATTGGCGTGCACCCGGAGGCCTTATTATGCAAATTTTTCATCGAAACAACGGGGAAGAGCAGCCGTACTGGCCTGCAGGCCCTTTCAAGATTCGACTGCCGTTCGTCCATTACCGCTGGGAATTCGCGGAGATGGTCCAGGCGCTGATCATGTTCGTGGTCAGCCTGGCGATGATTCCGTTGTTGGAGAAATACCTGGGCGTGCCTTATGACGTGGCGCTGGCTTACGTGGTTATCTGTGGCATCGGCTTCATGCTTCCGGCTCTGCTCGGTGTACCGCTGGTGCCAGGCTGGATTACCCCGGGCATTCCGGTGGTGTTGCTGTTCCTGGGTGACTACGAACCTGGTCCCGAAGCCATTCAGGCCCTGTTCGCACTTCAGTTCCTGGTGTTCATCATCTTCCTGGTTCTGGGAGTAACCCGCCTGGGCAGCAAACTGGTGGAGCTGATTCCCCGGTCGATGAAAGGCGGCATCATCATCGGTGCCGGTATCGCGGCGCTGATGGGGGAAATCGAAGCTGGCGGACGGTTGGCGGAAACCCCGATCTCGCTGATTGTGGGCGGCCTGGTGTGTCTGTACCTGATGTTCTCCGTGTCGTTCAAGGGCTTCGTGGATACCAGCAACCTTGCCCGCAAGATCGCCAACTACGGCATGGTACCGGGGATGGTGGTTGCCATTCTGGTGGGCTTTGCCACCGGTGAGTATGCGGTTCCGAACGTGGAGTGGGGCATTACCAAACCGGCGTTTGACGAACTCTGGAACTACCTGCCGTTTGCGGTTGGCTTCCCGGATGTCGAAGTGTTCATGTACGCCATTCCCACGGCGGTGATTGCGTACGTCATTGCCTTTGGCGACATCGTTGTCGGCCAGTCGCTGATGAACCGCGTGGATCACCTGCGCAAGGATGAGGACATCGACAACAGCATCGATCGCGTTCATCTGGTGACTGCCATTCGCAACGGTGGCCATGCCTTCTTCGCACCGTATCCTGGCCTGGCAGGCCCGATCTGGACGGCGGTTACCGCCACCATGGCGGAGCGTTACAAGTATGGCCGTAACGCCATGGACTCCATCTACAGCGGCGGCGGCACCTTCTGGATTACCGGTTTCATCGCGCTGTTCGTATTGCCGTTGGTGAGCTTCTTCCAGCCGGTGCTGCCGATTGCACTGTCACTGACCCTGCTGCTGACCGGTTATATCTGCCTGATGGTGGGGCTGGAGCAGCTGGAGAACAACACCGAGCGCGGCATCGCCGGCACCATGGGTGTGGTGCTGGCGGTGTACGGCGCTGGCTGGGGGCTGGCCACCGGCGCGGTGCTGTATTTCCTGATTGAACGTACCAAGTTGCTTGGTTTCACCGCGGACCCCGAAGCGCCGGGTGTGCAAGCCGCGGAAGAGCACTAAACCGGTCGCCTCCGGCTTCTGCACCGGAGGCGACCCAACCCCTGTGTGTCCTTCGGGAGGTATCGGCAATGCCATACCTCCCCTTTTTTTGACTGAATGTCATTTTGTGACAAATTGTCTGGTTTTGCCTGTCATCGACTTCCTTCCCTCTGCTTTTCAGGTTTAAACTGATTTGGCTGGTTATTTTTCGTCCGCCACTCCATAACCATAAAAACCGGAGGCAGTCATGACCATCAGCTCCACGCCCGACGGCGTGAACGTTGCTCCCCGGCACCTGCGGTTCGACGTCGCCGACGACCTTAAAACCCTGTGGCACGGGAACGATGCCTTCCGTACCGCGTTTTTCAACGCCTTATCCCTGCAGTTCCCCGACGGTGAGCAGCAGTTCATCAATGCCGTGCGTCTGTACCGGGACAGGGTTGATGACCCCAAGCTGGCAGAGGAGATTCGCGGCTTTATCGGTCAGGAAGCGCTGCACAGTCGTGAACACAAGAGCTATAACGAAGCCCTGAAAGCCCGTGGTTATGACATCGAAGGGCTGGACCGGAGGTTTCGCAAGCACATGGCGTGGGTGGGCCGGCTTCCCCCGAGCCGCCAGCTTGCAGGCACCTGTGGCGCGGAGCATTACACCGCCGTGCTGGCCAACGCGATCCTCAGTCATCCCGAGTGGATGGACGGCGCAACGCCGACCATGAGGGCCTTGTGGCGCTGGCACGCCATTGAAGAAACCGAGCACAAGTCCGTCGCCTTTGATGTCTACCGTCACTGCATCGGCAATGAGCGGCTACGGCGTATTGTCTTCCTTTTCGTGACCTGGAACTTCTTCAAGTACACCTTTATCAATACCTGCAGCCTGCTGAAAACCGACGGCAAACTCTGGAGCCTGCGGACCTGGATGGGCGGCCTGAATTTCCTTTGGGGTAAGCCCGGGGTGCTGCGCAAGTGCATGCCGGATTTCATGGCCTATTTCCGTAAAGGCTTTCACCCGTGGCAGCAGGATAACCGAGCACTTCTGGAGGACAATCTGCGGGAGCTGGAAAACGTGGCGTCGGGTTCGTAACAGGTGATTGCTGAAATAATGATCACTTTGTGCAAGACTGGCTGCTGCCAAAAACAACGACAATAAAAAGGGAATTCCGTGCCAGGAAGTTCCCACAGCTGGAGGCACCCATGCGAGTTGGTTTAATCGTGGATTCTGCGTGCGATTTGCCCTATGAGTTCAGTCGCAAGCACGATCTGTTTGTACTTCCCGTCACCGCGGTGATCGACGGCCAGACCTATATTGATGAACATGATCCTGTTCGTACCCAGGAGTTCTATCAAAGTGGCCTTTTGCAGCGAGGGCACCACGCCGAAACCCAGGCATTCACCGCTGAGCAGATCCATGACCTGTTCATGGAAAAAATCGTGACACAGTACGATCTGGCGATCTGTGAAACGGTTACCAGAACGCGAAGCCTCATTTTTCAGAACGCCACCGAAGCGATGAACAGTGTCATGGCACACTACCAGGAGCCACGGAAAGCCGCTGGGCGGGAAGGTCGGTTCTCCATGCGGGTGATCGACAGTAAGCAGATATTCGCAGGGCAGGGGTTGCTCGCTGCTCATACTCTTCGGTTGATCGGGCAGAAAATATCGAAGAATGCTCTGCGTAATGAAGTGGACCGCTTCACGGATAAAATCTATACCTGTGTGATTCCCAGGGATCTTCACTACATCCGCGAGCGTGCCCGTCGTCGTGGCGACAAGAGTGTCTCTGCTCTGGTGGCATTTCTGGGCAAGGCTCTGAATATTACTCCGGTTATTTTCGGCCAGGGCGCTGTTGGTACTCCGGTAGCGAAAACGCGAAGTTTCGATGTCGCGGTCGAGAAAGTGATGAACTACGCCGCGGCCAGGGTTGACGCGGGTTTGCTCACTCCCTATGTCTGTCTTTCCTGTGGGCTGACCTGGACCGAAATCGAGGATCTGCCGGGCCTGAACCAACTCCGGGATGCCTGCGAACGTAACGGTGTGGAGTTACTGCTCTCCCAGATGGGAATCACCAGCAGTATTTATGTGGGGCCAGGCAGTCTCTGTCTGTCGCTGGCGGCTGAGCCCCATGATTTCAAAGATTTCCAGTAATGGCTGGTCTTCCCTTCAGTTGATGGCCACTGGCCGGGCCGCACCCGCCTGGCCGTATTTTTGGCAAACCTTTCCCGTCGGTCTTCGTGTTAGCCTCTGGCCATCGGATTCCATTCCAGAAACAGGACAGCTGACACCATGACAAAAGGCAATACGGATCTCGCCAACGAGCTGCTTGAGCAGCACGTCAAGCATGAAATGGCGGCGCTGAAGGGCGCGAAACTGCGCAAGTTTGTAGAGCATGAAGTCGATGAGCTGTTGCGTTATGCAGACGAGATTACCCTTGGCCGCATAACCTCGGAAGAGCAGGTGATGGGGGTGATCCAGCGCATCGTTGTGGATATGGAGTTGGGGGACGGGCTTCCTGAAATGGCTGCGGAAATGGCCACGGAGGTGCTGAATGCCCCGGTACAGGCCGAGACAACCCTGGGCGAGATCCTTACCCGCGAGCAGGCCACCGGTTTTCTGGAGGAGGCGCTGGAGTTACGGCAGCAGCGGGAACGGATCATCAGCGAAATCATGGCCCACCCGGTCTACCAGGAGCTGGTCTCCAATGTGGTGTATCACGGGCTGGTCAATTATCTCTATGAAGACAACCTGATTACCAAGTCGGTTCCGGCGGTGGGCTCAGTAATGAAGTTTGGCAAGCGCATGGCCAACAGGGCTGTGCCAGGCCTGGACGAGACCTTCGAACGGCGGATCAAGGCGTGGCTGTCCGACAGCTTGCCCGGGCTGATCAACCGCAGTGAACAGTTCCTGCATCGCGCCCTGTCCGACAGTGAGCTGCGAGACAGCGTGATGGCGGCCTGGGTGGCGGTGGAAGATCGCACCATTGAAGACCTGCACGAAGGGCTGGGTGACATTCAGTTGCAGGAATTCGTGGTCATGGGGTACGAGTTCTGGCTGCAGTTCCGTAAGACGCCGTACTTTGAAGGCTGCGTCAGGGCGGTAGTGTCTCATCTGTTTGCCAAATACGGTGACCGGCCCATTTCCGACCTGCTGAATGACGTTGGCGTTACCAGAGAGGTCATCATGTCGGAGATCGATGGTTTCATTCTGCCCATTGTGGACGTTTTGCGGGAAGAGGGTTATGTTGAGGCCCTGGTCCGCCGCCGCTTGTCATCGTTCTACAAATCCGCCGCGGCGAAAAAGATTCTCCAGCAGGAGGCCTGACAGCGAGCGCCTCCGGCTTGTATAAGTGGAGGCGCTGTTGTTTTCGGAACTGTTCTGGGCCTACCTTGTGGCCATCACGCTGCTGACCGTCACCCCGGGAGTCGATACCCTGCTGGTGATGCGCAACACCGGCCGGGGTGGGCTGAAGGATGGCTGCGTGACCAGCGTGGGTATCTGTAGCGGTCTCTTCATTCACGCCTCATTGTCCGCACTGGGTATTTCCATTTTGTTGGTGGAGACGGCCTGGGCCTTCTCCGCGCTCAAGTGGGCAGGCGCCTGCTATCTGGTGTGGCTGGGTATCGGTTCTCTGCGGCAGGCCATCAAGCGCGGCGATGAGCCCCGCGCTGTCGAATCCCCGGTGGCCCGGCGCCCTGTTTCCCGCTGGCTGTCTTTTCGGGAAGGTCTGCTTTCCAACGTTCTCAACCCCAAAACCGCGTTGTTCTACATGGCATTGTTGCCGCAGTTCGTGGATCCGTCCGGCAATGCTTTCCAGCAGTCACTGATTCTGGCAGGGGTGCATTTCCTGTTGGCGATGTTCTGGCAATGTGGGCTGGCGTGGGTGGTTGTCCGGTTCCGGGGGCTGGGCGCCAGTGTCCGGCTCAAGCGTGCGCTGAATGCGTTGACGGGCGGGTTCTTTGTGGCCATGGGGGCAAAGCTGGCGACGAACTGATGCAGGTTCCCGACCGGGCAAAGAAAAAGGGAAGCCGAGGCTTCCCTTTTCTGATTCACGTCACGGGACGCGCTGGGATTACTTCTCCAGGTACTGGAGCTTGTTGGGCTTACCATCCCATTCTTCGGCGTCCGGGAGCGGGTCTTTCTTCTCGGTGATGTTCGGCCATTTGCCAGCCAGATCAGCGTTGATCTCAACAAACTCGACCTGATCGGCGGGCAGTTCGTCTTCGGAGAAAATCGCTTCGGCAGGGCATTCCGGCTCGCACAGGGCGCAGTCAATACACTCGTCCGGGTCGATCACCAGAAAGTTCGGGCCTTCGTAGAAGCAGTCAACCGGACACACCTCTACGCAGTCGGTGTATTTACACTTGATACAGTTATCAGTAACGATAAAGGCCATAGTTTGATTCCTGGTCCAGTGGTCAGTCTCATCAGTTTATAATATGAAGTGCGCGATATTGTAGGGAGCGACCCCCGCTCCCGCAAGCGTCAGGCCGCTATAAACTTATTACTTAGATCAATCCGGCCGGATTTGCCGTCTACTTCGCCATTAATTGTTTTAGTTCGTACAGCCGGTTCAGCGCTTCCCGCGGTGTCAGGTCATCCACGTCGAGTGTTTTCAGGGCTTCCTCTACCGCGCTTGGCTCCATGCTGGCGAACATGTCCCCCTGCCATACCGGCTCATTCACCCTTGGTTCACTGACAGCTGGCGTGGCCCTGGTTTCTTCTTGCCCGCCTGCCTGTGCTGGCGCAATCGGATTCACCGGTGTGCTGTTGCCTTCCAGATGGGTCAACTGGGCCCTGGCATTGCGGATGACGTCCTGGGGAACCCCGGCGAGCTTGGCCACCTGCAGGCCGTAGCTCTGACTGGCCGGGCCGTCGTGGACGTTGTGCAGGAACACAATGCTGTCATCGTGTTCGGTGGCAGTCAGGTGCACGTTGACCGCGTGCCGCAGCTCTTCGGCCAGTTGCGTCAGCTCGAAGTAATGGGTGGCGAACAGGGTGTAGCAACGAGTTTCCTTGGCCAGGTGCTCGGCGGTGGCCCAGGCCAGGGACAGGCCGTCGAAGGTACTGGTACCACGCCCCACCTCGTCCATCAGTACCAGGCTGTACTCGGTGGCGTTGTGGAGAATGTTGGCGGTTTCCGTCATTTCCACCATGAAGGTGGAGCGGCCGCCGGCGATGTCATCGGAGGAACCCATGCGGGTAAAGATGCGGTCCACTGGCCCAATAATCGCGCGGTTGGCCGGCACAAAACTGCCGGTATAGGCCAGCAGGGCAATCAGTGCCGCCTGGCGCATGTAGGTGGACTTACCGCCCATGTTGGGGCCGGTGATCACCAGCATGCGACGCTGGGTGTCCATCAGCAGGTCATTGGGTACGTAAGGCTCGCTCAGCAACTGCTCTACAACCGGATGACGGCCTTCCTCGATATCAAAGCCCGGCATCTCACTGAACTCGGGCGCACAGAAGCGCAGACTGGTGGCGCGCTCGGCAAAGTTACTCAGTACGTCGAGTTCGGCAAGGGCCTGGGCTGCATCCTGCAGCGGCGCCAGTTCCGCGGCAACGGTTTCCAGCACCTCGTCGTAGAGGGATTTCTCCCGGGCCAGGGCGCGGCTCTTGGCGCTCAGGGCTTTGTCCTCGAATTCTTTCAGTTCCGGCGTGATAAAACGCTCGGCATTCTTCAGGGTCTGGCGGCGGATGTAGTCCACCGGCGCCTGGTCGGACTGGGCGCGGCTGATTTCAATGTAGTAGCCGTGAACCCGGTTGTAGCCCACCTTCAGGGTGGTGATGCCGGTACGTTCTTTCTCCCGGGTTTCTACGTCCAGCAGGTACTGGCCGGCGTTTTCGCTGATGTTGCGCAGTTCGTCCAGCTCTTCGTCAAAGCCCTCGCGGATGACGCCGCCGTCGCGGATCACCACGGGCGGGTTGTCGATGATCGACCGCTCCAGCAGGTCAGACAGTTCCGGATATTCCCCGATGATGGACGCCAGTTTGACGATGTGGTGGGAACTGACCGGTTTCAATGCTTCCTGCAGGTCCGGCAGGGCCTGAAACGCATCCCTCAGCCGGGCCAGGTCCCGGGGCCGTGCTGATCGCAGCGCGACCCGGGCAAGTACCCGCTCAATATCCCCCACGGTTTTCAGAAGATCGTGAACCGGCTCATAGTGGAAGCCGTCCAGAAGGGCGGAGACCGCCTGCTGGCGCTGTTGTACCACGTCAACGTCCCGCAGGGGCCGATTGAGCCAGCGACGTAGCTCGCGGCCACCCATGGAAGTAGCGGTTTTGTCCATCACCCAGGCCAGGGTGTGTTGATGGCCGCCCATCAGATTGGTGTCGATTTCCAGATTGCGACGACTGGTGGCGTCCAGGATAACGGCTTCCTCGCGGCGCTCGCGAGTCAGCTTACGAATGTGGGGCAGGGACGTACGCTGGGTTTCCCGGGCGTATTGCAGCAGGCAGCCGGCGGCACAGATCGCCAGGGTCAGGTCCTCGCAGCCGAAGCCGGTCAGGTCCCGCACCTGGAGTTGCTGGGTAATCACCCGGCGGGCGGTGTCGGACTCAAACAGCCAGGGGCCTTGTCTGCGAATGCCGGTGAAGCCTTCCAGCAGTTCCTCGTAAGGGAAGTCCTCGCTGATCAGGATCTCTGCCGGGCGCAGGCGCTGGAGTTCGCCCTGAAGGGCCTCGAGGCTTTCCAGTTCGGACACGGCAAAGCGACCACTGGAAATGTCCAGAGAAGCAAAGCCGAATTGTTCGCGGTGGCTGTGGATCGCCACCAGCAGGTTGTCGCGACGGTCCTCCAGGAACGCATCGTCACTCAGGGTGCCGGGCGTGACAATGCGAACGACCTGCCGCTCCACCGGACCCTTGCTGGTGGCCGGATCACCAATCTGTTCGCAAATGGCGATGGATTGACCTGCCCGCACCAGCCGTGCAATGTAACCTTCAGCGGAATGGTATGGAATCCCGGCCATGGGAATCGGACTGCCACCGGACTGACCGCGGGCGGTGAGCGTAATGTCCATCAGCTCCGCCGCTTTTTTGGCGTCATCGTAGAACAGCTCGTAAAAGTCTCCCATACGGTAGAACACCATTTCATTCGGGTGTTCGCCCTTGATTTTGAGATACTGCCTCATCATCGGCGTGTGCTGGGATAGGTCGGTCTGGGCTACTGACATGAAGACGTCCGGATCATTGGCTTTTTACAGAGTCGGGGATTGTAAGAAAATAGGGAGCCTCTGAATAGCTCCTAATGCTCCGGATGAAACGAGGGAGAGGATTATGTCTGTGACCGATGAACAACTCGCGGATGCCGGGAATCGTCTCGGGGATGAATTGATCCGTCAGGAGCGCACGATTGCCACGGCTGAGAGTTGCACAGGCGGCTGGGTTGCCAAGGTGCTGACTGACCGCGCCGGATCTTCTGCATACGTAGAAGCGGGGTTGGTGACTTACAGCAATGAGGCAAAAATAAAATTGCTTGGCGTCACCGAAAGGTCCCTGGAAGAACATGGTGCCGTGAGCGAACCGGTGGTGCGGGAAATGGTGGCGGGCGCCCTGGCCGCTACCGGTGCTGGCGTAGCGGTCGCGATCAGTGGCGTAGCCGGCCCTGGTGGCGGCAGTGATGACAAGCCTGTGGGCACGGTCTGGTTTGCCTGGGGCACCGGCCCGGACGATACCGTGGCCAGGGTAGAATGCTTCCCGGGTGATCGGGATGAGGTCCGAAGACAGGCTGTTTTGTATGTACTTCAGGGCGTTACAGCGTTTCTCGGGGCAGCCTGAAAACAGGGGTTGGTCTCGCCGACGGGTTATGTTTTAATACTGTTCAAATATACAGGAATGAGGGTTTCGCACCGATGGAAGACAACCGCAAGAAAGCATTAAGCGCAGCACTGAGCCAGATCGAGCGCCAGTTCGGCAAGGGCGCCGTGATGAAAATGGGCGATCAGCCCCGTGAAGCCATCCCTGCGGTTTCCACCGGTTCCCTGGGGTTGGATGTTGCCCTCGGTATTGGTGGCCTGCCATACGGTCGGATTGTCGAAATCTACGGCCCGGAAAGCTCCGGTAAAACCACGCTGACCCTCCAGGTGATTGCCGAAGCCCAGAAGCAGGGCAAAACCTGCGCCTTCGTCGACGCCGAGCACGCCCTGGATCCTGTGTATGCCGAAAAGCTGGGCGTCAACGTTGACGAATTGCTGGTTTCCCAGCCGGACACCGGCGAACAGGCCCTGGAAATCGCCGACATGCTGGTTCGCTCCAATGCGGTTGACGTCATCATCGTCGACTCCGTTGCGGCCCTCACGCCAAAAGCCGAAATCGAAGGCGAAATGGGTGACAGCCACGTTGGCCTGCAGGCCCGTCTGATGTCCCAGGCCCTGCGTAAACTGACCGGTAACGTCAAGCACGCCAGCTGCCTGTTGGTGTTCATCAACCAGATCCGCATGAAGATCGGCGTTATGTTCGGCTCTCCGGAAACCACCACCGGTGGCAACGCCCTGAAATTCTACTCCTCCGTACGTCTCGACATCCGTCGCATCGGTGCCGTTAAAGACGGCGACGAAGTGGTGGGCAACGAAACCCGCGTCAAAGTGGTCAAGAACAAGGTATCCCCGCCGTTCAAACAGGCCGAATTCCAGATCATGTACGGCAAGGGCATCTACCACATGGCCGAAGTGCTTGATATGGGCGTGAAGGAAGGTTTCGTGGACAAGTCCGGTGCCTGGTACGCCTACAACGGTGACAAGATCGGCCAGGGCAAGGCCAATGCCTGCAAGTACCTTGAAGAAAACCTGGAAATCGCCCACGAAATCGAAGCCAAGGTGCGTGACAAGCTGATGCCAAAGCCGGTTTCCAAGAAAGATGCGGCGGCTGCAGAAGAGCCGGCGGAAGCCAATGGTGAGCTGCTTTAAGGTTCCAGCCTTTTGGGGGAGGATGCCATGAAACGACTATTAATCGTCGCTCACGCGCCTTCCCCGAATACCCTACGATTGCGCGACGCCGTTAAAGACGGTGCCTGCCATGAAGACATCGAGGCCGTCGAGGTGGTGGTCAAAGCACCGCTGGAGGCTGGCCCCGATGACATCCTCGCCTGCGATGCCATCATCCTCGGTACCACTGAAAACCTCGGTTACATGAGTGGCGCCCTCAAAGACTTCTTTGATCGCAGCTACTACCCCTGCCTGGAACTGACCCAGGGCCTGCCTTTTGCCTACTACATTCGCGCCGGCCACGATGGCACCGGCACCAACCGCGCCATCGAAAGCATCACCACCGGCCTGCGCTGGAAACTCGTACAGGAACCTCTGATCTGCCGTGGCGACTATAAGCACGAGTTTGAGGAGCAGTGCCGGGAACTGGGAATGTACGTGGCAGCCAGCCTTGATGCTGGTCTGCTGTAACGCATGTCCGGCGTAACGATTGCAGAAATCTTTGGTGGGAACGCGACATAGCGGGCGGCAGATTCTACAATGACCGGCCATGGAACTAACCCGTTTGGCGTTTCACACCCGAAGGGGGGATCGCCAAAGCATTCAGACCGTTACAGGACCGAACCTTGAAGTCACTGTCCCTGCATCAGCTATACAAAGCCTGTGTCCTAAAAGATCTGCCATTCAAGACCACCCGGCAACTGGAGCCGTTGGCTGAAATCGTTGGCCAGAACCGGGCCCAGGAAGCCGTCCGTTTTGCACTGGCCATGCCCCATAGCGGTTACAACGTCTATGCCGTCGGCCGTAACGGCTTGGGTAAGCGCACCATGATGCTCCGGTATCTGGAGCATCATGTGGACACCGAGCAGAGTAGCCATGACTGGTGTTACGTGGCCAATTTCGAGGAGCCCCGCATACCAAAGCTGCTCCGTTTGCCCGCAGGCAAGGGTAATACCCTGAAACAGGATATGGAGCGGCTGATGGGGAGGCTGATGAAAATGATCCCCCAGACGTTTGACAGCGACAGTTTCCTGGAGCGCGCGGAACAGCTCAAGAACGAGTATGGAAAAAAGCAGGAAGACGAACTGGAAAAAGTGGCCAGCCAGGCCAGGCGCAAGAAGGTCAGCCTGACGGTCTCGACACCGGGCGGTTACCGCTTGGTGGCAATGAATGGAGACGAACCCCATACTGCTGAATCGTTCAAGGAACTGACCGATGAGCAGCGCGACAAGTTCGAGGACTCTATCAACAAGCTTGAGAAAAAGCTGCGCCAGGCGCTGCGTAAACTGGCGGACTGGGAACAGGAGTATGCCGAGAAACAGATGGCTCTCAATCAGGAGACTCTGGAGGGTATTTCCGGGCACCAGCTTGATGAGCTGATTGCCAAGTACAAGGATTTGCCAGAAGTCGTGGCTTATTTCGAGGCGGTGCGCGCTGATCTGGCTGAAAGCCTGGATATCTTTCTTGAAGACAATGAGGAGCAGGCCGCCATTGCCTACGCCTCTCTGGACAAGAAAATGCCCCGCCGCTATCTGGTCAACGTGTTGGTTC
Source organism: Marinobacter alkalisoli (assembly GCF_045449795.1). NCBI lineage: Bacteria > Pseudomonadati > Pseudomonadota > Gammaproteobacteria > Pseudomonadales > Marinobacteraceae > Marinobacter > Marinobacter alkalisoli. The sequence goes on from NZ_JBJJLB010000032.1 coordinate 43,581, forward strand.
ACCAGAAAAACGATGAGGTTCCGGTGGTGGTGGAAGACAATCCGACCTACCACAACCTGTTCGGTTATGTGGAGAACGTAACCTACAAGGGCACGGTGTTTACCGACTTCTCCCTGATTCGGCCGGGGAGCCTGCACCGGGCCAATGGCGGCTACCTGTTGATGGATGCCATCAAGGTGCTGGAGCAGCCATTTGTCTGGGACGGGCTGAAGCGGGCATTGCGTTCCAAATCGATTCAGATCAATTCCCTGGAGCGGGAAATGACCCTGTCCGGAACCATTTCCATCGAACCGGAAGCCGTTCCCCTGGACGTCAAGATTGTACTGTTCGGTGACCGCGAAACCTGGATGCTGCTGCAGGATTACGATCCCGAGTTTGCCGAATTGTTCCGGGTTACAGCGGATTTCGAGAACGAAATGTACCGCACCGATGACAGCCAGCTGCTGTACGCCAAGTTCATTGCCAGCCTGGTCAACGAGAAGAAGCTGCTGCACTGCAACAACAAGGCGGTGGCGCGGATCATCGAATACAGTGCCCGTATGGCCGATCATCAGGATCGGCTTTCACTCCACGCGGCGGACATTGCCAACCTGCTGCGGGAATCGGATTTCTGGGCCCGTCAGGCCGGGGCACGGCTGATTCAGGATGTTCATGTGGAGCGTGCGCTGGAGAGCGCGAAGTATCGCAGCAGCCGTATCCGCGATCAGTTCTATGATTCCATCCGGGACGGTTCGACACTGGTGTCCACGACAGGGACTTGCGTCGGGCAGGTGAATGCCCTGTCGGTGCTGTCCACGGGTGGTTTCGAATTTGGCTTATCAAACCGGATCACTGCCACCTGCTATTATGGTGATGGCGCGGTGATGGACATTGAACGGGACGTCAAACTGGGGGGGAATATCCACTCGAAAGGGGTGATGATCCTCAGCTCCTGGCTGGCAGCCCATTTTGCCGTCAATGATCCCATGCATCTGTCTGCCAGCCTGACGTTCGAACAGAACTATGGGGAAGTGGATGGTGACAGCGCTTCTCTGGCAGAGTTGTGTGCCCTGGTGTCCGCTTTGTCCGGACTGCCGGTTCGCCAGGATCTGGCGATTACCGGCTCGGTGAACCAGTTTGGCGAGGTACAGCCGATTGGTGGCGTCAACGAGAAGGTTGAAGGTTTTTTCCACACCTGTCAGCTCAAGGGCGGCCTTACGGGTGCCCAGGGGGTGGTCCTTCCGGCTACTAATGTGCAGAACCTGATGTTGGACAGCGAAGTGGTCCAGGCTGTACGTAAGGATCAGTTCGCGGTTTATTCCGTCAGTCGTGCGGAGGAGGCGATCACATTGCTGCTGGGTAAACCCGCGGGCAAGGCCGATGCCAAGGGCCGGTACCCGAAGCAGAGTGTTTTTGGCATTATCCAGCAACGCCTCGAAAAAATGCGCGAGCATGAGCGCCAGGAGCACGCCCGGGATGATCACAAAGATCCGTCAATCCACTGACCGGACAAGATAATAAAGGACAGGAGAGTAAGATCACATGACTGATATCCAGCAAACCGTTTACGTGGTAGAAGATGACGAAGCCGTCCGTGACTCACTGGAGCTGCTGCTCAAGTCCGACGGCAAGCCGGTAAAGACCTACGAGAACGCCACGGCTTTTCTGCGGGATTACTCCGAGAAAATGGCCGGTTGTATCGTGCTGGATATCCGCATGCCGGGGATGGATGGCATGGAGCTTCAGAAAAAGCTCAATGAAAAACACTCCATTCTGCCGATTATTTTTGTGACCGGTCACGGTGATGTGCCCATGGCGGTGGATGCCATGAAAGAGGGCGCGGTGGACTTTATCCAGAAGCCATACCGCGAAGAGGCGTTGCTGGAGAAAATTGAAGCCGCTCTGGAGCAGGATCTTGAGCAGCGGAAATCTCTGGATGAGAAGCAGGAAATCATCAAGCGCATCAAAAGCCTGACGCCCCGGGAACATGAGATCATGGACCGGATGATCGAGGGTCAGGCCAACAAGGTGATCGCCATTGAACTGGAAATCAGTCAGCGCACTGTCGAAATCCACCGCTCGCGGGTGATGCACAAGATGGGGACTCACTCCCTGGCGCACCTGGTTCGTATGGTTCTGTCCGTAAAGGACCTTATCGACGCCCGCTGAATAGGCCGGCATGATACGGTTAACATTTCAACCGGCCTGTTTATATGACTGAAGCTGTCAGCGAGACCGCAGAGGCGACGGTTCTGCTCGTGGATGATAATCCGCAGAACCTGAAAGTCCTCTATGAGACCCTGAAAGACAAAGGCTATCGCCTGCTAATCGCCAATGACGGCGAAAAGGCACTGGACCTGGCACACCGCCACCAGCCAGAAGTGATCCTGCTGGATATCATGATGCCGGAGCTAGACGGCTATCAGGTGTGTGAGCGATTGAAAGCCGATCCGGTCACCTCTGACTGCGCCGTTGTATTCCTGTCGGCCCTGGATGATGTCCAGGCCAAGGTGAAGGGGTTTGGTCTGGGTGGTGCAGACTATATTTCCAAACCGTTCCAGGCTCAGGAAGTCATCGCACGGGTAAAGACCCACGCCCGCGTTATCCGCCTCGAACGTGAACTCCAGGAGCGAAACCGGCAACTGGAGAGTGACCAGGCCCGCATTCTGAACTCCATCAGTGAGGGCATTTACGGCCTGGATGCCGAAGGCACCATCGTTTTTGCCAACCCCGCCGCCGCGCTGATCGTACGTACCCCGGCGGAAGAGTTGATTGGCCGTAATTTCTTTGATCTTCATTGCGCCGACGTTGGTGCGGGTACCTCGCAGCATCCGGTGCAGTCAACCTGTCGCCAGGGGGTTGCCGAGAACCAGAGAAATATTGTCATGGGCCGGCCCGATGGGACGTCGTTTCCCGCCGAGTACCGTTCCACGCCCAAGCTGGATGGTGAAGAGCTTCGTGGTGCTGTGGTCGTGTTCCGGGATATCACTGCCGAGCTGGAAAGCGAGCAGGCGCTGGAAGACGCCAGGGCGATTGTTCAGGAGCAGCGGGATCAGCTGGCGCACGCGTCGAGGCTGTCCACCATGGGCGAAATGGCCGCCGGCTTTGCCCATGAGGTCAACCAGCCGCTGACCGCCATTACCAATTATGCCCGTGTCGCCAAGCGCATGATGGCCAAAGAAGATCTGGACCGGGACCTGCTTCAGGAAACCCTCGACAAGATTGAGGCTCAATCCCATCGTGCCAGCGAAATTATCCGCCGTATCCGCCGTTTCATGAAGAAGCCGGCGACCGGTAAGGAAACCCTGTCCGTACCGGCGTTGCTGGAGGATACCCGGCAGTTCGCTGAGGTGGACATGCGCAACAACGAGGGTGGAATTGAAGTCACTGTGGCGGATGACGTGCCAGACGTTCTGGCGGACCCGATCCAGGTGCAGCAGGTGGCCCTGAACCTGATTCGCAACGCCCTGGAGGCCACAGGCAGTGCCGGTTCCTCGGCTCCGGTGGAGGTCTCGGCGGCCATGACAGGCAGTAGCTGTGTGCGAATAGAAGTGAGGGACTACGGCACGGGCCTGCCGGAGGGTGCCGAGGAGAAGCTTTTCCTGCCTTTCTACTCAACAAAAGACGATGGCATGGGCATTGGCCTTTCCATGTGCCGCTCGCTGATTCAGGCCCAGGGTGGCGATATCGGGTTTGAAAGGCCGGAAGATGGTGGCGCCCGCTTTTTCTTCACGTTGCCCGTTGCGGGCGCCGAGGGGAATCCCTGTGAGGTTAATGAACTCACCGAGCGGGGCGCTTAGCCCCAGGTGATGTTCCCGGTCAGGTGGGGTGCATCGCCCTTTGCGTTCAGTAGCTGGTAGTCCCAGTTACTGTCACCGGTTTGCCAGTTAAGCTGGGCCGTGCCCGGCAGAAACAGCGGTTTCTTGAACTGACAGGCCACCGATACGGCTTCATGTTTCCAGCCCGCCTGCTGCTCCAGCAGTGCCAGAACCTGTGCCTTGCTCCACATGCCATGGGCGATAGCCCGGGGGAACCCGAACGCCCTGGCCGTCAGTGCATGCAGGTGGATGGGGTTGCGGTCCCCGGATACCTTGGCGTACTGGCGACCAATGGATTCCGGCGCATTGATGTTCAGGGTGTTGGGGTAACGCTGCAGCTCCGGTGGTTTTCCGGGTTTTGTTTTCTCACCCTGTTGCGGCTGCCGGAACAGGTTGGTGCTGACTTCTTCCCATACCAGCTTTCCGGCTGAGCTCACTTCCGTGACCAGGTCAAACTCAAGTCCCTTCGCTCCCTGGTTCTGTCCGTCCAGCCGGACGTCGATGTCCAGAGTTTCGCCAATTCTGATGGGTCTGTGCTGCGTGATGGTGTTGCGCAGGTGGACCAGGCCCAGCAAGGGCAGGGGAAAGGCTTTCTCGGTCAGTAACTTCAGGTGAAGCGGAAACGCCAGTATGTGGGGCCAGGTGATGGGGGCGTGGGTTTGTGTCGCAAAGCCACATACCTTCTGGTAGCGTTTCAGGTTATCGTTGGCCGTACTGACGCCCACCAGGCTCGACCTGAGGCCGGGAATTTCCAGGTCACCGCTGGCTTTCTGGCCTTTGGGCAGTATGGCCTTGCCATACAGTGTCCAGAGTGAAGGTGGACGGCTCTGGTAGACAGACACATCGGACATATCGTTAAATCTCCAACACTTTGAAACAGTTAGATTCCAATTGGTGACCAAAAAGGTGAGATGTGTAAACAATCTGGTACAACTGTGCGCATCTGGCCTGATATGCTCTAATATAAGACCAAGGTATAAAGTCTGGCAAACCCGGCCGGATTCGGCATTGACTTGGTTCCCGGTGGGGTTTGTCCCATGGGCCAAGGCGGTTTTCAAACACAACTATAAAGCGGGATGTTATGCAGGAACTTCGTGACGCAGGAGTGATGTTGCGCCTGATCTATGAGGCGATGAAACGGAAGGGTATCGACACAGATGCAATATTCAGCCGGTTGGGTGTGGACGAAAAGTACGTATACACCGACCAGCTAAGAACACCCCATAGCGCTCAGGTTTACTTCTGGCAGGCAGTAGAGGATGTTTCCGGTGACCCTGATATCGGTTTGCATCTGGGACAGTTACTTCCCGCCTACAAGGGACAGGTGCTTGAGTATCTCTTTCTGAGCAGTCCCAACTTTGGTGAAGGCCTGCGCCGGGCTCAGAACTATCAGCGTCTGCTGAGTGACGCCGCCAACACCGACTTCTTCATTGAAGGTGACAACGCCTGCATGGTGCTGGACGCCGCGTCCGAGGAGATCAGTCGCCTCAAGCATTTCAACGAATGTTTCGTGCAGGGAATGATCATCTTTTTCCAGTCGATTACCGAAGGGGAATTCCAGCCATCCCGCATTGAATTTGAGCATCAGCGTGATCGTGGGCAGGATCATGTGGCGGAAGTGCTGGGATGTGATGTGGTCTTCGGAGCCGAGGAAAATCGACTGTATTTTCCGGCGGCGATGCTGTCCCATGCGTCACCCCATGCCGAGCCGGAACTGCTGGACCTCCATGAGCGATTTGCCAGTGAGCAGGTGGCTCGCCTTGAGAAGAAAGACATCGTCGGCCAGGTCGAGCGCATCGTGGCGGAGCTACTCGATAGCGGGGAAGTCACTCTGGATGCGGTGGCCGAGCGGCTGGGTATCAAGCCCCGTACGCTTCGTACCCGGCTGACCGAAGCCGAGACCAGCTTTAATCAGGTGCTGGCGGATTTCCGCTACCGGCTGGCGCGTCAATTGCTGGCGACCACGGACGAATCCATTGATGAGATCGTCTACCTGACCGGTTTTTCCGAACCCAGTACCTTTTACCGTGCGTTCAAGCGGTGGTCGGGTATGACGCCGATTGAGTACCGCAAAACCGCGCAGGGCAAGGATGCGATGATTGATGCCATGTAAGGCATCCATCTTTTTAAAGTTTTTTGGAAAAAATCGTTGACATAAACGGGGGCCTCTTTATAATGCGCCCTCGTTGTCACCAAGCAGTCAGGCCCCTGACTGTGATGAGCGGAACAAGCTGATCTCAAACGAGAAAGTGATGTTCAGTTCGGAAGGTGATAGCCAACGCGGAGCGGTAGTTCAGCTGGTTAGAATACCGGCCTGTCACGCCGGGGGTCGCGGGTTCGAGTCCCGTCCGCTCCGCCATTTTTCCTTCCCTGATTTGATCTTCGTCTTTATCCGTTATCTGATATTCCTGAAATACGCTTTTCAGCGTATGCCTTTGACTCTCTGTTCCTCATGGAACTGCTTGCGGTGCTCACCCGGGCTGATGTCAAACCAGCGCTTGTAGGCTTTGTGAAAGGCCGCCGGATTGGCGAAGCCGAGCAGCCAGGCAATTTCCGCCAGAGATGTCCTGGTTTCCCGGATATAGTCAGCCGCCAGTTCCTTTCGTGTTTCATCCACCAGTTCCCGAAACCCCGTCTGTTCCTCCGCCAGTTGCCGTTGCAGAGTCCATGGGGCCGTTCCAAGACGGGTTGCGATGGTTTCCAGGGAGGGCGTTTCCCCTCGCAGTAAGGGTGTCAGAAGGTCCCTGACCTTGTCTCCCGTCGTCCAACCGTGGCGTATTTTCCGCAACGCGTCTTCACATTGTCGCACCAGGGCGGCATGAACGGCGCTTTGTGCGTCCCTGGAGGGAAGGTGGAGTATGTCCGGGGCAAGGGTAATGCTGTTGCTGTCAGCACCAAAGTAAACCGGACAGCCAAACCAGTCTTCAAACTGCGCATCCAGACCAATGGACGGGTACTCGATGGTTACTCGCTCAAGAACCGCCTGCTGGCCGCTGATGGTGCGTACAAACTGGGTCCAGGCAGCCAGCACTGAGTCGACCACAAAGAAGTTGAACACGTTGTAGGGGCGTATGGAGTAAAAATGTGCCTGTTGCCCGCTGTGGCTGGTATGTGAGGCGCCCCGGCTATTGTGGCTGGTCAGCAGGCTGTAGCGGATCAGGGTGGTCAGTGCCTCCCCGATGGTGGCGTCGCACTGGCCGGCCAGCCCGGCGATACCGGCATCCACCGGGCGGCTCAGTGTGCCCATGGTCAGGCCAATTGCGGGCTGACCGGTCAGTTCAATGGCGGCCTGCCCCAGGCGCATGAAGCGGGGAATGCTGATACGGGCATCCGGAGATGCCAGGGCCTCGTCGTTGAGGCGGAATCGCTCAAGCAGGGGGGTGGGGCTTTTTCCCTCTGCGGCAACGGCTCTCATCAGGACTGAAACGTAAAGAACACTGATGTCTCCCAGTGAGTTACGGCGTCGGGCTGATGTCGCTTCCATGATGGCTCTTCCGGATGTGTTGTTTGAAGATATCAAAATGTAATTCGGGGATATTGTTCATTGCAAGGTGCATCGGTAATTTAGCCTCATCAAAAGGGCTGGCATTGGTTTTCGATCAGCCCGGATAAATACTGAGGAGAGAGATTATGACCGCAGCATCGACCCCCGGCGTGAAGAAATACCCGAACCTTCTGGAGCCACTGGATCTGGGCTTTACCCGTTTGCGTAACCGCACCCTGATGGGGTCCATGCACACGGGCCTGGAAGAAGCGAAGCACGGTTTTGACCGCCTGGCTGCCTTTTACGCCGAGCGTGCCCGGGGCGGGGCTGGTCTGATCGTTACCGGTGGTATCGCGCCCAATGAGGAAGGTGGTGTGTTTCAGCACGCGGCCAAGATGAGCACCGAGGAAGAAGCGGACCGGCACCAGGTAATTACCCGGGCAGTCCACGAGGCGGACGGCAAAATCTGTATGCAGATTCTGCATGCGGGGCGCTACGCCTATGCCCCGACGCTGGTAGCACCCTCTGCGATTCAGGCGCCGATCAACCCGTTCAAGCCGAATGAGCTTGATGAGGCCGGTATCGAGAAGCAGATCCAGGATTACGTGAATTGCGCTGCACTGGCACAGCGTGCCGGTTACGACGGCGTAGAGGTCATGGGTTCCGAGGGATATTTCATTAACCAGTTCATCGTTTCCCACACCAACCATCGTACGGATCGCTGGGGTGGCAGTTACGAAAACCGCATCCGCCTGCCAATTGAAATCGTGCGCCGCGTTCGCGAGCGGGTAGGTAACGAATTTATCCTGATCTATCGGCTGTCGATGCTTGACCTGATTGAGGATGGCAGCACCTGGGACGAGGTGGTTCATCTGGCGAAGGAAATCGAGAAAGCCGGTGCGACCATTATCAATACCGGTATCGGTTGGCATGAAGCCCGTGTACCGACCATTGCCACTTCGGTGCCCCGTGGCGCGTTCTCCAAAGTCACTGCACGCATGAAAGACGAAGTGTCGATTCCGCTGGTGACCACCAACCGTATCAACATGCCGGATGTCGCGGAGAAGATTCTCGCGGAGGGCGATGCGGATATGGTTTCAATGGCTCGTCCATTCCTTGCCGATGCGGATCTGGTGCAAAAGGCAGCGGAGGACCGCGCGGATGAGATCAATACCTGTATTGGCTGCAACCAGGCCTGTCTGGATCACACCTTTGGCGGCAAACTGACCTCCTGCCTGGTGAATCCGAGAGCCTGTCATGAAACCGAGCTCAGCTATGTGAAGACGGCGTCTCCGAAATCCATCGCAGTGGTCGGTGCCGGCCCGGCAGGCCTGGCGTTTGCGACGGTGGCTGCGGAGCGCGGGCACAAGGTGACCCTGTTTGATGCGGGGAGTGAAGTTGGTGGCCAGTTCAATGTGGCCAAGCGTATCCCCGGCAAGGAAGAGTTCTACGAAACCCTGCGTTATTTCCGTGTCATGCTGGATAAGCACGGTGTGGATGTTCGCCTGAACACCCGGGTCGACGTGGATGCACTCAAGGCCGGTGGTTTTGATGACGTGGTCCTGGCCACGGGTGTCGAGCCCCGCACGCCGGAGATCGAAGGTGTCGATCATCCCAAGGTGATTGGCTATCTGGATGCGCTGCTGGAGCGTAAGCCGGTTGGTCAGAAGGTAGCGGTGATTGGCGCCGGCGGCATTGGCTTCGACGTATCGGAATTCATCGTTCACAAAGGTACGTCCGCGGCGCTGGACCCGGAGCACTTCATGCGGGAGTGGGGTGTGGACCTCAGCGTTGAGCACCGTGGCGGCATCAAGGGGGTAACCCCAGAGGTGCCCGAGCCGGCGCGGGAAGTCTATCTGCTTCAGCGCAAGGTCTCGAAAGTGGGCAAGAATCTGGGCAAGACCACCGGCTGGATACACCGCACCTCCCTCAAGAATCGTCAGGTACAGATGGTGCCGGGGGTGACTTACCGCAGGATTGATGATGAAGGGTTGCACATCACCGTTACTCCAAAGGGGGCGGAGCAGGGCGAAGACAAGCTGTTGCCGGTAGATACCATTATCCTCTGCGCTGGCCAGGAGCCACTGCGTGAGCTGCAGCAGGGTCTGGAATCCGCCGGGCTTCCGGTTCACCTGATCGGCGGCGCCGACGTTGCGGCCGAGCTGGATGCCAAACGTGCTATCGACCAGGGTAGCCGTTTGGCAGCGGAGATCTGATCACAAAACGTTTCAGTTTTTCGCTGTTCCCCGTCGCCAGTCTGGCTAGACTATTATCCGGAAGTCTGTCAGTTTGAAATTTCGCCCCGGGCCCAAGTGCCCGGGGCGAGGGCGCCGACTTCAACAACAATGGAACACCTACGGGGTGTTGGGCGTGTTGATGTCAGGTTTCGGAATAGCGGGGAGTCAACAATGGTGTCTGCCGACCAGGCAAGCGATGGTTATTCGGCGGTGTTTTTCATGGACGGCAGCAATGTGTCGCGGCAAATGCGCGCGACCGAATTCGGCGCCTTCCTTGATGGGTATGTCGGGCTGTCCGATCTTGCGGAAACCGATGTAAAGGCAGTCCTGGTGGATCTCGCCGGGGACCTCCAGGTTCAGTCGCTGGTGTTTTTCCGCATCTATTTTGATGAGGAAGGGCGCGCGGATAGCCACTGGAATGTTCCTATCGAAAAGCTTGCTCTGGAGGGCGCCAAGGGGCCCGATATGGGCGCCGGGCCCATTCGCCTGGTGTGTCGTAGTCAGTGCCCGGATCCGTCGTTCGCAGAGGAACTCTGGGACCCGGACATGACGCCGGGTAGCAACCACTTCCAATCCATTCGCAAGGCGGTGGAAGCCAACTCCCTCAAGTTTCGCAAGATTGAACCTGCCCAGGAAGAAAACATTCCGGTGCTTGCGGCGGAATCGAATGCGGGGGAATCATCGTCCGGCTCCGGTGATCGTGCACGGCTGGCCCAATTGATCCGGGAACAGCGTCTGCGCATCAAGACCCTCCAGAGTGTTCACCGGGATTCGTTGTCGGATATTCAGCGTGAGCATCGCCTGGAAATGCAGGCGCTACGCAGCGAGATGTCGGCGTTGGAGCAGAAGTATGAGCGCCAGCGCCTGAGCAACGAACAGCTCAAAAAACGGCTGGCGGAGAGAAACGAGCAGTACCTCACCATGCAGGAGCAGATAACCCAGGGGGCGGAGCAGGACGTTCGCAAGGACGCCAACTCCGACGCCGAGATGGTGTTGCTCCGCGAACAGCTTGAGCGTAAGCAGCGGGAACTGGAACTGCGGGATGACAAGCTCGTGGCTCTTGAGCAGGAGAACTATGAACTGCGGCACCGCGAACCGCCGGAAAACTCCGTGATGGAGCACCTGCAACGCCAGTCGGTCTTCCTGGTGGCCTACCACGCCGGTGTTGGGCACCTTACCCTTCCTTACGATGACATTGAGACCTATTTCAACAACCCGGTGGCCTACGCCGCAGAACGGTGTGGTCTCAACGAGCCCGCTTATCGGGAGTGGCTCGAACATTACGAAAACCCGGTGTGCCTGCATCAGGGGGATGACGGCAAGGCCTGTGGCGAGCCGGTCATGCGTGTGAGCCAGCCTGCGGACTTTCGTGCGGGGACGGACGACCGTTGTGAGAAGCACCGGGAGCCGGTTACGGCGTGAGCCGATTTTGTATCCCGGGGCGACTCTTTTTTCAGTATCGGTGTGACTTTCGTTAAACTGTCTCAAGATCGTCACCGGGTCCCGTCCTGAAACCGGCCCGGCTCCATTCCCGACACCACAGGAAGCTACATGGATCAATTCAGGAATATCGGCGTGATTGGCCGTATGGGCAGCGTCAAGGTGGTGGAATCCCTGCGCCAGCTCAAGCAGTACCTGGTCAATAATCACTACCACGTCATCATCGAGGAAGACACGGCCAGCATGCTGCCTGGCCACGGTCTGCAAGTGGCCAGCAAAAAGCTGCTGGGTGAGATCTGTGACCTGGTGATCGTGGTGGGTGGCGATGGCAGCCTTCTCGGAGCTGCGCGGGAGCTGGCCAAATCAAAGATCCCTTTGCTTGGGGTCAATCGTGGCCGCCTGGGGTTCCTCACCGATATTTCTCCCTCTGACCTTGAAGAGCGCCTGGGAAAGGTGCTGCAGGGCGAATACATCGAGGAAACCCGCTTCCTGCTGGATGGTAATGTGGAACGCAATGGCCAGCCACTGGGGTTCGGGACCGCACTGAATGACGTGGTGCTGCATCCCGGCAAGTCCACCCGAATGATCGGGTTTGACCTGTTTATTGACGGACATTTCGTATATAGCCAGCGTTCGGATGGCCTTATTGTGGCCACTCCGACGGGGTCGACCGCGTATTCATTATCCGCCGGCGGACCTATCATGCATCCCAAGCTGGACGCCATCGTGCTGGTGCCCATGTTCCCCCATACCCTGAGTAGCCGGCCCATCGTGGTGGATGGCAAGAGCGAGATCAAACTGGTTATCGGTGAAACCAACGAGACCTATCCCCAGATCAGTTTCGATGGCCAGATGAACATTGCCTGTGCCCCCGGAGACATCATCCGAATCACCAAAAAACCCTTCAAGATCCGTCTTATTCATCCTACGGATCACAATTTTTACGCCACATGCCGCGGTAAGCTGGGCTGGGCCAGTGAGATTGCAGCGAGTTGAGCATGTCAGGACAAATACAAACCGCGAGTCGTGGTTACGATATCATTGGCGATATTCACGGGTGTGCCCACACATTGACCCGACTGCTGGATCAGATGGGGTATCGGAAAGTCAACGGCGTCTACCAGCACCCCCGCCGGCAGGCCATATTCATCGGCGACATCATTGATCGGGGCCCCCGTATCCGTGAAGCGTTGCACCTGGTGCGGGATATGGTCGAGCACGGTTCAGCCCGAATCGTGATGGGAAACCATGAGTACAATGCCCTGGGTTATTGCACCCGGGCGCGGCCGGGCAGCGGGAAAAAATGGCTGCGAGAGCATAACGCCCGCCATGACCGGCTGATCCAGGAAACCCTGCAACAGTTTGAGCCGTACCCCCATGAGTGGAACGAATTCCTCGAATGGTTTTATACCATTCCCCTGTTCATTGAAGAGGAAGGGTTCCGGGTGGTTCATGCCTGCTGGGATGGTGATCTGATTAACAAGTTCAAGCATGCCCAGGGTGGCGCCTGCATTGATGAAGATTTTCTGCACGCGTCTTCCGCCATTGAGTCCTTTGCCGGGCAGGTGATGGATACCTTGCTGAGGGGGACCGATCTGCGGTTGCCCGAGGGCGTGAAGATCACCGGCAAGGATGGCTACGTGCGGGAATTCTTCCGCACCAAGTTCTGGGCGGAGAATCCGCAAACCTACGCCGACGTGGTGTTCCAGCCGGACCCGCTGCCGCCGGAGGTAGCCCGTATGCCGTTGTCCGATGGGGAGCGCCGTCAGTTGATTTCCTACCCGTTGAGTGAACCGCCGGTTTTTGTTGGGCATTACTGGATGGATAGCAGCCCCGCGCCGTTGAAGGCGAACGTGGCCTGCATTGATTACAGCGCCGTTAAGTACGGCAAACTGGTGGCCTATCGCATGGATGGAGAGCGTACACTGTCGAAAGACAAGTTTGTCTGGGTGGACGTGGACCGGCCGGAGCAACCGGACTATCCGACCAGCGAAGACAGTGTGGCGAGGTAATTCGTGTATCGCGTTAAGCAGATGGATGTCAGTGTCGACCTGGCGGGGTTCAGCCGCTGGCTGCGTGAGCAGGGGGTGGCGCACCGCATCACCGAGGAAGGTGGTTTTCAGGTACTGTGGCTGGAAAACGCGGATCACACCGAGCCTGTTCTGCGGGCTCTGGATCGCTTCCTGGAAGAGCCCGAGGTGCGGAATGCAGTGAATTCCGCCAGTAACTCTCAGGTATACCGCGGGGGGCGCTGGCAGCCGTCTCCCCGTCATGCGCCGCTGGTGTTGGGCATTATCGTACTTGCCGTGCTGGCTGCCTGGATCACCGGGATGGGCCGAAACCAGATTTCCACACTGTTGATGGTGGTTGATCCCCAAAGCTTTGATTGGAACACCGTGTCATCAAGGGTGTACGCCTTGCGGGAGACCCTTGCCAGTGGCCAGGTCTGGCGGCTGATTTCGCCGGATTTCCTGCATTTCAGCTGGACCCATATTATTTTCAACTCGGTCATGCTCTGGTTCCTGGGCAGCCAGATTGAGTGGTTTGATGGTAAAGCCAGACTGGTGAGTCTGTTCATTTTTACCAGCCTGGTATCCAATGGTTTGCAGTATTTCGTGTCCGGGCCTTTATTTGGCGGTTTGTCCGGCGTGGTTTACGGCATTCTGGGGTATTGCTGGCTTAGCCAGCGACGTGTGCCGAGGTTCCAGTTCCCGCCGGCTCTGGTCACGTTCGCCGTGGTATGGATGGTGATCGGTTTTACACCGTTACCGGAAATGCTGGGGCTGGGGCGTATGGCTAACGAGGCCCACCTTGGCGGCTTTATTGCCGGGTTGGCATTGTCGGTCGTGCTGCCGGTGAGGGTGGCAAGGACATAAAAAAGCCCCGCCAAAAGGCGGGGCATTAAAAGAGCTTATAGCTCCTGATGAGAGAGACCAAATGAATACGACCTTCGTCATTTGGTGAGTTAATAATAATCATTATCATTTGCGTCTGTCAACCCGTTGCAACTATTTTTTTAGCAGAAGCGTTTTGCAGGAGAAGACCATGACATACGAAGAGCTGATTGAGCGACTGGACCCAACGGTTTACCAGAACCTGCGACGCTCCATTGAGCTGGGCAAATGGCCGGATGGCCGTAAGTTAACGCCAGAGCAGCGCGAAATCTGCCTGGAAGCGGTTATATACTACGAGAACCTGCACAGCATTCCCGAGACCGAACGAGTCGGATTTCTGGATCGCGGAAGCAAGGCGGGAACGGCCTGTGACCCATCGGTAAAGCAGGCGTCCGGTTCTGGCGATGTGGATTCGTCGCAGTTTGTTGAGGTCAAGTCTTGAGTGCATTGGTGGATGTGAGTGGCCGGCTGCGAAAGATGCCAGTGGAGGCGGGGCAGCCGGTCGATTATGTGATTCAGGTCGGGGATACCCGGGTTCCGCTCAATGAAATGATCGGTTACCCGGTACAGATTGATTATGACGGTGTCATTCGTTGTATACACTGTAACCGCACCACCAAAAAGAGTTTCAGCCAGGGGTATTGCTACCCGTGTTTCCGCAAACTGGCGGCCTGTGATACCTGCATCATGAGCCCGGAAAAGTGCCATTACCACGAAGGCACCTGCCGGGAGCCGGAATGGGGTGAGACACACTGCATGGTTGAGCATGTTGTGTATCTGGCAAACTCCTCCGGACTGAAAGTGGGGATTACCCGGGCTTCCCAGGTGCCGACCCGGTGGATTGACCAGGGCGCGGTGGATGCGATTCCAATGATGCGGGTCGCCACCCGACAACTGGCCGGATTTGTCGAAGTGGCTTGCAAGCAGCACGTTGCCGATCGCACCAATTGGCGTGCCATGCTCAAGGGGGATGTGCCCGAGATGGACCTGGTTGCCGAGCGCGACCGGATGTTGGCGTTGATTGCCGACGATCTGGAGCAGCTGAAAGCGGCCCATGGGGCAGATGCCTTGCAGGCAGTGGATGAGCCGAGTCTGGATCTCAGTTATCCGGTCCAGGTCTGGCCGCAGAAAATCAAAACCCATAATCTGGACAAGGAGCCTTCGGCGGAAGGCACACTCCAGGGCATCAAGGGGCAGTACCTGATGCTCGACACCGGGGTGATCAATATTCGTAAATACACCGGTTATGACGTCCGCTTCCGGGTATTTCCCAGGCCCTGAGTCCGCTCGAGTGATACATCCGTGTCGGTAGGCGTAGTCCGTATCGACCGCAACGAATTTCTGGAGACAGCGAATGCGTACCAGTCAGCCACAAACCATTTACCTGAAAGATTACCGTGTACCGGCCTTCCTGGTGGACCACGTCGACCTCCGTTTCGAGTTGTTTGAAGATGGCGCCCGCGTGCACAGCGTGTTGTCCATGCGCCGGAATCCGGAGTCGGGTGACAACCATGGTGCCCTTGAGCTGGACGGTGACAGCCTGAAACTGGAGTCCGTGGCGCTGGATGGCGCTACCCTGGGTGAGGGGCAATACGAGGACCTCGGCGACACCCTGGTAGTCACAAACGTGCCCGATGCCTTCGAGCTTAAGGTGGTCACCTGGATTGAACCCCAGAACAACACCCGTCTTGAGGGGCTGTACAAGTCATCGGGGATGTTTTGCACCCAGTGTGAGGCGGAGGGTTTCCGTTGCATCACCTTTTTCCCGGACCGGCCGGACGTGATGGCGCGTTTCCGTACCCGGATCGAGGCGGACAAGGCCGCCTATCCGATCCTGTTGTCCAACGGTAACGATGTGGAGCGGGGCGACCTGGCTGACGGCCGGCACTTTGTCACCTGGGAAGACCCGTTCCCGAAACCCTGTTACCTGTTCGCGCTGGTGGCTGGAGACCTGGTGGAAAAGCGGGATACCTTCACCACTGTGTCGGGCCGCGACATCGACCTGCGGATGTATGTGGAGCCGCGCAACTCGGAGAAATGCGAGCACGCGATGGATTCCCTCAAACGCTCCATGCGCTGGGATGAAGAAGTCTACGGCCGGGAATACGATCTTGATATCTTCATGATCGTTGCCGTGGATGACTTCAACATGGGGGCAATGGAGAACAAGGGGCTGAACATCTTCAATTCCTCCTGCGTGCTTGCCAGTCAGGACACCGCTACGGACCTGGCGTTCCAGCGCATCGAAGCGATTGTCGCCCATGAGTACTTCCATAACTGGTCCGGTAACCGCGTCACTTGCCGCGACTGGTTCCAGCTGAGCCTGAAGGAAGGCTTCACGGTCTTCCGGGATGCGCAGTTTTCCTCCGACATGGGCTCGCCCACGGTCAAGCGTATCGAGGACGTCACCCTGCTGAGAACGGCGCAATTTGCCGAGGATGGCGGCCCCATGGCGCATCCGGTGCGCCCGGCCTCCTACATGGAGATTTCCAACTTCTACACCCTGACGATCTACGAAAAAGGGGAAGAAGTGGTACGGATGATCCATACCCTGCTGGGGCCGGAGCTGTTCCGTAAAGGCAGTGACCTGTATTTCGAGAGGCACGATGGCCAGGCGGTCACCACCGATGATTTTGTTTCCGCAATGGAAGATGCCAGCGGTCGAGATCTTTCCCAGTTCCGGCTCTGGTATGTACAGGCGGGGACGCCAGTGCTGAATGTCAGTGATCATTATGATGACGCGGCTGGCACGTACAGCCTCACCATCAAGCAGAGCATTCCGGATACACCCGGGCAGCAGGGCAAGCAGCCCCAGCACATTCCCTTTGCTCTGGGCCTGCTCGATAGCAACGGTCAGGATATGCCCCTGACCCTGGCCGGTGAGAACGGCGATTCCCCGTCAGAGCGGGTGCTGGAGTTGACCGATGCCAGCCACACGTTCGAATTCACCGGTGTCAGTGAGCGCCCGGTGCCGTCGCTACTGAGACACTTCTCCGCGCCAGTGCGGGTGGCGTATCCGTGGACGCGCGAGCAGCTGCTGTTTCTGATGAGCCACGACACCGACGGGTTCAACCGCTGGGATGCCGGCCAGAGACTGGCCGTGGATGTGATCCAGTCGCTGGTTGATGCAGAGGGTGATGCCGACATTGAGCCCAGGCTGGTTGCCGCATACCGCCAGTTACTGTCGGATGAGTCTCTGGATCAGGCGCTGGTGGCCAAAATGATGCAGTTGCCCTCGGAGGCCTACCTGATTGAGCTGGCGGACAGCCCGGATGTGCCCGCCATTCACCAGGCTCGGGAGCGCGTGCTCGCGCATCTGGCCGGTGAGCTGCGGCAGGATCTGCTGGCCTGCTATCAGCGCCACGCAGCGGACGGGTCCTATGGCTTGTCCCCTGAAGAGATTGCCGGCCGCAGTCTGCGCAATACCGCGTTGGCGTGGCTCCTTCACATTGATGATGAGCAGGGTCGCGACCTGGCCATGGACCAGTTCCGCGAGGCGGATAACATGACCGACCGGCTCGGCGCATTGCGGGCACTGGTCAACTCCGGATTCGTGCAGGAGCGGGAGCAGGCACTGGAGAGCTTCTATCAGCAGTTTTCCGCGGATCCCCAGGTGGTGGAGCAGTGGTTCTCGGTGCAGTCATCCAGCCCGGCCACCGGCAGCCTGGAGCAGATCCGCCAGTTGATGACCCACGAAGCGTTCGACTGGAAGAACCCCAACAAGGTGCGTTCGGTCATCGGCGTCTTCGCCGGACAGAACCTGTCGGCATTCCACGCAGCGGACGGTTCCGGCTATCGCTTCCTGGCGGAGCAGGTCTGCCGTCTTGATGACAGCAATCCGCAGATCGCGGCGCGCCTGGTGACGCCGCTGACCCGGTGGAAGAAATTTGCACCGGTCCATGGTGATCAGATGAAAATCGCCCTTGAGCAGATCCGGGACAAGAAAGGGCTGTCACGGGATGTTTACGAGGTGGTTCACAAGAGTCTCGTCGGCTAGGGGAGCCGCTGCGGGTGCAAAATCGCACTTTCGGTCGATAGACAATATTGGCCGATCGGCTAACCTGTTGGATAGTCGATAAACCATGAAACGACAAAAAAAGGCCCTCGAAAGGGCCTCCAGATAGTATTAGGGTTTCATAATGATCTATAACAAGAACTTTTTCCTGGGCGGTCTGCTCGCGCTATCCGTGGCTTCTGCCCCCGCCGCGGCCGCCGTGTCATCCAGTGAGGCCGCACGGCTCGGGCAGGACCTCACACCCTTCGGCTCCATCAAGGCCGGCAATGACGCAGGTACCATTCCTGCCTGGGATGGCGGTCTGACAACGCCTCCCGATGGCTATGAAGGCAGTGGCCAGCATCATATCAATCCGTTCCCGGATGACGACGTGCTGTTCACTATCAATGCATCGAACATGGGGCAGTACAGCGACCATCTTACCGACGGTGTCAGGGCTATGCTGGAAGCCTACCCCACCACCTTCCGGATTCCGGTCTACAAGAGCCGGCGTACCCATGCCGTGCCGGACTGGGTTGCCGAAAACACCAAAGAAAATGCGGTGAACGCGGAGATCGTCGGTGAGGGTGAGGGCCTTGACGGTGCGTTTGGCGGTTACCCGTTCCCGATTCTTCACGGCAATAATGAGGAAAAGGCGTGGCAGGCGATCTGGAATCACCTGACCCGGTGGCGGGGGGTCAACGTTACCCGTCGCTCCAGTGAAGTGGCGGTCCAGACCGACGGCGATTATTCTCTCGTTACGTCCCAGCAGGAAGCTTTCTTCAATTATTACAACCCTGAAGGTGGTGAAGAAGATCTGGAAAACGTGATTTTCTACTACCTCTCATTTACCCAGTCACCGCCCCGTCTTGCCGGTGGTGCCATCCTGATTCACGAAACATTGAATCAGATTATCAATCCGCGTAATGGCTGGGGGTATAACGCCGGCCAGCGCCGTGTACGCAGGGCTCCGAACCTGGGCTACGATTCTCCCATTGCCGCTGCTGACAACCTTCGTACTGCGGATGATACCGACATCTTTAACGGTGCATTGGACCGGTATAACTGGAATTACGAAGGCATGCGGGAAATCTACATTCCCTACAATAATTACCGCATTGGTGAGAAAGGCACGCCTTACTCTGAAATCCTTGGAGTGTCCCACGTCAATCCGGATCTCACCCGCTGGGAGCTTCACCGGGTGCATGTTGTGGAAGCAAATCTGAAAGACGGTGAGCGCCACATATACGCCAAACGTCGTTTCTATATCGATGAAGACAGCTGGAACACCGTTCTGGTGGATCAGTACGACGGTCGGGGAGAACTCTGGCGTGTCACTATGGGCCTGCCCAAGAACTATTATGAGCTTCCGGGCGTGTGGACAGTACTGGATGTTTACCACGATCTGCAGGCCCGGCGTTACCACGTTCTGGGACTGGATACGGAAGAGCCGAATACCCGTACCTTTTCCGACGATGTCCCCAATAAGCGTTATTTCTCTCCGGCGTCCCTTCGCCGCCGGAGTGTGCGCTGAGGTTTATACTGCTTCGGGGATGACGTCTTCGCCCGAAGTTATCGGCGAACCTGCATACCGGTAACCACAAGGTTGCCGGTATGTTTATGACACCGGCCGTTACACGGCACAACAGAGACACAGTTCAAAACAACATAATAGGCAATCTGAATGGCTACAAGGTTGATGTGCAAGACTCTGGGTGCGGCTTGTCTTGGAGCATCCATGGCACTGTCCGCTCCCTCGGCGTTTGCGCTCGCGGATATCATCGAAACCCCATCACGGCCAACCGATCTGGCTCCGCAGTCACTGCTTAACGATGTGACAAAAGCGGGTGACAGGATCGTGGCGGCGGGTGAGCGGGGCCATATCATTTACTCGGATGACGAAGGGCAGACCTGGGAGCAGGGGCAAGTGCCTGTTTCCGTCACCCTGACTGGAATTGATTTTGGCACCGAACAGTATGGCTGGGCCGTTGGTCACAGCGGGGTGATATTGCACTCAGGCGATGCTGGTGAATCCTGGGAGCTTCAGTTGACCGGTGTCGAAGCGGCAAAACTGGCGATTGAAACCAAACAGGAGCAGATTGCCGAACTTGAACAGCAGATCGAAGAAGCGCCGGAAGAGGAGAGGAGCGATCTTGAATGGGCGCTGGACGATGTGTTTTTTACGTTGGGCAACCTGGAAGCCGATCTCGATGTTGGGCCGGTGAATCCGTTGCTGGACGTGTGGTTTGAGAACGAGAATCACGGTTTTGTGGTCGGTGCCTATGGCATGATTCTGCGCACCACCGATGGTGGCGACACCTGGCGAGACTGGTCAGCGCAGATTGATAACCCGCAAAGCTTCCATCTCAACAGCATCACCCAGGTAACGGGTGGCGCCCTGGTGGTGGTCGGTGAGGCTGGCAATATTCACGTGTCCGTTGATGGCGGTGATACCTGGGAGCGTCGCGAGAGCCCATACTCAGGATCGCTTTTTGGCGCTGTCGGTACGGGTGAGCCCAATGAAATGCTGGCATTCGGCCTGCGTGGCAACAAGATGCGCTCGACAGACCTGGGCAAGTCCTGGGAGATGATTCCCAATGAGGCCGGTGCCACTCTGAACAGCGGCGTGGTTGCGGACGATGGACGTATCACCCTGGTAGGAAACAGCGGCGCAGTGCTGATGAGCACCAACGGCGGCGAATCCTTCCGCCCGTACTTCCGGACTGACCGGGAAGGCGTCATGGCGGTTGTTCCGATTTCAGGAACCAACCTTCTCATCGTAGGCGAGGGTGGCGTCAAGTTCACCGACGCCCGTGGCAAGAACCTTCAATAACGCCCTGATGCGGCAATAACAGAACGGATAATAGAGGGGCTTTTGAATGTCGAACCCGAAGCACGATAAGGGCGAACATTACCTGACGACACCGAAGGCGGAGCCGTTCCTGGAACGTCTGATCTTCAACAATCGGGCCATCATCCTGATTGCATTCTTTTTCCTGACGCTGTTTCTTGGCTACAACGCCATCAAGATCCAGCCGGATGCCAGTTTCGAGCGGATGATCCCGCTTGAGCATCCCTATATTGTGAACATGCTGGAACACAGGGACGACCTGGAGAACCTGGGGAACTTTGTGCGTATCGCCGTGGAGGTGAAAGAGGGCGATATTTTCACCAAAGAGTACATGGAAACCCTGAAAGAGATCACTGATGAGGTGTTCTACCTGAGCGGTGTTGATCGTTCGGGGCTGAAGTCACTGTGGACCTCCAATGTACGTTGGGTTGAAGTGACGGAGCAGGGCTTCCAGGGTGGGACTGTGATCCCCGATGGATACGATGGCTCCCGTGACAGCCTGGAAGCATTACGCCAGAATGTTCTGCGCTCAAACGAGGTTGGCCGCCTGATTTCGGACAACTTCCGTTCCACGATCGTGTACGCGCCGTTGTATGAGAATAACCCGGAGACCGGTGAGCCTCTGGACTATGGTGATTTCTCCCGTCAGTTGGAAGAAAAGATCCGTGAGAAGTACGGCGCGGATAATCCCAACATTGAAATCCATATTGTTGGTTTCGCCAAGAAAGTCGGCGACCTGATTGAAGGTATTGGCGCCATTGCCTACTTTGCCGGCATCACGATTCTGCTGACAACGCTGCTGCTGTTCTGGTACTCCCGTTGTATCGCGGGCACGCTGGTGCCGGTATTCTCGTCCATCGTGGCGGTATTCTGGCAGTTGGGTATTCTCAGGCTTCTCGGTTATGGCCTGGACCCTTACTCGGTACTGGTGCCGTTTCTGGTGTTTGCGATTGGTATCAGCCACGGTGTTCAGGTGGTCAACGCCATGGCGATTGAGGCCTCGAAGGGCTTTGATCCGATTACCGCCGCACGGCTTGCCTTCCGGGCCCTTTATATCCCGGGCATGCTGGCGTTGATTTCGGATGCCTTCGGGTTCCTGACCCTATTGTTCATCCAGATTGACGTGATCAAGGATCTGGCAGTGGCTGCCGGTCTGGGTGTGGCGATCGTGATTATTACCAACCTGGTCCTGCATCCGCTCATTATGTCCTATATCGGCATTACCAAGGGTGGTGTCCGGCATGTGCAGAATCACGGCGAAAAGCAGGATCGCAAATGGCGGGTCATGTCCTACTTCTCCCATCCTGGCGTGGCGCCGATTTCATTGCTGGTCGCAGTAATCGGTCTCGGCCTTGGGCTTTACTACAAGCAGGACCTGAAAGTAGGGGACCTCGACCAGGGGGCTCCGGAACTGCGCGCGGACTCCCGCTATAACAAGGACAACGCCTACATCATCGACAACTACTCCACCAGTGCCGACGTTCTGGTGGTGATGGTGAAAACGCCAGAGGAGCAGTGCACCCAGTACAATGTACTGCGCGCCATGGACAGCCTGCAGTGGGAGCTTCAGAACACTCCGGGCGTCCAGTCTTCGGCGTCGCTGGCGGACGTGTCCAAGATCGTCACCAAGGCCCTCAACGAGGGCAACTGGAAGTGGTACGAGATTTCCCGCAACCAGACCATCATTAACGCGTCTATTCGCGGAGCGCCATCGGGTCTGATCAATACCAACTGCGACCTGACGCCGGTGCTGGTGTTCCTTGAGGATCACAAGGCCGAAACGCTGAAGACTGTCATAGACCGTGTTGAGGAGTTCGCGGAGAACAACAGCAACGAGGAGCATAACTTCCTGCTGGCAGCTGGTAATGCCGGTGTTGAGGCAGCCACCAACGAAGTGATTTCCAGCGCCAAGAACATGATGCTGATCTTCGTCTACGGCGTGGTCAGTCTGTTGTGTTTCCTGACGTTCCGCTCCATTCGCGCGGTGGCGTGTGTCGTGATCCCGCTGGGGCTTACTTCGATCCTGTGTGAGGCGATCATGGCGGTGTCCGGTATTGGCATCAAGGTGGCGACCCTGCCGGTAATCGCGCTGGGTGTGGGTATCGGTGTCGATTACGGTATCTATATCTACACCAAGCTGGAGAAATACCTGCTGGAGGGCAAACCCCTGCAGGAAGCCTATTACGAGACTCTGCGTTCAACGGGTAAAGCGGTTATCTTTACCGGCGTGACTCTGGGCCTCGGTGTGGTGACCTGGATCTTCTCTCCGATCAAGTTCCAGGCCGACATGGGCTTCCTGCTGTTCTTCATGTTCCTGTGGAACATGGTCGGGGCCATCTGGCTGCTGCCGGCACTGGCGCGCTTCTTGCTGCGTCCTGACCATATG
This sequence comes from Marinobacter alkalisoli, assembly GCF_045449795.1. Classification (NCBI taxonomy): domain Bacteria; kingdom Pseudomonadati; phylum Pseudomonadota; class Gammaproteobacteria; order Pseudomonadales; family Marinobacteraceae; genus Marinobacter; species Marinobacter alkalisoli. Next base: position 66,664 of record NZ_JBJJLB010000032.1, read on the forward strand.
CTTGCCAAGGCGCGGTCAAAGAAATAACCGCCGCATGCACCCGCAAAAAAGCCCGCTTGGCGGGCTTTTTTGTTTCCCGGTCAACTGGTTAGCCAGCTAATGCAACCTTTATTTATGGTGCGAAGTGGTCTATGTTTCAAGACGAACCAGTAGTTTGTCCGCATGCGGATGCGGGTTCCATATGATAATGATGAAAAAGGAAGATCCCATGACGCTAAAAATTAAAAGTTCTGTTCTCGCCCTTGCTGCCGCCGTTAGTCTTGGCGCCGCTTCCTCTGCGGTTTCCGCGCAGGAACAGCGGTTTGTCACCATTGGCACTGGCGGGGTAACCGGCGTTTACTATCCGGCCGGTGGTGCAATCTGCCGTCTGGTGAACATGGACCGGAAGGAGCACGGTATTCGGTGTTCTGTCGAGAGTACCGGTGGTTCCGTCTACAACCTGAACGCCATTCGTGAAGGGGAGCTGGATCTGGCGGTTGCCCAGTCCGACTGGCAATACCATGCCTACAACGGCACCAGTGAATTTGAAGACGCCGGCAAGAATGAAAAGCTGCGGGCAGTCTTCTCGCTGCACCCTGAGCCGTTCACCGTTGTTGCGAGCAAAGGCTCCGGCATCAAAACCTTTGAGGACCTGGAAGGCAAGCGCGTTTCTATTGGTAACCCCGGTTCTGGTCAGCGGGCTACTGCGGAAGTGCTGATGAAGGAAATGGGCTGGACCCAGGACAAGTTCTCCCTGGCAGCGGAAATCAAGGCTGCCGAGCAGTCCCAGGCGCTGTGTGATGGCAACATCGACGCTTTCTTCTATACCGTTGGACATCCATCCGGTGCCATCAAGGAAGCGACCACCTCCTGCGACAGTGTCATTGTGAGCGTCGACAACGACGCCACCAAAAAGCTGATCGACGATAATCCATACTATCGTAAAGCCATCATTCCGGGTGGCATGTATCGAGGCAGCGATGATGACGTCACCACCTTCGGTGTCGCGGCAACGTTCGTGTCTTCCACAGACGTGCCCAATGACGTGGTGTATGCGGTTGTTAAAGCTGTGTTCGAAAACTTTGACAGCTTCAAGCGTCTGCATCCGGCCTTTGGCAATCTGAACAAGGAAGAAATGGTGTCCGACGCTCTAAGTGCCCCCCTGCATCCGGGTGCCGAGAAGTACTACAAGGAAGCCGGCCTGATCGACTGATCTGTCGGTATCTCAACACAGCGGGCCATGGGTCCGCTGTGTTGTCTATTCATGGATCAATCTTTTACGTAACAGGAATTTTTTATGGCAACGAGCGACCCGGCTAAAGGGCCTGGTGTGGATGGCGAAAATGTAGAGCAGATTTTGCAGACAGAAACCGGGGGTAGGGCAACCAGCGGTAATGCCGCCGTCATTCTTTTTGTCATTCCTTTGGTGTGGTCTCTGTTCCAGCTCTGGATTGCATCACCACTGCCGTATATCTTCAATTTCGGGTTGTTCAATTCCACCGAAGCACGCTCCATACATCTGGCCTTTGCCGTTTTTCTGGCGTTTTCGGCCTTCCCGATGATTAAGGGGCGGAACCTTCACAGTGTGCCTTTCTATGATTGGATTCTGGCCCTGGTGGCGGCTTTCTGTGCTTCGTATCTATACGTTTTTTATGAGGGGCTATCCAGTCGCCCCGGACTTCCGACGACTACGGACCTCTGGGTTTCCATGATCGGTCTGGTGTTGTTGCTGGAAGCCACGCGCCGCTCCCTGGGACTGCCGCTGACGATTGTTGCCGTTGTTTTCATCACCTATTCCATCGCCGGCCCTTACATGCCGAATGTCATTGCCCACAAGGGCGTGAGTCTCAGCAAGCTTGCCTCGCACCAGTGGCTCGGTACCGAAGGGGTGTTCGGGGTGGCGCTGGGTGTGTCCACCAGTTTCGTTTTCCTGTTTGTACTGTTTGGCGCCCTCCTTGAGCGGGCGGGGGCCGGTAACTACTTTATCAAGGTCGCCTATGCAGGCCTCGGGCACATGCGTGGCGGGCCGGCCAAGGCTGCGGTGGTCTCCAGTGGTTTGAGCGGGGTGATTTCAGGTTCCTCTATCGCCAACGTGGTGACGACCGGCACGTTCACGATTCCGCTGATGAAGCGTGTGGGATTTCCGGCAACCAAAGCCGGTGCGGTCGAGGTTGCCGCCTCAACCAATGGTCAGTTGACCCCGCCGATCATGGGTGCCGCCGCGTTTCTGATGGTCGAGTATGTGGGCATTTCCTATCTTGAGGTTATCAAGCACGCAATCCTGCCAGCGCTGATTTCCTATGTTGCGCTGATTTACATTGTGCACCTGGAAGCCTGCAAGCTGAACATGAAAGGTGTTGAGCGCCTGAATCGCCCGACGCTTGCCCAGAGAATGTTGAACTGGGTAGTTCTCCTGATCGGCCTCAGTGTACTGACGCTTGCGGTCTATTACGGCATTGGCTGGATGAAAACCTGGCTTGGCGAAGCGGCTGTCTGGGTTTTGGGGCCGTTGCTCCTGCTTGTATACGTGGGGCTCGTGGCCTACGCGACGCGTTTTCCGGAACTGGAAATCGATGATCCGAACGCCGACATGGGCGAGCTTCCGGAGATGGGACCGACGGTCAAAACCGGTTTGTACTACCTGCTGCCGGTGGTTGTTCTGGTCTGGTGTCTTACGGTAGAGCGTTTTTCTCCTCAGTTGTCCGCTTTCTGGGCCACTGTTTTCATGGTTTTCATCGTGATTACCCAGCGGCCGTTGAGGGCGTTTTTCCGCAAGCAGGGTGCCCTCCTTGAAAACTTCAAAACCGGCGTGCTGGACCTGGCCCATTCGTTGTCCACCGGCGCACGCAATATGGTGGGTATTGGTGTTGCGACTGCAACCGCAGGTATTGTGGTTGGTACCGTCACCCTCACGGGCATCGGTCTGGTCATGACGGAATTCGTGGAATTCCTGTCCGGTGGCAATCTGTTGCTGATGCTGATCTTCACTGCGGTCATTAGTCTGATTCTGGGGATGGGGTTGCCCACCACCGCAAACTACATTGTGGTGTCTACCCTGATGGCGCCGGTCATCGTCACTCTGGGCGCTCAGAGCGGGTTGATTGTTCCGCTGATTGCGGTTCACCTGTTCGTGTTCTACTTTGGCATCCTCGCGGACGATACGCCGCCTGTGGGGCTGGCAGCCTACGCGGCTGCCGCCATATCAGGGGCTGATCCCATACGAACCGGTATCCAGGGTTTCACCTACGACATTCGGACGGCGATCCTGCCGTTCATGTTTATCTTCAACACCCAGTTGTTGCTGATCGGGCTGACCGGGTGGCTGGATCTGCTGATTACCATTGCCAGCGCTGTGACGGCGATATTGGTGTTTTCGGCGGCCACGCAGGGATTCTGGTTTACCAAGAGCTATAAGTGGGAATCGCTGTTGCTTCTGCTCATTACTTTCACCATGTTCCGGCCCGGCTTCTGGTGGGACATGATCTATCCTCCCACCGAGGACCGTCCCAGTGTGGAGATCATGGAGTATGTGGAGACAGTGCCTGCGGATAAGCCTATTGTGCTGAAAGCGTCGGGTATGTCGCTGGACGGCAGTGATATAACCACTTACCTCAAGCTCGAAATCCCTGAAGGCGATTCGCCAGAAGAGCGGCTGATGAGTGCGGGTCTGGAATTGAAGCCCGATGGCGATCGTATGACCGTTGAATTCGTCGATTTTGGAAGTCCGGCGGAGGATGCCGGCTTCCAGTTCGGCTGGACAATAGACGCCGTTCAGGTAGAGCTGGACCGTCCCCCCCGGGAAATCATGTTCATCCCCGCCCTGACTCTGCTCGGGTTGGTGGCCTTCGGCCAGTTGCGGCGCAAGAGCAGGGAGGACGCCGCCGCAGCAACGGCCTGACGGACCCGGCGGTTGGCAAAACCCGGCATTAACCTGCCGGGTTTTTTTCTGTTAAACTCCGCTGCGAATGCGGCCCGTGGTTTGTATCGCGGATGGCCGCCTACACGTGATCTTTGGTACGGATCACCGCTGAGACCCACAGGAGAGAATCATGCCCGTAGTAACCCTGCCGGACGGCAGCCACCGCAGCTTTGCCGAAGCCGTTACCGTACACGACGTCGCCGCTGATATCGGCGCAGGTCTTGCAAAGGCCGCCCTTGCCGGACGCGTCAATGGCAAATTGGTAGACACCAGTTTCCAGATTGAAGATGACGCTGATCTCGCCATTGTGACTGAGCGGGATGAAGATGGCGTGGATATTATCCGTCATTCCACTGCCCACCTGCTGGCCATGGCGGTCAAGGAGTTGTTCCCGTCAGCCCAGGTCACCATTGGGCCGGTGGTCGATAACGGCTTCTACTACGATTTCAAGTTTGACCGTCCGTTTACCAACGAAGATCTGGCGCGCATTGAAAAGCGCATGGAAGAGTTGGCCAAGCAGGACATTCCGGTGTCGCGTTCGGTGATGTCCCGGGAAGAGGCGGTGAAACTCTTTAACGAGATGGGCGAGGAATACAAGGTGCGTATCATCGAGGACATTCCCGGTGATGAAGACCTGTCTTTCTACCGTCAGGGTGACTTTATTGATCTCTGCCGTGGGCCCCACGTGCCCAATACCGGCAAGCTCAAGGCGTTCAAGCTGACCAAGGTGGCAGGCGCCTACTGGCGGGGTGATACCGGCAATGAGCAGCTCCAGCGCGTGTACGGTACAGCCTGGGGCAACAAGAAAGACCTGAAGGCCTACCTGCATCGCCTGGAAGAGGCCGAAAAGCGGGATCATCGCAAGATCGGTAAGAAACTGAACCTGTTCCATATGCAGGAAGAAGCTCCGGGTATGGTGTTCTGGCATCCGGATGGCTGGTCCCTGTACCAGGAAATCGAGCAGTACATGCGCGATATCCTGCACCGTCACGGCTATAAGGAAATCAAGACGCCCCAGGTGGTCTCCCGGGCATTGTGGGAAAAATCCGGTCATTGGGACAAGTTCCACGATGACATGTTCACCACCGAGTCCGAAAAGCACGACTTTGCCATCAAGCCGATGAACTGCCCGTGTCACATCCAGGTGTTCAACCAGGGTCTGAAAAGTTACAAGGACTTGCCGCTGCGCCTCGCTGAATTCGGCTCCTGCCATCGGAACGAGGCCTCTGGCGCGCTGCACGGGCTGATGCGTGTTCGCGGCTTTACCCAGGACGATGCCCACATCTTCTGCGAAGAAGACGCCATTCAGGAGGAAGTGTCGCGCTTTATCGACCTGCTCCACGAGGTGTACAAGGATTTCGGTTTTGACCAGATCCTCTACAAGCTGTCGACCCGTCCGGAGAAGCGTGTAGGCTCCGATGAGGTATGGGACAAGTCGGAAGCGGCCCTGGAAGAAGCACTGAACCGCGAAGGCGTGGATTGGGAATTGTTGCCGGGTGAGGGTGCATTCTATGGCCCGAAAATTGAATTCTCCCTGAAAGACTGTATCGGTCGGGTATGGCAATGCGGTACCATTCAGGTCGATTTTTCCATGCCGGGCCGCCTTGGCGCCCAGTATGTGGCAGATAATTCCGAGCGCAAGACGCCGGTAATGCTGCACCGGGCGGTGCTCGGGTCGTTCGAACGTTTCATTGGTATCCTCATCGAGGAATACGAAGGCGCATTCCCCGCCTGGCTGGCACCAACCCAGGTCGCGGTCCTCAATATCACCGATAATCAGCGTGATTATTGTCAGAATCTGGCGAAAAAGTGGGATTCTTTGGGCTATAGGGTTAATGCTGACTTGAGAAACGAGAAGATCGGCTTTAAAATCCGCGAGCACACTATTAATAAAGTTCCCTTTTTGGTTGTTGTCGGTGACAAAGAAATCGAGAACAACGCCGTTGCGGTGAGAACCCGCAAAGGCGAAGATCTGGGAACTATGTCGCTTGAAGCGTTCGAACAGCTACTGGCTGATGACATTCAACGCAAGGGCAGAACCAAAACGGAGATCTGATTATTAAACAGCGAGCGAATCGGGGTGGGCGCACACCAAAGGCGCCGATCAATGACAACATTGACGCAACTGAAGTCCGCCTGATCGATGCCGAAGGCACCCAGGTGGGAATTGTTCCGATCGAAGAGGCCTTGAAGCAGGCGGAAGAAGCCACTCTTGATCTGGTACAGGTTACGGATTCCGATCCGATCGTCTGTAAGATAATGGATTACGGCAAGAAGGTCTTCGAAGATAAGAAGGCCAAGGCGGCTGCCAAGAAAAAGCAGAAGCAGACGCAGGTCAAAGAGCTTAAGTTCCGTCCAGGAACTGAAGAAGGGGATTATCAGGTCAAACTACGCAACCTGGTACGTTTCCTTGAAAACGGGGACCGCGGCAAGATCACGATTCGTTTCCGTGGCCGTGAGATGGCACACCAGGAAATCGGTATGAAGCTCATGGGTCGGATCGAAACGGACATCGAAGAGATTGCAACGGTTGAGATGCGGCCGAAAATGGAAGGCCGGCAGATGACCATGATTGTGGCTCCCCGCAAAAAGAAGTGAACCTGATCGGGTGATGATCCCCCGCGTCTGCGGGGGATTTGTCGTTCAGGGGCACATTTTGTTTTATTTAAAAATAGAATGCGGAGTTTTAAAAATGTCTAAGATGAAAACCAAAAGCGGAGCTACCAAGCGGTTCAAGAAAACCGCCACCGGCTTCAAGCACAAGCAGTCCTTCACCAGCCATATCTTGACCAAGAAGAGCCCCAAGCGTAAGCGTCAGCTTCGTGGTACCAAGCTGATTGCCAAGTCTGACGTGGCTTCCATCAAGCGTATGACAGCGTGCTGATTCAGCCGCTAACCATTCCTGCAAAGGTTTAAAGGTAGAAGGATTAAAGTATGGCTCGTGTAAAACGTGGCGTGGTAGCACGTCGTCGTCACAAGAAGATTCTCAGTCAGGCCAAGGGTTATTACGGAGCGCGTAGTCGCGTTTATCGTGTAGCCAAACAGGCGGTTATCAAAGCCGGTCAGTATGCATACCGTGACCGTCGTAACCGTAAGCGCGCATTCCGCGCCCTGTGGATTGCCCGTATCAACGCGGGTGCCCGCGCCAACGGTCTGTCATACAGCCGTCTGATCGCTGGTCTGAAGAAGGCTAACGTTGAGATCGATCGTAAGGTTCTGGCCGATCTGGCCATGAACGAGCAGCAGGCATTTGCTGCCGTAGTTGAGAAGGCCAAAGCGTCCCTGTGATCGCTTAAGCTCTTTCATCGATTATTGATCGATCCGGACGTCCTCATGGGTTCATGATGGCGTCCTCTAATAGGGGAAGGGCGCGCTCTTTCCCTATTTTTGTTTATAAGTACTGGTTTTGTTTATAGATACTGGTTTTAGTACTCCCATTTCTGGTTTGGAGCAGGGTCAATGGAAAACCTGGAGCAACTGGTTCAGGACGGGTTGGCTGCGGTAGAAAGCGCCGACAGCTTGCAGGCACTTGATCAAATTCGTGTTGAATACCTTGGCAAGAAGGGTGTGATCACCCAGCAGGCGAAAACGCTGGGCAAGCTTTCCGCAGAAGAGCGCCCCGCCGCCGGCCAGAAAATCAACGAGGCCAAGGGGCAGGTTGAGCAGGCCATCAACGCCCGCCGCTCGGACCTGGAGCGCGCCGCGATTGAGCAGAAGCTGGCCAGCGAATCCATTGACGTGACACTGCCAGGCCGCGGTCAGGATCTGGGCGGCCTCCACCCGGTAACGCGCACCCTGCAGCGCATCGAGCAGTTCTTCTCCCGTGCGGGCTATACCGTGGAGCAGGGCCCGGAAATCGAAGATGACTATCATAACTTCGAAGCCCTCAACATTCCCGGCCATCACCCGGCCCGTGCCATGCACGATACCTTCTATTTTAATCCGGGCACTTTGCTGCGTACCCACACCTCGCCGGTGCAGATCCGTACCATGGAGGCGGGCAAGCCTCCGTTCCGGATGATCTGCCCGGGGCGGGTCTATCGCTGTGACTCCGACATGACCCATACCCCCATGTTCCATCAGGTGGAAGGGTTGCTGGTGGAGAAAGACGTCAGCTTTGCCGACCTTAAGAGCACGGTGGAAGAGTTCCTCAGGGTGTTCTTTGAGCGCGATCTGGAGGTAAGGTTTCGGCCGTCTTACTTCCCGTTCACCGAGCCGTCTGCGGAAGTGGACATCGAGTGGGGGCGTGAGGCTGACGGCAGCATCAAGTGGCTGGAAGTCATGGGCTGTGGAATGGTGCACCCGAAAGTATTTGAACATTGCGGTATTGATGCCGAAGAGTACCGTGGCTTTGCCTTTGGTCTGGGTGTAGAGCGCCTGGCCATGCTTCGCTACGGCGTGAATGATCTGCGCATGTTTTTCGAGAACGATCTGCGCTTCCTGCGCCAGTTCCGATAACACCGTGATCAACAGGTAATCGAATCAACAGGCAAAACCGCATCAGGACAAGGCAAATACCATGAAATTCAGTGAACAGTGGCTGCGCGAATGGGTTAACCCGACACTCAACTCCCAGGCGTTGATGGACCAGATCACCATGGCGGGGCTGGAAGTCGACGGATTCGAGCCGGTTGCAGGGCAATTCAGTGGTGTCATCGTCGGGGAAGTGCTCTCCGTCGAGCCCCATCCCGATGCCGACAAGCTTCGCGTGTGCCAGGTCAGCAACGGCAAAGAGACGGTACAGGTGGTCTGTGGTGCGCCGAACGTGCGTGACGGGCTCAAGGTTCCTTTTGCCGTTGTGGGCGCCGTGCTCCCGGGTGATTTCAGGATCAGGAAAGCCAAGCTGCGGGGTCAGCCCTCCGAAGGCATGCTGTGTGCCGAGTCAGAGCTGAGGTTGTCGGATAACAGTGATGGGTTGATGGAGTTGCCTGCGGATGCACCTGTGGGCCGGGATCTGAGTGATTATCTCAAGCTCAACGATGTGACCATTGATGTCGACCTCACCCCCAATCGTGCAGATTGCCTGTCCATCAAGGGCATTGCTCGTGAAGTGGGTGTGCTTAACAGCCTGGTGGTCGAAGCGCCGGTGATTGAACCAATTGAAGCGGTTCATTCGGAAGTGCCGGATATTGCCGTGAAAGCTCCGTCTGGTTGCCCCCGGTACCTGGGGCGGGTTTTGCGTAATGTGAACCTCCAGGCGGAATCCCCGTTGTGGATGCAGGAAAAGCTCCGGCGCTCTGGTATCCGCTCTATCGATGCGGCGGTGGACGTCACCAACTACGTCATGCTGGAGCTGGGTCAGCCCATGCATGCCTTTGATCGGGACGAGATCAAGGGAGGCATCGTGGTGCGGATGGCAGAGCAGGGCGAAAAACTGGTGTTGCTGGACGGCCAGGAAGTGGAATTGACTGCCGATACCCTGGTGATCGCAGATCATGAAAAGCCCGTGGCTATTGCGGGTGTTATGGGTGGCGAGCATTCAGGCGTGAGCACAAGGACCCGTGATCTGGTGCTCGAATCTGCCTATTTCGATCCTATTTCTCTCGCCGGCAAGGCACGGCACTATGGCCTGCATACCGATGCCTCTCATCGCTTCGAGCGGGGTGTGGATTATGAGCTCGCCCGCGATGCCATGGAGCGTTGCACGGCGCTGTTGATGGAAATCGTCGGCGGTGAGCCTGGCGAGATCGTTGAAGTTGCCAGCGACGAACATCTGCCTGGGGATCGTACCATTGATCTGCGGGAGCAGCGTGTCGCCGATGTACTGGGCCTGGCCATTGACCGCACGAAGGTCGAGGAAATTCTGACTCGCCTCGGTCTGCATATCGATAAGCTGTTGAAAGACGGCTGGCGCGTGCATGTGCCCACCTTCCGACCGGATATCTCCATCGAAGAAGATCTGATTGAAGAGATTGGCCGGATCTACGGATACAACAACCTGCCTGTCACCGAGCCGACAGGGTCCCTGGGGTTGCGCGCCCAGGAAGAGGCGGTTCGTCCGGTATCGGCAATCCAGAACTACTTCGTGGCTTGTGGCTATCAGGAAGCCATTACCTACAGCTTTGTGGATCCAAAGGTTCAGCAACTGGTCGATCCGGATCGTGAGGGCATCGAGCTGGCCAACCCGATTTCCTCGGATCTGTCGGTGATGCGTACGAGTCTGTGGAGTGGCTTGCTGAAAACCGTAGCCCATAACCAGAACCGGCAGCAGCCGCGCATCCGCTTGTTCGAAACTGGTCTGCGCTTTCTGAAAGATGGTGATGCCATTGATCAGCAACCGATGCTGGCAGGTGTCGTGGTTGGCTCGCAACAGCCCGAAAACTGGGTTAATGGGCGCAGGGCGGCTGACTTTTTTGATGTCAAAGGGGAACTGGAAAGTCTGTTCCGTCTCCTGGGAATCGAGATTCAGTTCCTGGCCAGTCAGCACCCGGCGTTGCATCCGGGGCAAACGGCGGAGCTGGTACGAGACGGTGAGCATGTTGGCTGGATTGGAACGTTACACCCACAAGTTCAGAAAAATCTTGAACTTAATGGCACGATCCTGATGTTTGAGCTATCCTTGAATTCGATCGTCTCTGGATATGTGCCTAATTTCAAAGAAATTTCAAAATTCCCTGAAGTTCGGCGAGATTTGGCTATTATTATCGGAAACGATGTGGCGTTTGCCGATGTGGAGCGTGTAGCCAAAAAGCATGCTGGCGAGTGCCTGACGGCGTTGCGTGCGTTTGATGTCTATGAAGGCGAAAGCCTGGGTGAAGGCAACCGCAGCCTTGCCCTGAGCCTTTTCTGGCAGCATCCTGATCGCACGCTTAACGAAGAAGAGGTGCACTCACTCTTCAACGGTGTGATTGAAGCATTGAAGGAAGAGCTGGGGGCAACACTGAGGAGTTAACAGATGGCGGCTTTGACGAAAGCGGAAATGGCCGAGCGCTTGTACGAGGAACTGGGCCTGAACAAACGCGAAGCCAAGGAAATGGTGGAAGCCTTTTTCGATGAAATCAGAGGCGCACTCAGCCATAACGAACAGGTGAAGTTGTCCGGTTTCGGTAACTTTGACCTGCGAGACAAGAAGCAGCGACCGGGACGGAATCCGAAAACTGGTGAGGAAATACCGATCAGTGCACGGCGGGTTGTTACGTTTCGTCCAGGGCAAAAATTAAAGCAGAAAGTAGAAACGTATGCTGGAACCGAGTCATAACAACGAGTTACCCGCTATTCCGGGTAAGCGCTACTTCACGATTGGTGAAGTAGCCGAGCTGTGTGCCGTAAAAGCACACGTACTCCGTTACTGGGAGCAGGAATTCCCGCAGTTGTCGCCGGTCAAGCGCCGCGGGAATCGCCGCTACTACCAGAGGGCGGATGTTATTACCATTCGCCAGATCCGCAGCCTGCTGTACGATCAGGGGTACACCATTGGTGGCGCGAAGCAGAAGCTGAGCAGTCATGAGGTGAAAGACGATACCTCCCAGTACAAGCAGCTTATCCGGCAGATGATTACAGAGCTGGAAGAAGTGTTGGAAGTGCTGAACGCCCCATTGCGTTGATCGCGGTGGGTCAGACGAAAAAAACCGAAGGTGCGCCTTCGGTTTTTTTATGCCTGGTTCTGGCATCGACTATGCTGATGGGTGTTGCCTTGCTTTTAGCCCATACAGAGGAAATAAGATTATGGCCTTGAAACTTCACACTATTATCTGCAGTACCCGCCCGGGCCGGGTAGGTCCTGCGGTCGCTACCTGGTTCCATGACTTTGCCAACAGTCAGGGGCAGTTTGAGAGCAGTCTGGTGGACCTGGCGGACTTCAACCTGCCGGTCTACGATGAGCCCAGGCATCCGCGTATGCAGCAGTACGAGCATGAACACACCAAAGCCTGGTCCCGGAGTGTTGCCGCGGCTGACGCCTATGCGTTTGTGGTCCCCGAATACAATTTCTGTCCGTCCCCTGCGTTCGTCAACGCACTTGATTATGTCTACAGCGAATGGAACTACAAACCCTGTGGTTTTGTGAGTTACGGCGGTGTCTCTGGTGGTTTGAGGTCGGCACAGCTTTCAAAGCAACTGGTCACGACCCTGAAAATGATGCCGATGGTCGAGGGTGTCATGGTGCAGATGCCGTGGGAGCAAATAGACGAGAATAAAACCTTCAATGCCTCTGAGCACCACGAAAGCTCGGGCAAGGCGATGCTGGAAGAGATGGCCAAATGGGCGCAGGCACTCAAGGTCATGCGCTGAATCAATGAAAGGAGTGACGTCGTGAGTAACACAATGGCTGAAGCCGAACAGGCTTGTGATGCGGTTTCCTCCCCTTGCAGTGCGGTAGAGTTGATTCTCACGCCGAGAGAGACCGATCTTGGTGGCTTTTCCGTCAGGCGGTTGTTGCCTACGGCGAAACGCAAAATGGTCGGGCCCTGGATCTTCTTCGATCACATGGGGCCGGCGCACTTTCCAGCAGGGCAGGGGATCAATGTGCGGCCTCACCCACATATTGGTATTGCCACCGTCACTTACCTGTTCGAAGGGGAGATTCTGCACCGTGATTCCCTTGGGAGCCTGCAACCGATCCGTCCGGGGGATATCAATCTGATGGTCACGGGGAGCGGCATGGTGCATTCCGAGCGGGAGCGCCCGGAAGTGACCGCGGCGGACCACACGCTCGACGGGTTACAGCTCTGGCTGGCCCTGCCGGAGCAGGACGAAGAGGTAGAGCCGTCGTTCCATCATTACCCGAGTGAAGACATACCTGCGGTAAAAGTGGACGGCGTACCCGTGAGAGTGATGATGGGGAGTGCCTACGGCATGACATCCCCGGTGCGGCTTTTCTCCGATACCTTGTATGTGGAAGCCCATTTACAGCCTGGACAAACCCTGAGCCTGCCAGAAGCCGAGGAGCGAGCGGTCTACGTCGCCAGTGGCGCCCTGAAAGCCCAGGATACCGACCTGCCTGCCCAGTCCATGACGATCTTCGCCAACCAGCCGGGCATTACGATCACCGCAGTGGAAGAATCCCGGATTGCACTGATCGGTGGAGAGCCTTTGGGCAAGCGGTTTATCGAATGGAATTTCGTGTCCAGCCGCAAGGAGCGCATCGAACAGGCCAAAAATGACTGGACGGAAGGCCGGTTTGATAAGGTGCCCGGGGACGAGGTGGAGTTTATTCCGTTACCCCAGAGGTAGGGGGCCCTGGCTGCAACGGAGCGTCAGGAGTTTTCCCTGACCAGTGCAATAAGGTCCTGGCGAATCTGGTCAGCGCTCAGGTCTGGCCTGATCAGCAGGCGGGCTTCGCCCTCCCGGTCAAATACATACACAGCGCTGCTGTGAGAGACCGCGTAGTTACCGTCAGCATCGGGCTCGTCATAACCGAAGGTGGTGCGATAGCGCTTGGCAAGCTCACGCAACTCTGGCTCGTCACCGGTCAGGCCCACGATCCGCTTTCCAAAAAAATCTACGTAACTGGCCAGACGCTCCGGGGTGTCTCTCTTGGGGTCGACACTGACAAACAGGGCCAGCGTCTGTGACTGCATTTCCGACGGCATGGCTTTTATGGCCTGGTTGAGCTTCTGGAGTGTGGTCGGGCAGACATCCGGGCAGGAAGTGAAGCCAAAAAACAGCAATCGTATCTGCCCGTCCAGTTCTCCTGCGCTGACGGTTTCGCCCGAGGTGTCTGTCAGTTCAAACGCCAACTCTGGCATCAGGCCCTGAATATCCTTGCCGTGCCATGAATCGTCTTCTCCCAGGCAACCACCCAGCACGAAAGTTGTGGCCAGAAGCAGGGGCAGGTTTAGCCATGACCGAAGGTTTGCGGGAAAGTGAAAGCTCATGAAGTTGTCACCTTGAGCGGGTTGGATCGGGTTGGGTATTTGCCATCTTCGTGCATCGCCCGTCGCAGGATAATCAGAATACCAAGGATGCTCATCATGGCGGGTGGTATCCAGGTCAACAGCCCTCCAATCAGTTGGTCGGTTGCCGGTTCGATGGGCCATGCCCGGCCGCACACTTCGTAGACGTCGTACACCATGCCCCGGGAAAAGACGATGGTGGCCCCCAGGATCATCTGGGGTATCGCGACCAGCGCGAGGATCAGCATACGCTTGCCATAGCCCAGAGCGGAGCTGAGGGCCGGAGATCGAGGATCAAAGATCAGCCACCAGAAAAGCAGGCCATCAAGTAGCATGCTCCAGTTCATGACCCAGTAGAGATTGCGGCTCAGCATCGCGTCAAAGTGGATCGGTGGCCATAACCAGAAATAGATCAGGCCCACGAACAGCACGGAGGCAATCAATGGCTGCTGGAGGCATCGATACACAAACCCTACAGGTTTCAGGATGCTCCTAAACCCGGGGCTTATTCGGTCATACCAGAAGCGCATCACCGGTAACGGGTTGGACAGGGCGATCAGGAAAGGTCCGAGGTGGTGAAGGATCAGGTGTTGGCCCCGGTGGACGAAGAACATGTACTGGGAGTAGTAATCAAATCGGGTCTGCATAACGCCGTAGCAAAGCATGACGCCCAGCACGAACGTCAGGATGCGACCGCTGCCCGGGCGGTCGCTTTCCGGCATCCGGAGAATGCCATAACCATAGAATGCCAGTACCAGCAGGTAGCTCAGTACGGTCAGTGCAGAGAAGTCGTAGGGGACTACATAGTCAAGCATGGACATGAGAGCGCCAGCAACAAGTAGAACGCATGGGTGTTTTTATTAAGGATTCTGAGTGTTGCCGGAAATGAAAGGAATTACAAGATGGTGATGCCTGAAAGCCGGGCCGGTTTTCAGATAAAACAAAGCCCGGACCTTTCGGCCCGGGCTTTGTTTGAGGAATTGGTCGGGACGGCAGGATTTGAACCTGCGACCCTCTGCACCCCATGCAGATGCGCTACCAAGCTGCGCTACGCCCCGAAATGCTATTGGCCAGAGAGAAACTTGGGAGAAATCTCAGTGGCTTAGCGGGAGCGAAGTCTACACCAGCCCAAACCAAAAATAAACAGGCTTTTGGCGTTTAGGCAGGATTTTAATGGAGCTTGGTTTCCCGCAGCTTAATGATGAACTCCGGTGGTCCAAAAGTATCCGGCTGAGCTTCCGGCCAGTATTTGTCGAATACGCTAAGGCCGGTTTTCCCTTCCAGTAGGGCGCCCGGGGCGAGGAAGGGGAGCATGTCCATGTAGGACTGCACCTCGGTCTTTGAGGTCCGTTGAATGATGTGCTCCGGCCCAAGCTCGGAAGGATGGTTCAGGCCAGACGCTTCAAGCAGGTTCTGCAGGGCGCACAGGGTATTTTTGTGATAGTTGTAAACGCGCTGGCTCTTGTTTTCAACGTCCAGCTTGTTGCCGCGGCGGGGATCCTGCGTGGCTACACCGCTGGGACAGCGTCCGGTATGACAGTTCAGGGCCTGGATACACCCCAGCGAAAACATATAGCCCCGGGCGGCGTTGCACCAGTCCGCGCCAAGGGCCAGGGTGCGGGCGATATTGAACGCCGACGTAATCTTGCCCGCGGCGCCAATGGCGATGTCTTCCCGCAGGTTGGTGCCTACCAGTGTGTTGTGTACCAGCAGCAACGCTTCCTTCATGGGCATGCCCAGGCGGTTGATGAACTCCAGGGGGGCAGCGCCGGTGCCGCCTTCGCCGCCATCCACTACGATGAAATCCGGTTTCATACCGGTTTCCAGCATGGCCTTGACGATTGCAAACCACTCCCAGGGGTGCCCGATGGCGAGCTTGAAGCCCACGGGCTTGCCGCCGGACAACTCCCTCAGGCGTTCAATGAACGCCAGCATTTCAATGGGGGTATTAAATGCTGAGTGCCTGGCCGGAGATACGACGTCTTCACCGACGGCGACGCCCCTGGCTTCCGCGATCTCCGGCGTCACTTTGGCACCGGGGAGAATACCTCCATGCCCTGGTTTTGCCCCTTGAGATAGTTTGAGCTCTATCATTTTCACCTGGTCCAGGGTGGCATTTTTCACAAACATATCTTCGTTGAAGGTGCCGTCCGGGTGGCGGCATCCGAAGTAGCCGGAGCCGATTTCCCACACCAGGTCGCCGCCGGGCTCGCGGTGGTAGCGGGAGATCGATCCCTCCCCGGTGTCGTGGTAGAAGTTGCCCATCTTCGCGCCAGTATTCAGGCTCAGGATGGCATTGGCGGAGAGGGAGCCAAAACTCATGGCGGAAATGTTGAATACGCTGGCGCTGTATGGCTTCTGGCACTGTTTGCCAATAAGAATCCGGAAATCGCTGTTGTCCAGGTGTGTCGGGTTCAGGGAATGGTTCATCCATTCGTAGCCCTGGTCGTACATGCCCAGTTGGGAACCGAAAGGGCGTTTGTCGAGCACGTTCTTCGCCCGCTGGTAAACGATGGTCCTTTGTTCCCGGGAGAAGGGACGTTCTTCCGTATCGGACTGAATGAAGTACTGGCGGATCTCCGGACCAATGGACTCCAGGAAATAGCGGAAGTTGGCGAGAATCGGGTAGTTGCGGCTCACGGTACGCCGGCGCTGCATCATGTCCCATGTGCCAACGGCAGTAAGTACACCAAACGTAACCGGGAGCAGGTACCATCCTTCCAGGAAGATGCTGAGTGGCACGGTGATCAGCAGGCCCGTAATGCTCAGGGCAAAAGCGGTATACCTCAGGGGGAAGGTGGTGGTTTTCTCCATGGTGTCCTCTTTCTACGTTTGCGATTTGCAGGTAAGTGTACGTGCTTACGGCATAAAACCATTAACCGATTTTCTCTTCCAACGGCGACACCTGACAAATTGGTCTATGCTCAATGAGGTGGCGACTCTAAGTTGTGTCTTTGATGTTTCGGGCTCAAAACACTAGACTGGCGCCCTTGTAACCTGTGAACCTTAATTTTTGGTAATCATTCTGAACAGGAGGCTCCAAACGTGGGCGACGTTGTAAAAGACGAGTACCAGACGGATTACGTCGCGGGCCAGGACAATATAAGTCCTTTCGGCCTCGACCTTCATGCACCGGTATTCCCGATTACGGCGATATTGGTGGTTCTTTTTGTCGTCGGAACGCTGATGTTTCCGGCCGAGGCAAAGGAGCTCCTTGACGGTGCGAAATGGAATATTATCGGCACCTTTGACTGGTTTTTCCTGATCAGTGCCAACATCTTCGTGGTGGTGTGTATAGCGCTCATTTTCATGCCGGTTGGTAAGATCCGGATTGGCGGTATGGATGCCAAGCCTGAATTCTCCACCATCTCCTGGTTCGCAATGCTGTTTGCGGCAGGTATGGGTATCGGCCTGATGTTCTGGGCCGTTGCAGAGCCAACAGCCTATTTCACCGGGTGGTATGAAACGCCCTTCAACGTTGAGGCGAATACCGCCGAAGCGCGTGACCTGGCCATGGGCGCCACCATGTACCACTGGGGTCTTCATCCTTGGGCCATCTACGCGATTGTCGCTCTTTCCCTGGCGTTTTTTGCCTACAACAAGGGCATGCCACTGACGATCCGCTCGGCATTCTTCCCGCTGCTGCGTGACAAGGTTTGGGGCTGGCCCGGCCACATCATCGATGTACTGGCTGTTCTTGCCACTATCTTTGGCCTTGCGACATCCCTGGGTTTTGGTGCCCAACAGGCGGCCTCAGGTCTGGAGTATCTGTTCGGAATCTCGTCCGGTATCAATGTCCAGATGGCCATTATCACCGGTGTTACCGCAGTTGCTCTGATTTCGGTTCTCCGTGGCCTTGATGGCGGTGTGAAGGTTCTCAGTAACTTCAACATGGCCCTGGCGGGCATCCTGCTGTTCTTCATTATCTTTGCTGGTCCCACCATGACCATCATTGAAACTCTGTGGGTGACTTCATCCACCTACGTGACAAACATTATTCCGTTGAGTAACCCGTTTGGCCGTGAAGACGAAGCCTGGTTCCATGGCTGGACTGTTTTCTACTGGGCATGGTGGATCTCCTGGTCACCGTTCGTCGGCATGTTTATCGCCCGTGTTTCCAAAGGGCGTACGGTTCGTGAATTCGTGACCGCCGTGCTGATCATTCCGACCGTGATCACCGTTGTCTGGATGAGCGCGTTTGGCGGCTCAGCTCTGGAGCAGATCCAGCAGGGCATTGGCGCTCTGGCAGAGAATGGTCTGACTGACGTGTCTCTGGCCATGTTCCAGATGTTTGCCAACCTGCCGCTGACCGGCATCATTTCCTTTATCGGGATTGTGCTGGTGCTGGTGTTCTTCGTGACCTCTTCGGACTCCGGCTCGTTGGTTGTCGATAGCATCACCGCCGGCGGTAAAACCGATGCTCCGACAGCTCAGCGTGTCTTCTGGGTGATCATGGAAGGTGCGATTGCCGCTGCCCTTATCTTTGGTGGTGGCGAGGATGCCCTGGGCGCGATACAGGCAACGGCCATCTCTGCCGGTCTGCCGTTCACAGCGATTCTGTTGATCATGACGTGGGGGCTGTTGAAGGGCCTGACCCATGAACGGAAGCTGTTGATTGCGGATGGGAAGCTGTGATAACTCGCAGTTGAATAAAAAAACCGGAGCTCAAGGGCTCCGGTTTTTTTTGGCCTTCATTCTCTGCCCAGTCTGCTATCGCTCACTGGCGAAAGTCTCTATGGCGAAGCGGGCTCGCTCCTCCGGGGTGAAATGATGTCTCTTGAGGCTTTCAATCGTGCGCAGTCGCGGCAACAGGCCTCTGCCATTGGCCATCTGAATGGCCAGCCCCGGGCGTGCGTTCAATTCCAGTAGCAACGGCCCCTCATTTATATCCACCACCAGGTCTACCCCCATGTAGCCGAGTCCGGTTGCTTCATAGCACCGTGAGGCCATGGTCAGCATCTCTTCCCAGTCGTCAATATTGATGTTTTCCAGGGCAAGGCCCGTGTCCGGATGGAGGGTGATCGGACGGTTGAACTGCACAGAGTTCAGGCTTTTTCCCGTGCCAATGTCCAGGCCTACGCCTACTGCGCCCTGGTGGAGGTTAGCCTTGCCATCAGAGGCGGTGGTGGCCAGCCGGAGCATGGCCATAACCGGGTACCCCTGAAAGATGATAATGCGAATGTCCGGAACGCCCTGGAAGGAGTATTTGGCCAGTTCCGGTACCGACTGCACCAGGTTCTCGACAATCGCGACATCGGGCGTCCCTGCCAGGGAATACAGGCCGGCCAGGATATTGGACAGGTGGCGTTCCAGGTAAGCTGTGGGCACCCTGGCGCCGGATGCTTTGATGAACTCCTGCTCGTCACGGCCAGTAATGACTGTGATGCCCTTGCCGCCGGAGCCTTTGGCGGGCTTTATGGCGAAGCCCGCCAGCTCGTCCGCCATGTCGCGGAAATGGGGAATCTCGTGTTGTTGGCGTACCACCTGCAACAGCTTGGGGGTTTTGACGCCGTACTCGGCTACTACCAGCTTGGTTTTCAGCTTGTTGTCCACCAGCGGATAGGCGGTTCGCTCATTGTACCGGGAAATGTAATCGACATTTCGCCGGTTCATGTTGAGCATGCCCATCCGGGTCAGGGCGCGGGGCGATATCCAATCCATCAATCGTAAGCCTTCATCGGTGTGAAGCGACGAAGTTCACTCAACTTGTAGCCGGTGTACTGACCCATCAGCAGGATAAGGCCCAGCACGACGAAATGCAGTTCCGGGAAGTTGAAGGTCAGGTGCCGGGATAGCGGCGCATCCATCACCAGGAATGCGCACACAGCCACAAACAGACTGCCCGCACCTTGCACGAATACCTCGTGCGCTCCTTCTTCTTCCCACAGTATGGACATGCGCTCAATGGTCCAGGCGATGATGACCATCGGGAAGAAGGTCACAGTCATGCCGGTGTTGAACCCCATCTGGTAGCCCACAATACTCAGGCCGGCCGTGATAAATATCACCAGGATAATCAGGGCGGAAATCCTTGAAACCAATAACAGGTTCAGGCTGGACAGGTACCCGCGCATCAGCAGACCAATGGAAACCACCGATGTGAACGCGATCAGCCCCGGTAGCAGATTGGTCTGGACGAACGCCACGGCAATCAGCACTGGCATGAAGGTACCCGAGGTACGAATGCCAATGACAATACGCATGAAGGCAACCATGAGAGCGCCCAGCGGGAGCAGTAGCAGCATACGGAACATACTTTGTTCTTCGACTGGAAGCTGGTACAGGCTCAGGAACCCGAAGCCGTTCTCCTCAGATTGCATGGCTGCCAACTGCAGGGCAGGGATGGTCTGGCGCAGAATTGAAAAACTGACGGTGGAGTTGCCGCCACCCATCACATCCAGCAGTGATTCGGCGCCCTGACGCCACAGCAGGATATCCTCCGGGAGCCCTTGCTCGCCGGAGCGGGGGTCAAAGGTCAGCCATTCGTCACCGTTATAGATTTGCAGGAAAGGTGTCAGTCCCTGGCGCCTGCGGGCGTCTTCCAGTTTGAGGCCATCGGCGGTCCTGGCCGGTATGCCGGCGTGATTCAGCATCCGGACCAGGAGATCCAGATAATTGGTTCCGGACACCAGCAATGTCGTGTTCTGTGCCTGGGCATCAGGCTGCATCAGGCGGATCAGCTCCCGGGTCATGCTCTCGGCGGTGCTCGAGCGCTCCTCTGCCTGCTGGAGAATCTCCCGCACGGCGGTAGCCTGTGGTTCTTCCCAGAATACGGCCATGGGCTTGGGTGCGCGGCGGGGGCGGTCCCGGTTCGCATTCGGGTCGGGAATAAACTGGGTCTTGAAGTAGAGCGTTTGCGGGCCGGTGACGTCCCGTTTACTCCATTCCGCCCGACGGCTCCCGTCTTTCTCGACTACCGAGAAGCCATACCCCGGAGATGCCGCCTGTTCGGAAAGTATCCGAAACCCCGGGGACTGCTCGGGAATGTTGAGGCTGGCCAGCACTGGCTGGTCGGCGGCGTCGAAGTCAACTCTCGCTTCAACCATCCAGACTGGGTGTTGCTCACCGGTAAACCAGGGAATGCCCAGTTCAACATGGCGCCAGATGGCAAGGGCGGCCCCCGCCAGGATCAGCAGAGCAATGGCAGAGAAAAATGGAATTCGGGAGCGGGTATTCACGAATCATCCCCGTTCTTTTTGGTGAGGGATTCTGGCAGTTTGGTGGAGAACTCCTTGCCGACGTCGATTAACATCACATCGCGGAGAACGTTTCGTCCGATCAGAACATTGTGCGACAGGTGCTGACGGTCCGTCAGTGTAAATTCCGCCACCTGCTGGTGGTCGCCGATGGCAAACTGCAGTTCGACAACCACACGGCGATCTGCTTCATCCGCGCTGGATTGGATGATTCTCACGCGGCGGGAAACTTCCTTTTCCATGGTGACGTACTGATCACTGTCTGGCACTGGCACATCAAAACGAACCCAGTTGTTACCGTCCCGTTCGAATTTGGTCACGTTGCGGGCGTCAATGGAAGATGTTTCCGCACCGCTGTCGATGCGGGCGTTATAAACCAGGCCGGGACCGGCGAGGTAGAACTTTTCAAGTTCACCAACGATCACCTTACCTTTCAAACGGTCCGCACGACCTTTGTCCCGCTGATCCCTGACAGGAGGGCAAGCCTGCGCGGTGACCACCGGGCACTTGGGTTTTTCGATTTTCTGTTCAATGGCTTCAAGAATGCTTTTGGTAGAGGTGTTATTGAGGTCTACCAGTTTTTCGTGGCGGGACGCCGCATTCCCTTCCATGGTAACCAGCGTAGCGCGTTGGGACTGAACAGAACCGTTGAGCTTGTCCAGATTTTCCTTGGGCACCATTAAATAGCGGTCCGCGGAGCAGCCTGACAATACAAACAGAATAGCGAGACCAGCCAGCGGCTTCCCGCATCGAAAACGCTTTGAGAACATCTATAACCCCTGAACCTGCGAACCAATAGTTTATCAGCCTGGGTTCGCCATGAAGACCTGCAAATATCCGCAGTAAGATACTCGCAGAGGGAGTATACAACAACCGATGTGTGTGGTTGCTTTACAGTTGGTTAAGGGTAGGAAATTTTTACGGTTTGTGCTGTTTTTCAGGCTTTGTTGAGGAAGTGCTGGTGGTCGAACACATCTTCGGAGCGCAGGTATTCCTGAATCGCCGGGGAACAGTTCAGGTAAAAGAGCAGCAATTCCCGCTGGATATCCTGATCCTGAATGCGGGATGCGAAACGGATGAGGTCCCGGATACCTTCATCAGCAGTTTCGTCTAACTGCTTGAAGGACTTGTTGTAACGGCTTTTCAGCAAGGCCGTTAGCCGCTCCAGGTGGAACTCACCGGTATGCGTGATGTGGGGAAGGAGACGGAAACTGTTGCCCGGAGCATCGTCAGCCCCACAGCCCTGGCCTCCTGCGTAGCCGGATCGGGAAAACTCTGATCCCAGTTTTCTCCAGAGCTCTTTCAACATGATTAATGCCCACTCCTCTTATCGCTCCGGAACCCCGATCACCGGTTAAAAACCGGTAATTCCGCCGGTTCGACAGAACACTTTACTCTTTTAGTTTATATTACGACTCGAGTCTATAGGTGGATGCAAAGTCATCCCCCGTTTTGCCAAGCAGTCACGATTTGTGCGTTCAGGGTATTCATCAGGACGCGCCTGAACGAAAAAGGTTCCAGTCAACAGGAGGAAAATGTGCCCGAAGCCTTTGCAGACATCATCCGGAATCAGCCAGTGGTTTTCAGTATTGTTGCGTTTCTGGTGGTGTTGGTTGGTTTTCTGGTTACGCTGATGGTCCGCAGCAACCGCATCAGGATTCGTCAGCTTGAGGCAGAGAAAGCCGAGCAACAGCGGCGGGCGGAATCGCTGGGGGAGGAATTGGCAAATGCCCGGGTGCAGTTGCGTGAGTACGAGGTAAACCTTGCCAGCGAGCGGCGTGCCAGCTCGGAGAAACTGGCGCTGCTGGAGCACAACCGGGATGCCTTGAAGCAGGAGTTCGAAAACCTGGCCAACCGCATTTTCGAGCAGAAAAGCGAGCGCTTCAGTCAGCAGACCCGCACCAGTCTGGATACCCTGCTTAACCCATTCCGCGACCAGCTTCAGGACTTCCGCAAGCGCGTGGAGGATGTCTACACCTCGGAAACCAGGGACCGGCAGGCATTGCGCAGCGAAATCAAATCCTTACAGGACCTTAACCGACAAATCACCGAAGAGGCTGCTAGTCTTACCCGCGCTCTGAAAGGCGACAAGAAGATTCAGGGTAACTGGGGCGAGCTGATACTGGAGCGGGTGTTGGAGCGCTCAGGGTTGCGCAAGGGTATTGAATACGAGACTCAGGGTAGTTACCGGGATGGTGACAACCAGCTGCTGCGCCCGGATGTGGTGGTGCACCTGCCGGATAACCGCAATCTGGTGGTGGACTCCAAAGTGTCGCTGGTGGCCTACCAACAGTGGATCAACGAAGAAGATGACAGCGTTAAAGCAGAGGCGCTCAGGCAACACGTAGAGGCTGTTCGTACCCATATCCGCACCCTGAGTGAGAAAGACTACAGTCAGCTCAACGGTCTTCACTCCCCGGATTTTGTCCTGCTTTTCATGCCCATTGAACCAGCATTTGTGGCGGCGTTTCAGCAGGACGAGAACCTCTTCGCAGAAGCCTTCGAACGAAAGATTATTGTAGTAACACCAACCACCTTGCTGGCTACCCTTCGCACCATCGAGAATATCTGGCGTTATGAACGGCAAAGCCAGAATGCCGAGCGCATAGCCGAGCGGGCCGGTGCGGTGTACGACAAGCTTCGGGTTTTCGTGGAGTCGATGGAAAAGCTTGGGGCCCAGCTCCATACGGCGCAGGGCAGTTACGATGCCGCCATGAATACCCTGACCCGGGGGCGGGGAAACCTGGTTTCACAGGCGAATCGCTTTGTGGAGCTTGGGGTTCGTGTTAAAAAAGAACTACCAAAGGCCATCATGGATCAGGCCGAAGTGGATCCTGGTGAATTTGCCGACAGTGAGCAGGAGTAGAGGTAATGGAAAAAACATCCCAAACGGGGCGCAACTTGGCTCGTAGTCTGGTGCTGGCCTCGTTGCTGGCAAGCATCGGCGCCCAGGCCACATCCCTGGCTCCGGAGCACGAAGTCCGCCGCTTGATGCTGGCCACCGAGGAAGCCGTTGCCGCCAAGAACTGGGGCGAGGCCGGAGAATACCTCAACCGGCTCCAGGGTCTGGAGGGAGAGAAGCCCGTGGACTATTACTATTTCCGCGGCCGCGTCATGCAGGAATCCTCTCACTTTAATGAAGCACAATCGGCTCTGGAGGCATACGTTTCCCGTGCCGGATCCGAAGGCAGCCATTATCGGGATGCGCTTAAGCGTATCACCGCCATTGAGAAGTCCCGCAAGGAACGTGCGAGTAAAGACCAGAACCAGGTCAGTAAGAGAGAGCCGGTCGCTATCATTGAGCCTGCCGGTCAGCAGGAGCTGGCGAACCTGCGCAAGCTGTACCTGGTGGATTCCGATCGGGAAGCGCTGACCCTTCACCTGAACAGCCTGCTGGAAGTGGCAGGGTGGCGGGCCGATCAGCGGGTGGTCAGGCTCGACGTGCCCGCGGATGTGAGTTACCAGATCGCGTCCGGCAACAGCCAGATCGAAGTTCAGGAATCCAGCAGGGAAGATGACGAGCGGATCACCAAAAACACCCAGTCCATCAACGTATACGGCATCAGCCCCCAGGTTGAGTGGGACTGTCAGCCTTCCGCCGGGACCTGCTGGGTGTATGACCCCAGGGATGGCTCCAGGTTGCTGAAGCTTGGGCCAAACCGTGACCGCGCCGAAGAGATTGCCAGCACCCTGGGCCGCCTGATCAAGACGCTCCAGACCCCGGGTTAATCAGCACCGCTATTCCCCGGCGCTGCTCCGTTCACCCTCGCGATAGGCGCCGGGGGTGACCCCTGTCCACTTCTTGAAGGCGCGGTGGAAGGTGGATGGTTCCGTGAACCCCACCTTGGTGGCAATGTCGTTGATCGGCAGATCCTGCCGGCCCAGATAGTAAATCGCCATGTCCCGTCGCAGCAGATCCTTTATTTCCTGAAACGAGGTGTTTTCCTGCTTCAGTCGTCGGCGCAGGGTTTGCGGGCTGGTGTGCAGTTCGGCGGCAATCCACTCGAAATCCGGCAGGGGTTTGGAGAAGTCGCGGCCAATCAGGGCGCGAATCCGGCCAGTGAACGTGTTGCTTTCATCCGGTCGTGACAGCAGATCCGCCGGGGATGTCTTGAGGAACTGCTGCATTTCCGGCCGGTCGCGGATCACCGGCGCTGACAGAAACCGCTTATCGAAGGTGAGAGTGGTGCGTTCGGCCTCAAATGCCAGTGGGCAGCGAAAAATGTGGCGGTATTCATCGCCATGATCGGGGCGGGGGTAGTCGAATTCAGCCTTCAGCAACTCCACCGGCTGGCCGACCAGCCAGCTACCCAGGCGGTGCCAGATCACCAGCAGACTTTCCCGCATGAAATACCGGGGATCATTAATGTCCCCCTCAATCACCGTTACCAGACGGGCCACCTGGTCATCCACTTCCAGTTCCATGGACACCATGGGCTCGAACAGGCGAGAGAACTGGAACGCCTGCCGGTAGACCGCCTCCAGGTTGGGGCAGTCAATCACCAGGGCGCACATGGTGGCGAACGTGCCGGCACGGCATTGCCTCGGCCCGAAGCCCATGAACTCGTCGTCCATACGGCTCCAGATGACCTGCATCAGCCGGCTGAACTGGTCGCTGTTGACCCGGGCCATCTCTATTTTCAGCAGATCCGGCGAGATGCCGGCTTCCCGCAGCATATCTCGGGTGTCATAGCCGGCGCGCTCCGCGCCAATCAGGGATGCCTCAACAAAGTGCCGGGAAACCGTCAGGTTTGACATGCCACTCGCTATTTCCTGGAAAACGAAGCCCATCATAAAACCCCCCGGCTACAATGCAACCTGCAGGCATCTCAAAAGCTGGAAGAAATGGCCAATTGGAATGACGGAACCCGCAGTTGGCCCCATCGGAAAAAAACGTCAGCATAGAAGTAACCACCAACAAGGAGAACAACATGCCAGGCCCACTGACATCCCTGAAAGTGCTCGACTTCAGCACCCTGCTGCCCGGACCCTACGCCACCATGCTGCTGGCGGACATGGGGGCGGAGGTGCTGCGTGTGGAAGCGCCGGACCGAATGGAGCTGACCCGGGTCATGCCGCCCCACGACGGCGGCACCAGCACCGCCCATGCGTATCTGAACCGCGGTAAGCGGTCCCTCGGCATCGACCTCAAGAAAGAGGGCAGTGCCGACGTTATCAAGGAACTGGTGCAGGACTTCGACATCGTCATTGAGCAATTCCGTCCGGGCGTGATGGACCGCCTGGGTATTGGCTACGACACCCTCAAGGCCATTAACCCGAAGCTGATTTACTGCGCCATCACCGGCTATGGCCAGACTGGCCCCTATAAAAACCGCGCGGGCCACGACATCAATTACCTGTCCCTGGCCGGTGTATCCAGCCATTGTGGCCGTGCGGACAGCGGCCCACCGCCCATGGGCATCCAGATTGCGGATGTGGCCGGCGGCTCCCATCATGCGGTGATGGGGATTCTTGCGGCGGTTGTTCACCGCCAGCAGACAGGGGAAGGACAGTTTGTCGATATCAGCATGACCGACGCGGCCTTCGCTCTTAACGCCATGTCCGGCGCCGCCTGCCTGGCCGGGGGGCAGGAACAGAAACCGGAAAGCAGCCTTCTTAATGGCGGCAGTTTCTACGATTACTACCAGACCAGCGATGGCCGCTGGCTGTCCGTCGGCAGCCTGGAGCCCCAGTTCTCATCACGCCTGTGCGACACCCTGGGTCTGCCCGATATAAAGAGCTTTGCCCTCAGCCAGAACCCGGAACACCAGCAAAAAATGAAAGCGGCCCTGAAAGAGACAATTGCCGAAAAAACACTGGCGCAATGGCAGGAGATCTTTGCGGACGAGGACGCGTGTGTGGAACCGGTACTGACCATCTCCGAGGCGGCGGAGCATCCCCAATTAAAGGAGAGGGGAATGGTGATCGGTGTGGACCGGGAAGATGGCAGTGAACAAAGGCAGATTGGCTACCCCATCAAGTTCAGTCAGACCCCGTGTTCCGCAAAGTATGTAGGCAGGAAGCTGGGAGCGGATAACGACGCTATTCTTTCCTGAACTAAGCGTTGCCCGCAGGTTACTAAAGCGTCATTGGCGTTTTATCGAAATTGGGTTCTTAATTGAAAATGCAGTCAACCATAGATCAAAAAATGATCAAGGAGGTGTCTGATGAGCATTAAAACCCTGAGCCTTGCCACCATGATGTCCATGGCGCTCTGCATTCCGGCCGTTTACGCTGCCGGTTCCGACGAGATGGAAAAAGATGCAATGGAGGGCAGCGGTGACCAAATGCAACAAAGCGAAACCACAGGGCACGGTCTGCAATCCAAATCCTTTGAGGAGCTTGATGCCAACCAGGACGGTGTCCTCACCGAGGACGAACTGAACGTCTACGGCAGCACCGCAGCCGGTAACCCCGACGAGGAGTCCATGTCAGGTCAGGATACTCGCGACATGATGATGGAGCTGGATCGGGACAGTGATGGCCAGTTAACTCAGGATGAGTTTGAGCAGATGGAGTAGGTGGCTTGTGAAAGTTAGATCTTCAGAGTATGACATCTAATATTAAGCGGTATGAACGAAAAAGCCCCCGGAAATCCGGGGGCTTTTTTGTTCTAGAGCTTTAATTTTCAGGTTACGGAGTGAACGTTGCGGCAGCCTCCTGAACCATCTGAGAGAACGCAGCTGCAGGGGAAGCTGAAACCGGTGTACCGTGATTCAGTGGGTCTTCCCCTTCGCCAGCTGGGAAGTCAGCTTGCGTATATGTGGCGTACAGTGCGTCAGCGATGCCATCTGCATACATCAGGCTAAGAGGACGTGAGCCAGCCAATGGCGCGTTAAAGCTGTCTACGGTCACTGATACCTGCAATCCTGTTTCGGATGCAGGGATTGTGGCGGAGAGTGCAGGTATGCCCCAGATAGCCTCATCGGCTGCATTCGGTATGACAGTATCCGCTTCTACTTCCGACATCAGGTAAGTCGGTGTGCTGCCAGCCAGATTGTCTACGAAGTTGATCGGGTCAGCCGTATCGATTGTGGCCTGGAATACGTTCAGGAATGATTCGAGGTTTGCATCGCCCTGGCTGAGACCGCTCTGGCCAAGACCGGCAAGGATCTGGGGAGCGAAGGTGCGGGAGTTCTCCAGCAGTCGAACGACTCCGCCGCCTGGTGTCAGCATGTTTACTGCTGCGATATCGTTATAGGTGGAGGGCACGGGCGCTGCAGGATCACCTGCCAGAATTGCCGGCAGCTGGTTTTCATTGACGCTGGCTACAAACGGAGCACCTGTAATTGTGCCGAGAGAGTGGCCGGCGAAGTTGAACTGGGCGGTGCTAAGGTCTGCACCTCCAATGCCTGACAGATCGAGATCGCTCAGGCTGACGCGCAGGTTCATCTGATCCACTGCACTCTGGCGGATATTGTCACGGCTATTGGTGAAGTTCAGGAGGTTGATAAACATACTTCCTGAGTCGCCTTCGCCAGCGGCGTAGTCAATAGCGTCAACAGTTCCTGGTGTTGGTGAGTAGAAGCCGAAGTGGCGTTCATTGCCTTCCATTGGTGCAAGGCCAGGTAAAGTGCTCCCTGCATTGGCAACGGAGTTTTCAGCGCCAGCAAGGAAGCCGATGGCCATGTCTACGCCAGCATCACCAGATGTGCCGCCTGTAAGCACGTCATCGATTGTAGCTTGGGCGGTAGCTTCATCTTGACTAAGAGCCTGCATAACGAAGTTGAGGTTTAGTTGACCTGCAATAAGGGCCGCGTTGGTGGTCTCGGAGGGTGCCAGGGATGCTGGCAAACCTGCGTCCTGCCCAGCCTCTAATAGGCGAGTCGCCAGCGTATCCTGATCTTCCTCGGTAAAAGCGCCTACGCCGTGAAGAGGTTGATCAATTGCTACCACTGTGTAGCCAAGGGTTGCGAGGGCAGTACCGAAGCTTAGGGCGGCACTGCGATCGGTGGTGATACCATGCTGGTACATGACAACACCATTTGTTGTGCCGGTTGCTGGATAAATGATCAGTGCTGGGACATCAACATCAGCAGTTTTCTTGGGGAACGGGAAAACGTAGTTTACCGTGGTGGAAACGCTTGTGTCAGACTGTGGGATGACCAAGCCGAGATCCGAAAACGCTTCATTTAACGCTCCGGCGAGAGAATCATCTGCTTGCCAGGAGTTTGCCAAAATTTCCGATCCGGACGTTCCCAGGTAGTAGGGCAAAGAAACGGTCCCCTGAACCGCCAATACATCCGGTGGCGTGCCCCCACCAGCGGCAATCTGTTCAGCGACAGAGGAATATACTGATGCGGCAACAGAAGATACCAGCGTAACCGGTTCTGGGGCGCCCAAATCAAAGTCGTCTGCGCTGCGGTTATCA
The DNA here is from genome assembly GCF_045449795.1 of Marinobacter alkalisoli. Classification (NCBI taxonomy): domain Bacteria; kingdom Pseudomonadati; phylum Pseudomonadota; class Gammaproteobacteria; order Pseudomonadales; family Marinobacteraceae; genus Marinobacter; species Marinobacter alkalisoli. Next base: position 95,962 of record NZ_JBJJLB010000032.1, read on the forward strand.
GGCGTAGGTGTAGGGAGTAGTGGGCTAAATTGGGCAGCAATTCCCGGTGCGACGCAGTTTATGAAATCTTCGCCAGTGACTGGGCATTGGTCGCCCGGATCGAGAGCGCCTTTTATTTCCGCGCTCGGGAAAGCAGTTACGGCACCGGTAACAGTGGCGTCTACCTGATCGAAACTAGAGGCACCACCTTCGATTGCAGCCTCTGCGGCAGAAACCTTGACGAAAGTTAGCAGTTGATCTGCAAACCAAGCCGCAGGCTCAGCAATATACTGCAGCACCTTCTCATCGTTCGACGTTGTAAAGCTGTAGCTGATTGCGATGTCTTCATCAGTAATGCCAAGCGCAGCGCCGGCAATCGGCTCCCACAAGCTATTAATCAGCGTCCGGACCGGAGCCAGGGCAGCGTTGCCCAGCGGCTGCTCTTCATCGGTCAGGTTGCTGTAGCTGGGTGAAGCAATAATGGCTTCGCCATTGATGTCGGTGATGTCCTTGGTCACAACTGCTATGTAACGCTTGCGCGGGTTCAGCGGTTGCAGCGGCAGGATGCGGATGGCTGATGTGCCGTCCAGTGTTTCAACATCGGCACGAGCGGGAGCTGGGCCAGCCACGGTCGGTGGCTCGCCAATGCTCAGGCCTTGTACCGGATCGCCACTGGCATAATCCAGTTCAAGAAGGAACACGGTCTCACCGTAAACCACGGTGCCTGGATCAATCTGTCCATTAAACTGGATTACCGCCGGAGCAACGGTAGACGCGCCGCTCAGTTCGTTCAGTGCGGTCGTAACGGGCGGAGAGCTATCTGCAACGCCAAAGGTGCCGTCACCCTGTTCAGAGTCAAAAATCAGATCGTTCGGAATAGGAAGCTGGCTCAGCAGCGGATTAAAAACTGGCCAGGTTTTCCCGTCAATGGCGGGATTATTGATCTTATAATCCGGATTCGCATTCTTCCCGGAGCCGGCGCTATCGAAGCACCCTGTCAGACCAAGGGAAGACGCCACGGCAAGACTTATTAGTGTTTTCTTGAACATGGGTGTGGAACCTTTTCCTGTTGTTGTGTCGTTATTGTCGGCCGGTGACGGGGCCGGTCTGCTCCGGTAAACCCTGTGTCAGAGGCCTGTGTTGCTAATACGGTTATTTGAAATTGTAGCCAGCGCTCTGTGCCAATTTCTGTAACTTTGACTATAGCGACAGTATGGCAACAGTTGATCAGCCAAAAGTGTGATTCTGGCGTTTTGGAGCCTCCCCGCACGGAAGGAGTTTGGCCTGTTTGAAAAATAGTTGGCGGGGAGGCGTTTGTCGAGTTTGCTCAGGGGGGTCAGTCGAACTTTGTGAAGTCCGGCTTCCGCTTCTCCATAAAGGCTTTGAAGGCTTCGGCGGCTTCTCCGGATTTGAGGCGTTCGCCGAACAGCGCTCCCTCTGCAATCATGGTGTCTTTCAGCTGTTCCAGAGTGGGGCGGTTCAGCAGTTCCTTGGTGGCGCGGATAGCTGCCGGCGCCTGGGCGGCCAGTTGGTGGCAGGTTTCCAGGGCGGTGGCTTCAGTGGCTTCCGGCTCGCATACCCGGTTGATGATACCCAGGCGGTCAGCGTCCTCAGCAGTGAAGGCGCCGCCCAGCATCAGCAATTCCGCTGCGCGGACGCGGCCAATCCACGAAGGCAGCAGCAGGCTGGAACCGCCTTCCGGGCACAGGCCCAGGTTGGCAAAGGGCATCTGGAAACGGGTGTTGTTACCAGCGAATACCAGGTCGCAGTGCAACAGCATGGTGGTGCCGATGCCGACTGCGGGGCCATTAACAGCGGCTACAACGGGCTTGGTGGCCGTCGCCAGCAGGAACAGGAAGCGACCGACCGGGGTTTCCTCGAAGGAGCCTGGCAGGCCCTGGGCGAAATCGCTCAGGTCGTTCCCGGCGGTAAAACAGTCGTCGCTGCCGGTAAACAGCACGCAGCGGATATCCGCATCGGCGTGGGCCTGTTCAAGGGCATCACCCAGGGCTGTATACATGGCGTGGGTGAGTGCGTTTTTCCGGTCCAGGCGATTGATGCGGACCACCAGTACCTGTTTGTTTTTTTCAGTGAGGACGAGGTCGGTCACGGTGTCTCCTGCTGTCTTGCTTGATCTATTCGTTAGGATGGTACCTTCTTTCCATGGTTTTTTTCACGGTTTTTCATCAACTGCCCGATGCCGCGCTCTGGTCATTTTCTGGTAAACTCCCGCTTCCGATTTTTTCATCGATAAACCAAAACTGATGAGACGCCTATGACCACCGTAATTCGCCAGGACGACCTGATCGAGAGCGTAGCGGACGCGCTGCAGTTCATTTCCTACTACCACCCGAAAGATTTTATTCAGGCTGTGTATGAGGCCTATCAGAGAGAAGAGTCCCAGGCGGCGAAGGATGCCATGGCGCAAATCCTGATCAACTCCCGCATGTGCGCCCAGGGCAAGCGGCCGATCTGTCAGGATACGGGCATTGTGACGGTGTTCGTCACCATCGGTATGGATGTGCAGTGGGATGCCGACATGCCACTGGACGACATTATTAATGAAGGCGTTCGCCGCGCTTACACTCACTCGGATAACGTGCTGCGGGCTTCCGTACTCGCCGATCCGGACGGTAAGCGCGCCAACACCAAGGACAACACCCCGGCGGTGATCCACTACAAGATGGTTCCGGGCAATACCGTGGATGTCCACGTGGCGGCCAAGGGCGGTGGTTCCGAGGCCAAGTCCAAGTTTGCCATGCTCAACCCGTCCGACTCGGTGGTGGACTGGGTCCTGAAGATGGTGCCGCAGATGGGCGCCGGCTGGTGTCCGCCGGGTATGCTGGGTATTGGTATTGGCGGCACCGCCGAGAAGGCGATGGAGCTGGCAAAAGAGTCCCTGCTGGACCCGATCGATATTCATGATCTGCAGGCCCGTGGTGCGTCCAACCGCTCCGAGGAGCTGCGCCTGGAACTGTTCGACAAGGTTAATGAACTGGGTATTGGCGCCCAGGGGCTTGGCGGTCTGACCACGGTTCTGGACGTAAAGGTGAAGGATTATCCCACCCACGCGGCCAACAAGCCGGTGGCGATCATTCCGAACTGCGCCGCCACCCGCCACGCGCACTTTGTGCTGGATGGCTCCGGCCCCTCACTGCAAACTCCGCCGAGCCTGGAAGACTGGCCGGAAATCACTTGGGAAGTGGGTGACAGCGTTCGCCGCGTGAACCTGGATACGGTCACTCCGGACGACGTGAAAGACTGGAAACCGGGTGAAACCGTGCTGCTCTCCGGCAAGATGTTGACCGGCCGTGACGCTGCCCACAAGAAGATGGTGGACATGATCGAGCGCGGCGAAGAGCTGCCGGTGGATCTGAAAGGTCGCTTCATCTATTACGTGGGCCCGGTCGATCCGGTGCGTGAAGAAGTGGTTGGTCCGGCTGGCCCCACCACCGCCACCCGTATGGACAAGTTCACCCGCACCATGCTGGAGAAAACCGGCCTCACCGGCATGATCGGCAAGGCTGAGCGTGGTCAGGTAGCGATTGACGCCATTCGCGAGTTCGGCGCGGTGTACCTGATGGCCGTGGGCGGTTCTGCTTACCTGGTATCGAAAGCCATCAAGAAGGCGGAAGTGGTGGCCTTTGAAGAGCTGGGTATGGAAGCCATCTATGAGTTTGAGGTGGAAGACATGCCCGTCACCGTGGCAGTGGATTCCACAGGGTCCTCCGTCCACCAGACCGGTCCGGCGGAGTGGCACGACAAGATCATTTCTGCCAAAGCAGTCTGATCGCTGATCGCGTGTTCCTGATCCCGGCCGGGATCAGGACGAGCAACTGATGTTGAGGTGCTTCCCCCAGTCCGGGGGAAGCGACGCATACCCTTCGAATTCCGGCTGTTCGTCGAACGGCTTTTCCAATACCTTCAGCAATTCCTTCATCGGCTCATAGTCGCCGTTCTGCGCTTCCTGAATCACCTGCTGGGCCAGGTAGTTCCGCAGGATGTATTTGGGGTTCACCTGGCGCATGGCGTATTCACGGGCGTCGTGGGCGCGGCTTTCCATTTCCAGGCGTTGTTGATAGCGCTCAAGCCATTGATCCGCCACGCTTCGATCCACAAACAAGTCGCGGATGGGCGCGGTGCCTTTGGTGGTCAGGCTGGACAGCCCACGGAAGAACCGGGTGAAGTCCACGTGATGTTCGTGGAGCATGCTGAACGTGTCCATGATCAGCGGCAGGTCTGACCTGTCCTCGTGCGCCAGCCCGAGCTTGTCCCGCATGTTCTGCAGGAAGCGTTCGTTGTAGGCGATTTCGTATCGCTTCAGCCCTCGGCGGACACCGTCCTCATCCATGACGGGCAGCAGGGCATTGGCCAGGTACTGGCAGTTTACAAAGCCGATTTCCGGCTGGCGGTTGTAGGCGTAGCGGCCGCCCTGGTCGGTGTGGTTGGCGATGTAGCCGGCGTCAAAATCATCCAGGAACGCGTAGGGGCCGTAATCGAAAGTGTCGCCGATGATGGACATGTTGTCGCTGTTCATGACGCCGTGGCAGAAGCCAACCGCCTGCCAGTCGGCGACCAGCCGCGCGGTGCGTTCGACCACTTCCTCGAACCACCTTGCGTAGCGCTCGCTGTCTGCCAGCCCGATCAAATGGGGAAAGTGCAGGGCAATGACATGGTCCATCAGGGTTTTCAGGGTGTCCTTGCCTTCGTGGTGAGCGGCGAACTCGAAATGCCCGAAACGTATGTGGGTTTCGGCCACGCGAACCAGGGCGGCAGCGGTCTCAATGGATTCGCGGCGGACCGGGTCCCGGGCGCTGACCATGAACAGCGCGCGTGTGGTGGGAATGCCCAGGCCATGCATGGCCTCGCTGCAGAGGTATTCGCGAATGGTGGAGCGTAGCACCGCGCGGCCATCACCAAAGCGGGAATAGGGGGTCATGCCGGAGCCTTTCAGGTGCCAGTCCCAGCGCCGTCCGTCCGGACCGATGGTTTCCCATAGCAGCAGGCCGCGGCCATCCCCCAGGTCCGGGTTGTACATGCCGAACTGGTGGCCGGTGTATTTCATGGCTACCGGGTCCATGCCTTCCAGTAATTCAGTACCGGCGCCCACGCCGGTCCAATCTTCCGGCTGGTTGCTGTGAAAGCCCATCTGTTTCGCCAGCGCATGGTTAAAGCACGCCATGCGAGCGTCTTTCAGCGGTGTGGGCTGTACCCGGGTGTAGAAGCTGTCCGGCAGCTCCAGATAGCGATGTTCCACCCGAAAACGGTTGTTGCTCATAGGACGCTTATACTCTCAACTGGTACAAAACATGCTAAATCATGATGTAAACACAATTTTCTCGGGACACCGGACCGTGCCTGATCAACAACGTCTGACAAAACTGCAGCCCCTGATGGATCGGGAATCCCTACCACCATCCTACGTGAGGACAGGGGAACAGGCCATTGTACCGCTGGCCAGGCATGTTCAGTCGCTGGCCCGGCGTCTGGGCGATGCACCAAAAAGGGGCGAATGCCCGGCGCCCTCGGAATCATGACCGATGACCAGAACCTGGGCTTGCCTCGATTACGAACAGCCTGACGGAGATACGACATGACCAAGCCCCGCCTGCTGGTATTCACCGATCTGGACGGCACGCTGCTAGACCACGACACCTACCGTTGGCAGGCCGCGGAGCCCGCTTTGGAGCGGCTGCGGCGGGCAAATATCCCGGTGATTCTCAATTCCAGCAAGACAGCCCCGGAAATTCGCGATATCCGGGCCGCGCTGGACATCCATGACCCGTTCATTGTCGAAAATGGGGCAGCGGTGGTGCTTCCGGCGAACTGTTTTGGATCAGGGGCCGAGCAGTTGGTGCATTTTGGAGCACCGCGGGATCAGGTGTTGGCGGTCTTGCAGCATATGCGCTCACAGGGTTTCAGGTTCCGGGGCTTCGCGGACATGTCGGCGGAGGAGCTGGCCCGTTGCACCGGACTGTCTCTGGCTTCCGCCGGGCAGGCCCAGGACCGGCTGGGAACAGAGCCTTTGCTATGGGAAGGCACAGAAGAGGAGCGAGAGTGTTTTACTGAACAGCTGGCCGCGGAAAACCTGCGCCTGGTACGGGGAGGGCGCTTTTTTCATGCCATGGGAAACTTCGATAAAGCGGATGGGGTCCGTTTCTTGCTGAGTAAATATCGGGAGCACTATGGTCGGGAATCCCTGTTGACTGTCGCGCTGGGGGACAGCCCCAACGATCAGAGGATGCTGGAGTCGGTCAATCTTCCGGTCATTATCCGCGGCGCTCTGTCTGATCAGGTGCAGCTGACCTCGGATCGCCACGCCATGCGCTCCCTCAAGCCCGGCCCTGAAGGCTGGAATGAATGCGTACTCAATATCCTTTTTGAGTACGGTTACTGAGCAAGAGGAACTCAGCCATGGGCGATTTCTACCAGAACGGCATCGTCACCACCCTTCATAACCTGACCCGCCGCCCGGTGGAGGATCTGGAACAGGAACTGATGAACTTTCGCAAGGAGCGCCCCATGTCACTGGTGCTGCCCTCACTGTTTTCGGAACTGGAAGGTCCTGCCCTGAAAAACATCGTCAGCGAGCTGGCCAGGGTGCCTTATCTGGAGCAGATTGTGATCGGGCTGGACCAGGCAACCGAAGCTCAGTATCGCTACGCGATGGAGTATTTTTCAGAGCTGCCTCAGAATTTCAAGGTGCTCTGGAACGATGGCCCCAGGCTGCGTGCCATTGATCTCAAGCTCCGTGAGCAGAATCTGGCGCCGACGGAAATGGGGAAGGGGCGCAATGTCTGGTACTGCTTTGGTTATGTGCTGGCCTCCGGTCTCAGCAAATCCGTGGCCCTGCACGACTGCGATATTCTGACCTATTCCCGGGATCTGGTGGCGCGCCTGATCTACCCGGTCGCCAATCCTGCGTTCAACTATATGTTCTGTAAAGGCTATTACGCCCGTGTGGCGGACAGCAAGATGAACGGTCGCGTCAGCCGATTACTGGTAACACCGCTGATCCGGGCGCTGAAAAAAGTCTGTGGCCCCAATGATTTTCTGGACTACCTGGACAGCTACCGCTACCCGCTGGCGGGCGAATTCTCTTTCCGCACCGATGTGATCAACGATTTGCGCATTCCCAGTGACTGGGGGCTGGAAGTGGGGGTGCTGTCTGAAATGAAGCGCAACTACGCCACCAACCGATTGTGCCAGGTGGACATTGCCGATACCTACGATCACAAACACCAGGAGCTGTCGCCGGAAGATGCCAACCGTGGATTGTCCAAGATGAGCACGGACATCTCCAAGGCGCTGTTCCGTAAGCTGGCCACCAATGGCGAGATCTTCTCCAATGAGAAGTTCCGCACCATCAAGGCCACCTATTTCCGGATCGCGCTGGATTTTGTTGAGACCTATCAGAATGACGCCATCATCAATGGCCTGACCTTTGATCGGCATAAGGAAGAAAAGGCCGTGGAGCTGTTTGCGCAGAATGTGATGCGCGCCGGGGCCTATTTCCTCGATAATCCTATGGATACACCGTTCATTCCCAGTTGGAACCGGGTGGCAAGTGCGATTCCGGACATCAAGGAGCAACTGATGGAGGCGGTGGATCTGGATAACGAGGAGTTCCGCCCATGAAAGAACCACTGAAATCCAAGCTGGCGGGGATGCTGGAGGTCGTTTATCCCGATCTCGACAGTGGGTTTCTTGCGGAAAAGCTGCTCAAAACCATGGGGCTGGCGCCGAACCAGGGGCCCCCGCTGGCGCACCAGAACAACTGGGATGCATCGGACATCGTCCTGATTACCTATGCAGACACGGTGCGCAGGGCGGATGAGAAACCGCTGGTGACGCTCCGTGGGTTTCTGAACGATTGCCTGGCGGATACGGTTTCAGCGGTCCATATCCTGCCGTTTTTCCCGTACAGCTCCGACGATGGTTTTTCGGTGATGGATTACCTGGCGGTGAACGAATCCCATGGCAACTGGGATGATATCGAGCGTATCGCCGGAGATTTCAAGCTGATGGCGGATCTGGTGATCAACCACATGTCCGCCCGCAGCCGTTGGTTTGAGAATTTCCGCAAGCGCGTGGACCCGGGCAAGGATTACTTTTTCGAAGCCAGCCTGAGTGACGATCTGAGTGCGGTGGTGCGCCCTCGGACATCGCCACTGCTGAACCCGGTGATGACGGAGGACGGCGAACGCTACGTGTGGTGCACGTTCAGTGAGGATCAGGTGGACCTGAACTTTGCCAACCCGCGGGTGTTGAGCGAATTTGTATCAATCATCCGCAAATACCTGGAGCGCGGCGTGGTCATGTTCCGGCTCGACGCCGTGGCATTCCTGTGGAAAGAACCGGGAACTCCCTCTATCCACCTCCAGCAGACCCACGAACTGATCAAGATCCTCAGACTGCTGATTGAGCATCATAGTCCGAAGGCGGTGGTGATCACCGAAACCAACGTGCCCAACCGGGAAAACCTGACGTACTTCGGTAACGCCAATGAAGCACACGCGATTTACAACTTTTCCCTGCCGCCGCTGCTGATCCATACCCTGGTGACCGGGAATTGCAGGCACCTGAAAACCTGGCTGATGAGCATGCCGCCGGCGCAGATGGGCACTACCTACCTGAATTTCATTGCTTCCCATGACGGTGTGGGTTTGCGTCCCACCGATGGCCTACTGACTGAAGACGAGAAGCAGGGGCTGATCAATGCCATGGAGTCCTTCGGCGGCAAGGTCTCATACCGCCGCACGGAGGATGGTCGTGACCAGCCCTACGAGATCAACATTGCGTTGTACGATGCGCTCAAGGGCACGGTCAAAGGTGGGGCCGATCACTGGCAATTGCAGCGCTTCATCTGCGCCCATACGGTGATGTTGGCGCTGGAGGGCATTCCGGCTTTCTACATTCACAGTTTGCTGGCCACCGAAAATGATTACGAGCGGGCTGAGCACACGGGCCGCCTGCGTTCCATCAATCGGGGTCAGTGGAAGCTCGAATCGATTGAAAGTGAGCTGGCCAATCCGCGAAGTCATCACAGCGAGGTATTCAAAGAGCTGAAACGCCTGATTGCCATTCGTCGCCGGCAGCCGGCGTTCCACCCCAACGCCACCCAGTTCACGCTCCATCTCGGGCTGCAGTTGTTTGGGTTCTGGCGCCAGAGCATGCGGCGGGATCAGTCCATTTTCTGCATCCACAATATCAGCGATGAAGTCCAGGAAGTGGCTTTGAGTGATATCAACCTGATTGGCACCGACCAGTGGGTGGACCTGATTTCCGGGCTGCGGGTGGATGACCTGAGCGGCTCTCTTACGCTGAAGCCTTACCAGAGCGTCTGGCTGTCGAACCGGGAGTAGGGCAGAATGCGCTCATGCCCGAGCAACCACTACCATCGTCAACACCAAGAGTACTTTTGCTGTCCGCCTACGATGCCGGCAGCCACAAACGTTGGCGGGAACAACTGGTCGCCAGCCAGCCGGCATTCGACTGGCACGTGCTTGCCTTGCCGCCCCGCTTCTTTCGCTGGCGGATTCGCGGAAACGCACTGACCTGGCTGCAGGAGCCATCCCTTCAGGAGAGCTGGGATCTGTTGGTGGTCACCTCCATGGTGGATCTGGCGTCCATTCGCGGCTTCCATCCCCATCTCGCCCGTACCCCGGCTTTGCTCTACATGCATGAGAACCAGTTTGCCTACCCGGATTCCGGCAGGCAGCACTCCAGTGCCGAGCCCAAGATGGTCAACCTGTACAGCGCGGTTGCGGCGGATCGCGTGGTGTTCAACAGCGAGTGGAACCGGGACAGCTTTCTGGACGAAGCCTATGGCTTTCTCGACAAGCTGCCTGACGGCCTGCCCGATGGCGTGATTCGTCAGATACGGCACAAGTCCAGCGTGATTCCCGTGCCGATAGAGGACTCTCTGTTCCGGGAACGCGCCGTTCCCCATAACGTCGCCTGCCCACATTTGTTGTGGAATCACCGCTGGGAGTACGACAAATCGCCGGACCGGCTGTTACTGCTGCTTGACCGGCTGGTGGAGCTGGGCCAGGATTTTCGCATCAGCGTGGTGGGAGAGCAGTTCAGGAACCAGCCCCGGGTGTTTGACGAGATACAGAACCGCCATGGCAGCCGGCTTGTGCGCTGGGGATATATGGAAAGTCGTGAAGCGTACGACAAACTGTTGCATGAGGCCGACGTAGTGGTGTCCACGGCACTGCACGATTTTCAGGGGCTATCAATGCTGGAAGCCATGGCCTCTGGCTGCCTGGCCCTGGCGCCGGATCGTCTGGCGTATCCGGAGTATGTTCCTGCCTCCCAGCGTTATACCAGCCTGGTCGATGATCCGCAGCGGGAAGCCGTTTGTGCGGCCGACACCCTGATGTCGCTGCTGGAGAAGAAGCCGGATGTGGCGCCTCCACATGAATGGCGCCTTACCGAATTGAAACGCAGCTATCGCAATGCCATGTATGTCACCATAGGCGGTGACGCGGTATGCTCAACCAATCAAGAATGAACCACCGGAGCGGGCGAATATGATGAAGGCGATCAAGGTTGTCGGCGATGCTCTGAACTGGGAGGCCTGCGACGCTCCCACGGAACTGCCAGAAGGCCATGTCAGCATTGACGTGGCATGGACCGCTATCAATCGTGCTGACCTGATGCAGAGGGCCGGCGTTTATCCGCCGCCTCCCGGCGCCTCGGACATCCTGGGGCTGGAAGTGAGCGGGACCATTGCTGACGTTGGTGAGGGCGTGACCGGCTTTAGTCCGGGGGACGAAGTCTGTGCCCTGCTGACCGGCGGCGGCTACGCCACCAAGGTGATTGTGCCGGCAGTGCAGGTGTTGCCGATTCCGGATGGGCTGTCACTCAGGCAGGCTGCGGCGGTGCCTGAGGTGTTCGCAACGGCCTGGTTGAATCTGTACCGGGAGGCGGGACTGGAACCCGGCGAAAAAGTCTTGCTCCACGCAGCCGCCAGTGGTCTGGGTACGGCGGTTATACAGCTGGCCACCGCGTTTGGGAATCCGGTGTTTGCCACCGCCGGAGATGATGAAAAGCTGGCCGCCTGTCAGAAGCTTGGTGCGACCGGTATCTGGAACCGAACGAACGGCTCGTTCGTGGATGCGGTCCGTAAATGGGGTGGCATCGACATGGTGCTGGACCCGGTGGGCGGCAGTTACATCGGCGATAACCAGAAAGTCCTGAACGCAGATGGTCGAATCGTATTGATTGGCCTGATGGGTGGCCGGACCGCCGAAGTGGATCTTGGCCTGATGCTGGTGAAACGTCATCGCCTGATTGGGTCAACCCTGCGGTCACGCCCAGTGGCGGTCAAAGGGGCGGTCATGCAGGCCCTTTATCGTCATGTCTGGCCGTTGCTGAGCTCGAAGCAGATTGTGCCGATTATTGATCGGGACTGGCCGATTGAAGAGACCGCCGAAGCCATGGCCTACGTGGCCGAGAACAGGAATACCGGCAAAGTGCTGTTAAGAGTCAGCGCCTGATGAAAAGTAGGTCGGGTTAGCGAAGCGTAACCCGACACAGGCACGTCAGGTCAGTCCGAAACATGAACCAGCTGCTTTCCAAAGTTCTGCCCTTTCAGCATCCCCTTGAACGCGCCAACGGCATTATCCAGCCCTTCGGCAATGGTCTCCCGATACTTCAGCTCACCGGAGGCAATCCGGTCAGCGAGAATTCCAGTAATCTCCTGATGCTTGTCCTGCCACTCCGTGACCAGGAAAAAGCGGTGCTCTGGTACCGGATCCAATGCTTTCAGGACGTGGAAAGGCGTCTCGACCGACGCCATGTCACTGGCGTTGTAAGCCGACACATAACCACAGATAGGCACGCGAGCCCCCGGGTTCAGTAACGGTGCGACCGCGCGGGTCACCGCGCCGCCAACGTTCTCGAAATAGATATCGATGCCGTCAGGGCAGGCAGCTTTCAGATCCTCATCAAGGTTCCCTGCCTTGTAATCGACACAGGCATCGAAACCCAGTTCCTCAACCACAAAACCGCATTTGTCCGGCCCGCCGGCCACACCGACAACGCGACAGCCTTCTTTTTTGGCGGTTTGTCCAACCACGGTGCCAACAGGGCCGGAAGCGGCAGACACCACCACGGTTTCACCCGCCTTGGGCTTTCCCACGTACATCAGGCCGCAGTAGCCGGTACGACCGGGCATACCCGCTACGCCCAGATAAGTCTGCAGGGGCACATTGTCTTTCTGGTTGATCTTGTAAACCATCGGCGCATCCGCCGGGAAGGTCACGTATTCCTGCCAGCCGGAGTAGCAGGTGACCAGGTCGCCGACCTTGAGCTTGTCGGAGTTGGACTCCACGATCCGCGCGACGCTTTCACCCACGATCACCTCATCAATGGCAATGGGGTCCATGTACCCCTTGGCATCGTTCATGCGCGGGCGCATGTAAGGATCCAGCGACAGCCACAGGACTTGGGCGACCACCTCTCCCTCGTTGGGTGGCCGAACAGGGCGCTCTTCCATAACAAGGTCGCCATCCTGGATTTCGCCCTGGGGGCGCTGTTTGAGCACGATTGCATGGTTCTTGTAGTCGTTCACTGACTTCCTCCGGTTGCATAATGAAACCAGATGAGGGTGCAGCAGAATGGGTTTGAGGTCAACCTCTCAACTCGGGATCCCCGGGGTTACATTCCTCGGCCTGATCGTTATAATCGGGCAGGCTCAGGACGAGTAATGAACATACGACTTTATCTTCAGGGACCGAAGACATGCCCCAGGCAAGCGGACTGCAGTTCACCGCCACCATTGGCGGATTTTCCTCTGATCACTTTTCCGTTGTCGGCTTTGAGCTGACCGAGAACCTTTCCGAGCTGTTTTACGGCAAGCTTGAGCTGGCCAGCACCGACCCGTCGGTAGCGGCAGTCGATGTACTGGAACAGGCCGTGGACCTGGTGGTCTGGCAGGACGGCGCGCCCTTGCGACGTTTCACCGGTGTGGTCAACGAATTCGCCCGCGGTGATTCCGGCCACCGCCGCACCCGCTACGAACTCATCATCCAGCCCCCGCTGTGGCGTCTGGGCCTGATGCACAACAGCCGCATCTTCCAGACCCAGACCACCGACGCCATCGTGCGCACCCTGCTGGAAGAGCGGGGCATCGTCGATACCGTGTTCGACCTCAAACGCCGCCCGGAAGAACGGGAATACTGCGTCCAGCACCGGGAAAGCGACCTGGGGTTTGTGGAGCGGCTGGCCGCTGAGGAAGGCTGGCATTACCGCTACCACCACGGCTCAGTAGACGGCGAAGAACAGCCGGCCCTGATCATCGCCGATCACCACGGCGACGCCCCCAGGCTCGAGTCCGCCGAATACAACGGCAAAGCCGGTGGCAGTACCCGCCAGAGCGCCATCTTCCAATTCAGTTACCGGGAAAGGGTCAAGGCCGCCTCTGTGGCCATGAAGGACTACACCTTCAGGAATCCCGCCTATGCCTTGATGCACGACAGTGCGGCTGGCGATGTCCAGCACCGGGAAGACTACCAGCACTACGATTACCCTGGCCGCTTCAAGGCCGACGCCAGCGGCCAGCCGTTCACCGAAAGCCGCCTGGATGCCCTGAGAAACGACGCTGCCACCGCCAACGGCCAGAGCAACCGCCCCGACTTTACCGTGGGCGCCAAAGTCGAACTCACCGAACACGACAACCAGGCTCTGAACCGGGAATGGCTGTTCACCAGCATCAGCCATACCGGCGAGCAGCCCCAGGCCCTGGAAGAAGAGGGTGGTAGTGGTGCCACCACCTACCACAACGCCTTCAATGCCATCCCGGCGGACCGCACCTGGCGCCCACAGATCCAACACCGCCCGCGGATGGACGGCCCCCAGATCGCCATCGTCACCGGCCCGAAAGGCGAAGAGATCCACTGCGACGAACACGGCCGAGTGAAAGTCCGCTTCCCATGGGACAGATACAGCAAGAATGACGAACACAGCAGCGCCTGGCTGCGAATCAGCCAGGACTGGGCCGGTGGACAATACGGCTTCATGGCACTGCCAAGAATCGGCAACGAAGTCATCGTCTCCTTCCTGGACGGGGACCCGGACCAGCCGATCATTACCGGTCGCACCTACCATGCCACCAACACACCGCCCTATGCGCTGCCGGAGCACAAGACAAGAACCACCCTCAAAACCCAGACCCACAAGGGCGAAGGCAGCAATGAGTTGCGATTTGAGGACGAAGCCGACCAGCAACAGATCTACGCCCACGCCCAGAAAGACCTGGACCTGCTGACGGAAAACAACCGCACCGAAGTTGTCAGGAACGACAGCCATCGAACGGTCGAGAATAACGATTTCACCCACATCAAGGGCAACGATCACTGCACCGTAGATGGCGAAAAGCGCCAGGCCATCGGCGGCGACTGCAGCCAGAACATCGGCGGCACCTTCCACCAGAAATCCGGCAAGGGCACCCTCAGCGAAGCCGGCACCGAAGTTCACCATAAGGCCGGCGCCAAAGTGGTGCTGGACGCGGGTGCGGAACTCACTATATCCGCCGGTGGCAGTCTGCTGAAGCTGGATCCGAGTGGTGTGACGCTGGCGGGTGCTGGCATCAAGATCAATTCCGGTGGTGCGCCGGGTAGTGGGTCGGGGCAGGGTGTGGTGATGCCGGGAATGCCGCAGGACCTCGAGGGACTGGTGCAACAGGTTATTGAACCAGCCATGCTGCCAGAGGTGCCACTTACGGCGCCGCAGTTTAAGAACCTGATGTCCGATACACCATTCTGTGAAGAGTGTGTTAAATGTCGTGATGGGGTGTGCAGTGTCTGAACCGTCGGATTTTCGTACCCAACTTCACAGCCTCTGTGAACAGCGTGACCACAAAGGTTCTGTTTATCTTGTGCTCAGCGGTACCAGTGCAGCTAAACCCGTGCGCCACTTCTACGCGACCGATGGGCTGACAGCCCGCCCGCTGTTCCAGGGCACGCAATATGCCAGTTGGCAGGAAGTGATGCCGTTTCTTGCGCAGGTGATGGACACAAGTGCGTTCCTGAACTGGATTGACGAAACCGACAGTACCGATTGGGGCTGGGGACTGGTGAGTGACGCCTCGCTGGAAGAGGTGTTCGGCCACATCCGCAGCCTGACCAAGATTATCCTGCCGGACGGGCAGGAGGTGTTTTTTCGCTATTGGGATGCCAGATTTTTTGGTCCGATCCTCGGCAGTGTCGATGAGGCTCACCTCGCCCAGTTGATGGGACCGGTTGCATCTGTCGTGTTGCCCGATGGTGAGGTTATCAACCACCCGGGAACGCCGGCAGGTCCAAAACCGGAGCCGGAATTCCCGTGGTTTTCGCTGCCGGCGGAAACCCTGAAAAAAATCGCAGTCCTTTGTTGGGGGCAACTGGTGGACAACACCGTCTCAGCCCTCGGCAAAAAAAAGCAATCTCCCCTAAGCCGCTATCCGGAGCCCATCGCCCGCCAGAAAGTTGAGCGCCATTTACGGCGGCTGACCAGCGCAGAGGTGGTGACGGAACTCTCCCCGGAACACGTGCAAACCATACATGAAGCCCTGATGCGTGAGGCATCGCAGGGCGCATACTGAGTGAGGATGGATCAATGATCGAGTCAAGGACGGCTCTTCAGGCTTCAGAACAGACTTCTGATCAGGTTTCTGGCGCCCTTCCGGATATCAACGCCATTACCCGTGAACTGCGGGAATCCCTTGCCAATTCCTATGAAGACTGGCGTGAGGGTTGGTTCTCATCAATCTTCATGGGGCATGAGCAGATCCTGGAGGTTAATGGCGAGGCCAACCGTGAGGACGTCGGTGAAGACGAAGTGGTTTCCTCCACGGTGGCTCCCTGCGAGGAAACGCGCAAGATCAAGATTGCTCATTTCCACGAGAACGTGAGCAAGACCCCGATCCCTTCCACGCCTTTTGAAATCCAGGAGAACACAGGGTGGCTGTTCGATAGTTGGGACACCATCCACAGTGGCACCACGGATGAAAATGGAATAGCGGAAGTGCCGGTAACCCCCGGGAAAGAGTACCGGGTGGTGATGTCTCCCGACGTCTCACAGGCCGATATGGATGCCCTCTACGCGACCTACGAAGGGTTCATAGACCGGTGCTGCTCCCTGCTGGAGACCACTTGGAACAACGGAGCCCGCCAGGAGTGGGACAGTTATCTGTCAATGAGTTCCACGGAGCAGTCGCTGGCCGTCTACGGGCGCCTTCAGGAAGGTATCGCGGATGGATTTACTGCGGTGCTGGACGATATCCGTCGTATTTATGACGTGATTTGCGGGTTGCTGGATTATGACTTTAGCAACCTGCCGGAAGAGCTCCAGGAGCAGATGGAAACCCTGAAACAAGCCGACGATGCCTATCTGAAGGCATGTCTGGTAGCGAATGATGAGATTTTCCTGTTTCTTGTGATGTACACCGTTCGCCAGTACTTCCGCTTGCTGTCACCGACACAGGTTGCTGAAGTGTCTGGTGAGTTGGTAGGGCAGATCCTGTTCGATGTCGTCGTCGGGCTGATCATTACCGGCGGTGCTGGCCTGGCAGCCAAATATGGCGCCCGCATTGGCAGTAAAGCTGCTGCCAGTGCGATGAATGTGGCAGACAGTGCGCGTGCCAGCAAAAACATTCTGGGTGAATTCCTCGGGCAGTTCGCCAGAGAATTCCAGGATTTCATGGAAGACATTGGCACCAATCACCGTGCCATCCAGGTTGCAGGGGGCAGTCGCCTGAATCCGTCCAGCACCCAGCCCGGGACGGATGTACGTAACCGCAATGCCGTGTACCAGGAAATGGCTGACAACGATGAGGTGGCGAATCTACAGGCCGGCGGCCGTGATCATGGTGCAACCAGTGAAGCCAGTACCGCCGCGGTTCGAGATGAACCGTCCCCCTCCCAAACCGATCAGGGCCGGGTTACCCAGGACAACGAATCCACGGCAAACGTGGAGGACCCGATAAGCACGGTTACCGGTGAAGAGGTGCTTGAGCTCACCGATGCACGCCTCAGCGGCCCGTTGCCCTTCGAATTCAAGCGGGTGTATCGCTCAGGCAGCAGTGACCGCCGCCTGGATATGGGATACGGCTGGCGCCACAGCCTGAACCACAGCCTGAGCTTTGATGGCGACAGCATTACCTGGCACGACCACGAGGGCAAGAACACCCGCTTGCCGGAACTCGACAGCGCCCCCTTTGGCACCAACTCCCAGACCGGCATGGCTGCCTGGAAAGAGGGTGAGCACATCGTTGCCTGCGCCGGGGAAAAAGCACCACGCTACCACTTCCGCCGTGAGGGTGATCATGGCGTGCTGGCGAAGATATCGGATAGGTATGGCAACAAGCTCCAGGTTGAATACGACCTCCACGGCCAGCTTGAGCGACTGGTCAGTGACGCTGGCGACGCCCTGGCATTCGAATTTGATGGGAGCTATCTCAAGGTCGTCAACCTGTTGCGCCGCAAGCTCACAGACACGGGCTATCAGTGGCAACAACTGCGAACCGAGCGCCGTTACGAATACGATAGCAACGATGACCTGATCGCCGCTGAAGATGCGGTTGGTGGCACCGAGCGTTACGGTTACGACAACCACATGCTGACCAGTCGCCAACTGGCAGGCGGTTACAGCTTCTATCTGGCCTGGGACGAAGCTTCGCCCAAGGGGCGTTGTGTTCACCAATGGGGTGACAGCGCGCAGGTCGATACCCGGTTTGAGTGGGACGACGACAATCACAACTGCACCGTTAGCTACGTCGACGGCAGCAAGGAAATCTGGCATTACGATGGTAGTGCCCAGCTGCAGGAGAAGATCGACCCGGACGGCGCCAAACACGTCAGCGAATACGATGATAATGGCCGCCTGCAAGCCACCGTTGATCCCGTGGGGGCGCGCACGGAATATCAGTACGATAAGAATGGCCGCCTCCAGGGCAAAATCGGGCCGGACGGTCAGCCCATTCTGTTCACCTATCGCAAGGGCCGCATCGCGGAAATCCACCGCAACGGCCAGACCTGGGCGTTTGATTACACCCGCCAGGGCGACCTTGAACGTGAAACTGATCCTAAGGGGCGGGTAACCCGCTACAGCTACAACCCGCAGGGACAGCTGACCCAGGTAAACCTGCCCGATGGCCGAACCCACAAATGGGGCTGGAACAGCCACGGCCAACTGATCGAGGAAACCACGCCCACCGGCGCTTTCTACCAATACCGGTACGATGAGTTCGGCCAGCTATTGGCCAAGAAAGACGCCCGGGGTGCCATCACCCGTTACCAGTACGATGGCCTGGGGCGGGTGACCGAGGAGATTCTCTCCGGCAACCGGCGCCGACAGTATCACTACAACCACTACAACAAGGTGACGCGCTTTGTTGACGAGAAGGGACGGGAAACCCGTTACGAATACGGCAACAACCTCCACCTGCTGACCCGGCGCATCAACCCGGACGGCAGCGAGCTGCGCTACCGCTATGATCATCACCGCTTCCTGCTCACCCATATCGAGAACGAACGGGGTGAAGAGTACCGCATCGACTATTACCCGAATGGCCTGGTCAAACAGGAAAGGGCTTTTGACGGTCATCGTACCGCCTACCAGTACGACCTGAACGGCCATTTGATTGAGAAAGCCGAGTACGGCACCTCCAGCGATGTCCTGCAAACCACGGCTTATGAGCGGGACGAACTCGGGCAGCTACTGAAAAAAGTGCTGCCAGACGGTCGTGAAATCCAGTACGGCTACAACGCCGACGGCAAGCTGACTGGTGTGGACGATGGCCACTGGCCGCTGGCCTTTAAGTACGACGAGTTTGGGCTGTTGAAAACGGAGCACCAAGGCTGGGCCACCCTTCAATATCGCTACGATGACATGGACCGCCTGAGCGGTATGGTGTTGCCCGATGGCCAGGCACTGGCCTACCAGCACGACAAATCCGGCCTGCTGTCTGGCATCGACCTGAACGGCCAGCCGCTGACCCGCCATCGTATGGCAGCCACCGGCGAGGAAATGGAGCGGCAACAGGGCGACTTGTTGAGCGCCTACGTTTACGACGAAGAAGGCCGCCTGACCCAGCACCGCATTCATCAGGGCCGCATCAAGGGCATCGCCGCCCAGCGGGATTACCAGTACGATCCCAACGGCAACCTCAAAGCTATCCAGGATAGCCGCAAAGGCCTGCGGGAATACGTCTATGATCCGATGGACCGGCTGGTTGGCGTGCGCGGCGACCTGTACGAACAGCTGATCCACGACCCGGCCGGCAACCTGCTGGAACAAAGCCAGAGCCCGGCCAGAGGAAATACCGCCAATGTACGCGGCAACCGCCTCACCATGCACGGCGACTGCCACTACGAATACGACGAATTCGGCAATCTGACCGAAGAACGCCGTGGCAAAGACCACAAACTGGTTACCCGCTACACCTACGACTGCGAACACAGACTGATCAGCGTCACCAAACCGGACGGCAGCACCTGGCACTACGAATACGACGCCTTCGGCCGCCGCATCGCCAAAACCAACGGCCTGACCCGGACCGAATTCCTCTGGCAGGGCGACCGCCTGATCGCCGAAGAAACCGGCGACCAGTACCGCACCTACATCTACGAGCCAGACACCTTCAAGCCCTTGGCACTGGTGGACGGCTACGGCCCGGAACAGGCCATCATTTATTACTACCACCTGGACCACTTGGGTACACCCCAGGAAATCACCAATGCACAGGGAGATCTGGTCTGGTCGGTGACTTACCGCGCCTACGGCAATGTCGTCCGCGCCCTGGTCAATGAAATCGACAACCCGATCCGTTTCCAGGGTCAATACCACGACCCGGAAACCGGCCTGCACTACAACCGCCACCGGTACTACAATCCCAACACCGGACGTTTCCTGACCCCGGACCCGATTGGGCTTGCGGGTGGGTTGAATAACTACCAGTATGTTCCAAATCCCACGGGGTGGGTGGATCCGTTGGGGTTGGCGTCGGAGCCGAAAAATGGGCCGGATTCAAATGGTAGTCAGCTGGCGCTCTATGACCCTGCTTTTGCCGCAAAGCAAATGAGGGGTTACGGAATCTCGATGTATGACGAGGATGTATATCAATTTTTATCTGGCTTAAAAGAAATGACTCTAGGCCCGCCAGGAGGTAAAGCTTGGTTATCACCGGCTGACCAAGCATTCAACGCCACTTCTAAGAGTCAATTGGCGATGGAATCTGGATTGGCTCCAAGTGTTGTAAAGGCTGCTAACAATGGCGGTGATATCTACGCTACTGTTGTTCCGATGAAAGGGCTTGAAACATCTGTACCACAAGCAACGGACGGTGGTGCAAATGTGCATTTTCTTGAAGGTGCAGGGCATACCGCTGTCCGTGGTGACGATTTCTGGATACTTAATCCACATATAACTGAAGTGACAGTGCCGGGAGGAGGGGAAATGCCTAAAGGCAGCATGATAATGAAGTTCATCCCAGGGAGTGGTTGGGCGCCAGTGAGGAGTTTCTAATGAGTTATTATTGTCCGAACTGTGGAGCGAAACTAAGTCCGGTAACAATCAAGCATGATTTATGGATGCAGTTTTTCAGATGTGGGGCGGAAGAATGTGAAAAAACCTTTGCGAAGGTAGTTGATATGAGAAACGACTACCCTCTTATTGAGGTGTTTCCAAATATTCCTGAAAAAGTTAATGCTCTGTCGGCTGCTGGAGTTGGCGAAGCGTGGAATAGAGTAAACTTCGTGGACTATAAAACTGTGTCTCTTGTTGATTTTGAAGAATTCTTGCTGAGCAGTTAGTTTTAATGGCGCACACTACGGCATGCGCTGATATTAGAGGTCAGTAGATTTAATGCTAGTTCCAAGTGATAGGGTCATTGTTAAGGATATTGCGGGAAATACAGCAGTTCTTCATGTCGAGGATGAGTCTATTGGGAAAAGCTTGGTGAGACTCGGATTTACAGAAGACGGTTGTTGTTTTCGTAGGCCCATAACTGATGATAAAGATAGAATAAAATTAATTGAAGATCTTACTGACAGGGAGCCCTTTTTTCAAAGGGACGTGATTGGAGCCCTTCTGAGCTAATTGAGTACTACCATGAAATTGGATTAGTGAAAGGCTCATATAAAACTATTGCATGGAAGAATTAGTATGAATTTTTAATTGAAGATCACTAGGTAATAGGTTTTCATTTGCTAAGAGCTGGGCGAGCTAATAGATTTCTTCTTGTCTATTTCTAACATTTTAATGGCGTCCATTGTGATCTGGTGCTGGGCGTTGCTCAACTAGAGAGCTGGCCTCAATACCTATACAACCCTTCGAAATATCACATTATGATAAACTTGAATGGTCGTAACTAATTTATGGAAAAGTCTGTTGATATTAAGTTCGAAGATAAAATTACCCCGGCAAATATAAGCTATACGGATTCGCCTCCATGGTCTGTGGTTTTGTATGACGAAGAAGGTGTGGTCGTAAGGTCAGATGGAGATGACCTCTTTGATGCGCTAATAAATTTGAGAAATAAGCTGGAAAAAAAGGGGGCGCTTATAATGTGTCATGGCGCAAGACGAGATGTATACCCTTCCGCTATGTCCAGAAATATGGGAGGTGGTGTGATGGCTTATCAGCTCACCGTAGGGGAGCCAGCAAGGCGAACTGATATGGTTAATATATTTGATAGATGTGATGATAGCCGGATAGCATCCCCTGAAGAGCAGGAGAGTTTCTATAAATCATGGCTTGATTCTTTGAAAAGTTGACTAGTAATTAATGTAAAATATTTACAATCGGTATATACAGATAGCGGGAAAACCCTACTCCTTTCCCCAATTAAGAGAGAAGTGAGCTATCCCGATCAGCTATGAGAAAGAAGAAATAACAGGTCAGATCTTGCCCTTTGACCATGAGAGAACGGAGCTCTTTCATCTCGCACCCGAAGAGGAGCCAATGGTTCGAATCTAGTTGCGTTTGAGGGAATCGAGGAGGCTCTCCAATGAACAAGGCTCAGTGGGAAAGTTATGTTGACGTGATGCCTGACATTGATTCAGATAGTCCAACGGTAAAACACCTTCTTTCTATCATCGAGGACGAAGACCTGGTTAGGGTAATACATTTTCACTTTGGGACTAAAGCAATTAATTGGCTAGATAAGTCTGTACCAGCGTTAAACGATAAAACCCCGAGGGGGTGCCTTCAAAGTGATGCCGGAGTTGAATTCCTGAGAGAAACCCTGATGAATATGCCCTGCTGAAAACCTGTAAAGAAATCTGTGTTAATAGGCCTTACAGTCCTCACTCGACAGCAGGTCGAGCTCGCTATTCGGCTACAGAGTGGAATAGCTGGTACATTCGAGCTCACACTACCGCCCAAAGCGGACTGAAAACTGATTTGAAACGAGGATCCGGAGGGATTCAATAATCCAAGGAGAGGAATTTAACGATGAGAATCATTGGTGCGCTGACCTGCGCTCTTATACTGGGTATTGCCGTTTTTTGGGTGTTTTCTGAAAGTACCCCTGCCGTAGATAACCCTGCCTTCAATCCCCCGGTTGGGGATGTTCGCTACTTCTCGATTGAACAGACCACGGAGATTGGTTTGCCGGGTAAGGCTGGCAGGCGCGGAGCCTCCACCAGGATGAGCAGCGTTCTGCGCAGTGAAGTCCTGAATGTCCGGGATGGCGTTGTTGAACTGCAAACCGGCGCCGTCAAGGCGGTGGAGAGGTCGCGGGGCCGAGCCCTTGTGGATACCGAGCGGGGTGAGCGCCAAAGCGCGGACATGAAGCTGCTGGCGGGTTTCCTGCAGTCCGGAGTGGTTGAGCGGGTCAGCACTCAAGCGGTGCCCATCGATATTTCCTACCGGAACCAGGACGCACTCGATTCGCTCGATAGCGTCAAAGACCGGCCAGAGGTATTGCAGACCATCCTGCTCAGGAGCCTCGGTCTTTTCTCATGGTATCCAGCTCAGGTCCCTGATGAAGAGCTGACGTCGGGATTGTCCTGGCAGACACCGGACCAGGAACTGGGTGGCTCAACCTTGACGGGGCTGCAATTTGAAGTGAGTCATCTGGATGAGCAAACGGTTACCCTGACGTTTGGCCCTGCTGACACGGACGCCGAGTCGGCAGGTGAGGACTTAACTGCAAATGCCTATCGAGTGGCGGGCTATCTTGAACTCGAGCGTGACACCGGCTGGCCCCGGCGGGCCAGTGTGCAGATCGTGGCCGGACAGAATCACAAAGGATCAACCTTTCAGGTGACAAGCCAGTTGACTGTCAGGCAGACCAATGTCGAACAGGATCCGGACACCCAGAAGCTGCTTTCCATGGCGCAGATGTCATTGCGAGCCCGACCTGTTGATACATCAAGTTCGATCTTTGACGACTACTTCGTACCTCCCTTTGGTCCAGCTACCGCTGAGGAATCCCTCGCTAAGCTGGAGAGGACGTTGTTGTGGTTCGGCCCTGAGCAGGTAGATTACGGATACGGACGAGGGAAGGGGTTAGAGCCACAACTCAGTTCCGTTGAACTGCAGCGGGCGACGTTTCATCCTGTGGCAAGCGTCCGGTTGTTTGATGCTGAAGGAAAGCCGATACAGGAAGATATATTGCCGAATCCCGACTTCACGTTGCTTAAGCCGGCTAGTAGCCGGGGGCGGCCTGACTCTGACCGGGTGCCCTTCCTTCGTCAGGACTTGACGGATGACCAGTTGGCGTTGATCGATGTGATCGAACTCGATGTACCGGTGACCACGCCAGATCAGATGTATTCAGCCTTCCTGGATCAGAACGAGACAGTGAAGGAGTTGAAAGAGGCTGGCCTGAAGCTGTCTATTGATGAGTGGAACTCTAGGACGGTGCGTATTCGTGTGTCTGAGACTGGCGGGATTTCGTTAGGCGAGCTGCCCCGCATCATGGGGTATCCGGTTGATAAAGCGGGCGAACCTGTGCCCCAGTTTGGCCTGCGGATGACGCATTCTACGCTCGAGTCAATCCTGGGCTCGATGGATCCACGCGGCGGGAAGAAAGCTATGGCAGAGGCGTTAATGCGGAGCCTCTCGATGATGCCTCCCCATGAAAAAGACGGCGAGATTATATTTGAATTTACCGGGACGGAAGCCGACCCGATAGAGCGTCTCAAATTTCATTACTACAGCACTCGAACAGAGGAAATGACCTTCTCTGCCCCCGCTGCCAGGACAACGATGAATGGCGGTGAGGTAGTGGGGCAGCGAACGTTGTATCGGGGGAATGTGCCACGTTTTGATTTAAAGCCTGATAGCAGTAACGCCCCCTCTTATCGGATGGAGCGCGCTGCTCTGCCAGTTACGTCGTCCGGTGATGCGTATCAGCTGGAGCAAGTTGCCAGAGGCACACTGCAGATCAGTGAAGAACTGTTGGAGGATCTGCTGAACGTGCAGTCGACCTTCGATCTCAAGCACCTTCCCCTGGTCGCATACGATCAGGATGGCGGGGCGTTGGTACCCTTCTGGCATGATCGTAACGGTGAGCCGCTTGAACGGCTTGAGGGCGGTGGTGCCGTGGTCCGTTTTTGGGGGGATATTGCATCGGTGAACTATCCCACACCGGTTAAGTGACGTAGTCGCTAAATTGCCATCGAATTGACACCTGCTGCGCCTCTGGAATTATGATTCTATTGAGGCGCAGCACAAGGAACACCTGAACCTGCTGGAGACTCTCACTCTACACACTGCACTTTATCCCCATCCTCCACCACCAAATACCGAACCGGCAAATCCGGCAGCGAGGTCGTAATCAACTCTTCAAGCCGGCCGGACTCCCGCAGCTCGTTCAACCCTTCGTTGAATGCCTCCAGATACCGCTCGCTGTCTGGCACTCGCCGCGACAGGATCAGGTAAAGGTAGTCCGACTGCAGCGGGGTGGTGTGGAAGGTGATTTTGTCGCTCAGGTTTAATTTCTTGAGCATTCCCATGCCCACGGCCGGTTCCATGGGGAACAGGTCGATTCGTCCAGCGGCCAGTTTGCGGAGGTTGGCCCGGTCCGAGGTGGTTACATCCGCACTGATGGTGCCGGCGGCCACGGCTTCCTCGAATTCTTCACCGTAGTTGTAGTCTTGGGTCAGGCCCATACGATAGCTTTCCAGGTCTTTTACGTTGTCCCAGTCAAAGTCCATGCTCGTGCGGTGGAACAGGGCATAGTTGTGAGCCACGATGGGGTCGCTGAAGTGGAATTGCTTGAGCATTTCCGGGCGGCAGGTCCAGGCTACCGAGCCGTCCCACACGCCTTTTGCTGCCAGCATGCGGGCCCGGGACCAGGGGAAGAAGCCATAGGTTACTGGTGTATCGTGTTTGGCAAAGGCCAAAGTGACGATGTGTGAAATCACCCCGTAATGTGGAGGGGTGTTCTCCATGTATGGGGGCCAGTGCCCGTTGGTGAGTCGCACGCCCGGGACGGGCTCGTCGGCTTTCAGGTTCGGCGCCAGGGTGCAGAGTAGCGCCCCAGCCAAAAGCAGGTTGCGAAGTCGATTCACGAACCGGTTGCTACTGAGCAGTCCTTGCAAATGCATTTTTCCATCCAGGCATGGCGGTGCTGGCTGGACAATACCGTCCTGCGTGCGAGGCACCACCGTGAAGAGAGAGCGTCAATTGGTTCTATCCAAAGAGTAGCATGGCGCCGGCTCTTTACAACTCTGTTGCAGAGGCAGTGTTTAGCGGCTGTTTCCCTTCAGATTTTTCACGGTTTCTTCCAGTCGTTCAGCGCTTGCCTGCTCTGCCGGTAAGGGATCTCCTGCCAGCAATTCAATCCGCGACCAGAACCGCCTGGGGAAGTGTCTCAGAGCCGGTCCGCCGCAGTGGCTGAAGAAGCTCCCCCACAAGCCGCGTAATGCCATGGGCACAACAGGTACGGGCCTGCGCTCCAGGATAATTTCGACTCCACTGCGGAAGGTGGCCACTTCGCCATCGGAGGTCAGTCGCCCCTCGGGGAAGATGCAAACCACGTTTCCTGCGTCCAGCTCTTCGTCAATGCGCTCGAAAGCGGCGTCATAGATCTCCGGCACCCGGTTGCGGGAGCCGATGGGAATGGTCTTGGCGAGCCTGAAAATGGCGCCGAGTATCGGCGTTTTGAAGATCTGGTAGTCCATCACGAACCGGACTGGCCGCCTTACTGCACCAGCGATGACCAGTGCGTCCATGTAGGTGACGTGGTTGCAGACCAGTAACACCGGGCCTTCCTCAGGTATGCGGTGCAAGCCTTCGTGGCGAACCCGATAGATGGTGTGAGAGAGCACCCATACGATAAACCGGAGCGCGAATTCCGGCACCTGCTGGTACACAAATCCCGCCACCACCAGGTTCATGATGGATAGCACCAGGAAGAACTCGGGAATACTGAGCCCGATAACGCCCAGCATCAGGATGCCCATAATGGCGCTGACCACCATGAACAGGGCGTTGAAGACGTTCAGCGCTGCAATCACGCGGGCCCGCCGGGCCTCTGGGGTTTCCCGCTGCACGAAGGCGTAAAGTGGCACGATGAACAGACCGCCAAAGAAGCCGATACCCAGCAGATCAATAGCCACTTGTCGGTGCTGGCTGTCGCTGATCATCATCCACCAGTCGGTCGGCACCGGGTTGGCGGGCATGTTGAAGAAGAGGTCAAGGCCGAACAGGCTGATGCCGAGGGAGCCAATGGGTACGATGCCCAGTTCGA
The DNA here is from genome assembly GCF_045449795.1 of Marinobacter alkalisoli. Classification (NCBI taxonomy): domain Bacteria; kingdom Pseudomonadati; phylum Pseudomonadota; class Gammaproteobacteria; order Pseudomonadales; family Marinobacteraceae; genus Marinobacter; species Marinobacter alkalisoli. The sequence continues at coordinate 122,633 of NZ_JBJJLB010000032.1, forward strand.
TCCGATGGCCGGAAAGCCGCTCACAAGCCACTGAGCCCAGTGCAATACCTATGGTGAAAATCGCCAGCAGCAGGGTGACGACGGTCTCGTCGCCCATCAGGTCGGTCTGTGCAAAGCTGGGGAACTGGGTGAGATAGGCGGCGCCCAGGAACCAGAACCAGGAGATCGCCATGATGCACAGCAGCACGGAATGGTTTTCCGCGGCCAGGCGCATCAGGTTCCAGGTTTCCCGGAGGGGGCGAAGGTGAATGGTCATTCCGGGATTGGTTGCTCCGGTAACCGGTACCTGTCGTGCCGCCAGGTAGCCAAACACCGCCAGAACCACAACCCCGATGGCGGCGAGTTTCTCCGGCTGATTGCTGCCCATTAACAGGCCCGCAGCCAGCGTGCCCACCAGAATGGCCACGAAGGTTCCCATTTCCACCAGGGCGTTCCCGCCCACCAGTTCATCGTCCTTTAGCACCTGGGGCAGGATGGCGTACTTCACCGGGCCGAAGAACGTGGATTGCACCCCCATCAGGAACAACAGCAGCAGGAGCGATTCGTACCAGCCGTGCCAGAGCCCGGCGGCAGCCAGTGCCATGATGGCGATTTCCGCGAGTTTTACCCAGCGAATCACCCGGGATTTTTCGTACTTGTCCGCCAGTTGACCAGCGATGCCGGAAAACAGGAAAAAGGGCAGGATAAACAGGAAGGCCGCGACATTCACCACCACATCAATGGGCAGGCCTAGCAGGCCACCGGCGGTGTAGGTGATCAGCAGCAACAGGACATTGCGGAACAGGTTGTCGTTAAACGCCCCGGAGAACTGTGTCAGGAAGAACGGCAGAAATCGTCGCTCGGAAAGTAGCCGGAACTGGCTGTGATCATCCATGATGTGTATCCATCGTCGTTTAGTTGGCGAGGAACATTCTGCCACAAACCGGTTACTGAATCAGGGCGCCGGGTGTCGGCCAGGTGTCGGGCACCACAAATATGCGAGAGGTTTCCTGCCAGTCACCGTCCTGTTCGCAGTGTTCCAGTTCTGCGAACAGACGCGGCATCCTGTTGGCGGAGACGGTATTCAGCGCCTGTTGTACGTGGGACGCGACAGGCGCTTCCTGCTGCAGCCAGGGCCCAAGCCAATGCGGTTTGTTCAGCGGAACCCAGTGTTTGGTGATGTCGGGCTGTACCTCACTCAGATACATCCAGCGGCCCCGGAGGTGGTTTTCCGGCACGGTATCTGGCGCCTGAATGTGGGTAGTGCCGGGGTAGAACAGATAGCCGGGCATAAAGATGCGTGTGGTGACCGGCCCTTTGATGCCCTGGTCGTTCAGTACCTGTATGGTTTCCGGTTGACTGGTGAGATGGCTCTGGCGGTGCAGCATATGGTCGGTTTTCAGGTCCAGCCGGTCTCTGGCATTGGGACCATACCAGCGGTTCTGCCCGTTGGCGGATGGAAAACCCAAGTAGTATTTCACCGCAATTTCATGATGTTCGGTACGGAGTTCGTGGGGGTTGTGTACGACAAAATCCAGCTCACCGATGGTTCGGTTTTCCCGCCGTATTTGTTGGTTCTTCAGCAATACGGTCCAGCCCAGCAGGTCGGTCAGCAGGCATTCGTACAGTCTTTCGAAGTGATATCCCAGTCTGGGGTTGGGTTGTTCGGACAGTATTTCCGGTCCGTCTGACGGACTCAGATCCCATTCCCGTAGCCGCTGAAAGGCTTCGGCAGTCGCGTAGTGTGCCGGGCAAAACACACGCTCATCGAATAGTAACTGCGGTGCCGCCATCATCCAGGCCAGATGGCGAACCGCAGGCGTTTTGAAGATCATCGGGGATCGTGCAGAAGCAGTCATCCCCAAAGCATACGCTAATCCTGACGACGGAACAGCTGTGAGGTCAGGCCGGGTTGAGGGCTTTCAGTACCAGGTCCAGGCTTATGCCCGGGACAGCGTCGGGGAGGTAGTGGTCGTTCGGATCCTGGCTCAGCCACACCTGCTCCGGCCACTCCGGAATGGCACAGATCACCTGGTAATCGCTGGAGTCCCCTTTGCCGAGAATATAGAGGGCCGAGGGGAGCCAGGCATTGCCTTCGTTGGGTGGCTCGGTGCTGATGGAAATATCCGCCGGGGATATTTCGCTGGCTTTTTTGGTGCCACTGGCACCGATGGTGAACACTCTGGTCTCGCCCTTATTGCCAGGCAGGGCGGCCTCTGTGGCTGCAACACCCGGAATCATGATCTCTGCGTACATGTCGGACCCGGCGTACTTCATGCGGGCGGTGGAGGCGATAATCATGATGGAAGTAATGGGTTGGTCGGACATAATGTCTGCTCCTTTCCCTGGATTCATGGGTTGTGGTTGATGTACAACAGCGGATAACTTCCCTATATCCGCGTATGAAGGGTAGGCGTTACCGCACATACGCTCAAGTGAATTTAATCAGGAGAATCACCATGCAATATCTCCATACCATGATTCGTGTCAGTAACCTCGACGAATCCCTGCATTTTTTCTGTGATCTGCTCGGTTTGAAGGAAATGAACCGCAAGAGCAGCGAGAAGGGGCGTTTTACCCTGGTCTTCCTGGCTGCGCCTGAAGACGAAGCCCGCGCAGGGGAGGACAAGGCACCGATGATCGAGTTGACGTACAACTGGGATCCCGAGGAATACAGCGGCGGTCGCAATTTTGGGCATCTTGCCTATCGGGTGGACGATATCTATGCCCTGTGTGAGCACCTACAGGCCAATGGCGTCACCATTAATCGGCCACCCCGGGATGGACACATGGCGTTTGTGCGTTCGCCGGATGGCATTTCCATCGAATTGCTGCAGCAAGGTGAAGCGCTGGAGCCCAGGGAGCCCTGGGCCAGCATGGAAAATACCGGGACATGGTGAGGGCGGCAGGTCAGTAGAGATGACGGGGCCGCAATGGGAAACCAGGCGGCTTTACGCTAGAATTCGCGAAACATTCAACCAAGGATGACACATGCTTGCAGTGATTCTTTCCGGTGGCTCAGGAACCCGGCTCTGGCCGCTTTCCCGTGAAGCGTACCCCAAGCAGTTTTTGCCGGTAGTGTCTGATGATTCCCTGCTGGCGGAGACCATTGAGCGGGGGCTGATGCTGGATAACCGCGCCCGGGTGATGGCGATCACCAATGAGGACCACCGTTTTGTGGTGGCGGCCCAGCTCCATGCCCAGGCGGCTGATCGCACCGCAGGCATCATTCTTGAGCCGGTAGGCCGCAACACAGCGCCTGCGATTGCGTTGGCAGCCCTGGCCGCCGCCGAGGACAATCCGGAAGAGTTGTTGTTGGTGATGCCCTCCGATCACGTGCTGAAAAATCTTACGGCGTTCCGTGAGGCGGTGCAGAAAGGCGCCGATGCAGCCCGTTCCGGCAAGCTGGTGACTTTTGGTGTCGTTCCTGCCTCACCGCACACCGGTTATGGTTACATCAAAGCTGGCGCACGGAAGAATGGTTATCAGGAGGTTGCCGCCTTCGTTGAGAAGCCGGACGAGACAACAGCCGAGCGCTACCTAGCCGAAGGCGATTACTTCTGGAACAGTGGCATGTTCCTGTTCAGGGCGGACCGGTATCTGCAGGAGCTCGGAACCCACAAGCCCGAGATGCTGAAGGCCTGTCGCGAAGCCTGGCAGCAAAAACAGATCGATATGGATTTTACTCGCGTCGGTAAGGCAGCCTTCGAGAGTTGCCCGGATGATTCCATTGACTATGCCGTGATGGAAAAAACCGACGACGCCGTGGTTGTCCCGCTGGATGCCGGCTGGTCGGATGTTGGCTCCTGGTCTGCACTCTGGGAAATCCAGCCGCAGGACAGTCAGGGCAACGTGTGTCGCGGCGATGTGATTACCGAGGATGTCTCCGGCTCCTATATTCATTCCGAAGGCCGGCTGATCGCGGCGCTGGGGGTCAGTGATCATGTCATTGTGGAAACCGATGACGTTGTTCTGGTGGCCGATCGCAACCGCGTTCAGGATGTCAAGAAGCTGGTGGCGCAGGTGAAGGCCCAGGGACGCCTGGAGCACCGTTTTCACAAGAAAGTGCATCGGCCCTGGGGCACCTATGAGGGGATTGCCATGGGTGAGCGCTTTCAGGTCAAGCGGATTACGGTGAATCCCGGTGCGTCCCTCTCGCTCCAGAAGCACCATCACCGGGCAGAGCACTGGGTCGTGGTCAAGGGCACCGCCACGGTGAATCGGGGAGAGGAAACCCTGTTGCTGACTGAAGACCAGTCCACCTATATTCCTCTGGGTGTCACCCACAGGCTGACCAACCCCGGTGTGATTCCGCTGGAGCTGATCGAAGTCCAGACCGGGAGCTATCTGGGGGAAGATGACATTGTCCGCTTCGAGGACACCTATAACCGCGTTTGATTGAGCCGATTTATGAATCTGGCTGCCCGGGATGGGCGGCCTCAAGCAAAGGAGATGCTGAATGGAAGACTGGCAAGGATGCCTGAGCCCCTTATGTCAAACCGCCCTGCAACGGGCGCGGGACAGTGTTACCCACCGTGGTGGTTTTGCGATCACTGTTGAGGATTTTCTTCTGGCGCTGGTTGAAGGGGAGCCAGTGGTGTCCGGTTTTCTGAGAGCGCGGGGCGTCGACCTCGACGAGCTGGTAAGAACCGTCCAGTGTGAACAGCCCATCGTCACGGAAGTTGGTGGGGAAGGTCGCCTCTCATCCCAACTCCTGTACTGGCTCTCATCCGCCCGCGAAATATCTGACGCACCCTGGCTTGACTGGCCGGTTCTGCTGTCGACCCTGGCCTCCAACGCAGAGCGGCTGCAGGAGAAAGCGTACGTCTCGGTTCTGGAACTGGTGGGGGAGTGGCCGCTGTCGGGCTGGGCTGAAGATGCTGAAGGCAGCGAAAGCCCGGATGGTATTCCTGTTGTGGTCAGTGACCTTGGCTGGCTGTCCCTGGCGGAAGAGGTTGCGGTGACCATCGCGGCTTCCCCCGATGCACTGATCTGGCTCCGGGGGGATCGCGGTGCCGGTAAATCCTCCTGGTTGAAATCACTGTTGCCGTGCCTTGAAAACGGCTATGTAGAGCTGGATTTGCGGCGGGAGTCGGAACTGGTCGCCAGTGATCATCCCGCGGTTCCTGGCAGCAACGTGCCCCAGCGGGATTGGCCAGCGCTTATCCTTGATAACGTATCCCCTGCCGATGCCATCATACTGGCCGGTCGCTGGGACAGCCTTGCGGCACAGCTGGTGCAGTCCTGGCAGGGCCCGCTGTTATTGCTGGGGCCGTCCGTCCGGGAATCTTCTGACGATGTCGCGAAGCTTGAGCACTGGCTCGGCCGTTCCATGGAGGTTTTCGACATGGCGGAGTCCGGCTATACCCAGAAAAAATCCATTCTGACAGCCCATCAGCCAGCCATTGAGAGGCAGTGGAATGTGCGCCTCTCCGAACCGGTTATGAGCTTTGCGGCCGGGTGCCGGAGCCGGGCTGTGGGGTCTCCCGGCGGCATGCTTCGGTGGGTGGAGCGGGCTGCGGCCAGGCTGAACCTGTTTGCCAGCCGCGGTCCGGTGGATGCAGTGGCGCTGGCCGGCCAGATGGACACATTGCGCCGGCAATGCCTGGTGGCGATTGCCCGCCACGAACCACTGGATGAACTGGAAGCCAGCCTGGCGCAGCTGGAAATTGAGCGAACGGCCGTCGAAGTGGCCTGGCATGAGCGGGAGGCGGCTGGCACCTTGCGCACCCTGACGGTGGAGGATTTGCAGCAGGAACTTGAGCGTTGGGTTGCAGCCCGTCCCGGCCCGGTTCACTATGTTGTCCATTGTGATCATGATGGGGGAGAAACAACGGGTGCAGGACCTCGAAATATACATTCGTGACCTGAAGCCTCTGGCGGCTTCACAGTGGTTATCCAGTCATCTGGATAAACTTGAACTGGATGACCAACAGGTCGACGCAAAGGCCATCAAGGGCCGGGCTCACTACGAAGATGTGACCGTCAACATCAGCCTGTATCCGGGTGCTTCCGGTAAACGCTATACCTGCCTGGTGCTGGAAGGTGCGTCGTTGCCCTGGAATTCTGATCTGGAGTTCGCACGCAGTGCCTGGGATGCCATGGATACGGAAGTTCGCTGCAGTCCCGGTGACTGGAAAGAGGGTGAACCGGTTGAGGATGAAAAATGGTGGCGTCTGGATGCCCGGGGTGAACACCTGGTGGTCTGGAACTGAGGGAGCTAAAAAAAGGGGCAGCCGTCTGGCTGCCCCTTTTCGCTACATCCGGCGTGATCAGTCGCTCAGGATGGAGACGTTATCGGCCTGCAGGCCCTTGTCGGCTTCAACAACGTTGAAACGAACAAGCTGGCCCTGGCGCAGCACGCGACGGCCACGGCCACGAATGGCACGGAAGTGAACGAATACTTCGTCACCACTGTCGCGAACGATGAAGCCAAAACCTTTCTTCACGTTGAACCACTTAACAGTGCCTTCCTCATCGCCTTCCGGGCTGGTGTCGTCAAAGTCGTCGCCTTCGTCATCGTTCTGGCCGGACGGACGGGACTGAGCAGGGCGGGAGCGTTTGGCGCCTTGTCTGGCGGCAAAAGCTACGGTCAGGAAGCCGGCAATGCCAAAAAGTACAACGGCAATGATGTAGGCTGCGATGCCCTGGGCGCTGCCAAGGATGAACGGGGTGTTGGTTGCCAGTTCGCTGGACCCGGATTTCGACATAATCTGGAACACTTCCGGAGTAAAGCTGACCAACAGAAAGCCGAGGATAAACGGTGACGGAATGGCGATCAGGAAAGCAACAAGGATCGCTTTGGCTGGATTACGCATTGACTGAGATTTCTCCATTACTTTGTTAACGCTAACGATAAAGAGCCGGATATCGGGTAAAATCGTCTATCCGGCCGGTGATAACCGCCAAAGTGACCGAATAAAGACGGGCCTTGGCGGGCAAAAGCGGCATGATACCAGATAACGGGGAGCGCTGACCAAGCAAGTGGTCAGTCAGATACATCGATCACAAGGTTTGCGGAGAGCAGTCACGACCAATGGCACATATCGATCTGGAAGCACGACTGGATGAGCTTGAAACCCGGCTGGCGTTTCAGGATGACCTCATCAACACCCTGAGTGATCAGGTGGCCAGGCAGGAAATGGATATTCGGGAGCTGTGGGAAGCCAAACGGCTTCTGAACAAGCAGTTGAAAGAAGTCTCACCGTCGAACATCAAGCGGGAGGAGGAGGAAACCCCGCCCCCGCATTACTGATCTCACGCCAGCAGTTCGATCAGGACCTGTTCGTAGATGTCCGACAGGGTATCCAGATCAGCGGCTTTCACGCACTCGTCCACTTTATGGATGGTGGCGTTGATCGGGCCAAGCTCAACCACCTGCGCGCCAGTGGGCGCGATGAAGCGGCCATCGGAGGTGCCGCCGGACGTGGAGAGTTCCGTTTCCCGACCGGTGACCGTGCGAATGGCATTCTGGCTGGCGGAGACCAGCGCGCCGCGATCCGTCAGGAACGGGCGACCGCTCAGGTGCCACTGCAGGTCATACTTGAAACCGAACCGGTCCAGAACCGCAACCACGCGCTCTTCCAGGCTTTCCGCCGTGTTTTCCGTGCAATAGCGGAAATTGAAGTGCACCAGGCATTCACCGGGGATAATGTTACTGCCGGTACCGGATTCCACCTTGGTGATCTGGAAGGTGGTGGGCGGGAAAAAGTCATTGCCGTTATCCCAGAATTCGCGGGCCAGAGCGTCCAGTGCCGGCGCAACGGAATGCACCGGGTTCTCTGCCAGATGGGGATAGGCGACATGGCCCTGAACACCGTGGACGGTCAGATAGCCGTGCAGTGAGCCGCGCCGACCGTTCTTGATGACATCCCCCACTTCCTGGGTACTGGACGGTTCACCGATCAGGCACCAGTCGATCTTCTCGTTCCTGGCTTCCAGGGTTTCCACCACCTTGACGGTGCCGTCCTGGGCCGGGCCTTCTTCATCGCTGGTGATGAGCAGGGCGATGGAACCGCGATGGTCCGGGTGGTTTGCCACGAACCGTTCGCAGGCCGTCACGAACGCAGCCAGGCTGCCTTTCATGTCTGCCGCCCCACGGCCGTACAGGTATCCGTCCTGTATCACCGGCTCAAACGGTGGGTGGGCCCAGTTCTTCTCGGGACCGGTGGGGACCACATCGGTATGACCGGCGAATGCCAGCACCGGCCCCTCTGAGCCCTTGCGGGCCCAGAGGTTGTCGGTCTCGCCAAACCGGAGTGATTCGCCCTCAAAGCCGAGCGCGGCCAGGCGGGACATCATCAGTTCCTGGCAGCCGGCGTCATCCGGTGTGACGGATCGCCGGCGGATCAGGTCGATGGCCAGATCGAGCGTTGGGGAATTAGTTGTTTGCATGCAGTTCTTCGTTCAGCTCGATCGCGGTTTTGTTGGACTTGCACTCTACTGCGCCGGTCTGGCTGTTACGGCGGAACAACAGGTCAGGCTTGTTGGCCAGATCACGGGCCTTGATCACTTCCACCAGCTCGTTGTTGTCATCCAGCAGTGCCACCTTGGTACCGGCGGTGATGTACAGGCCGGCTTCCACTTTGCAGCGGTCTCCCAGCGGAATGCCGATGCCGGAGTTGGCGCCGATCAGGCAGTTCTCGCCCACGGAAATGATGATGTTGCCACCACCGGACAGGGTACCCATGGTGGAGCAGCCGCCACCGAGATCCGAGCCCTGGCCGACCATGACGCCAGCAGAAATGCGGCCTTCGATCATGCTGGTGCCTTCGGTGCCGGCGTTGAAGTTGATGAAGCCTTCGTGCATGACGGTGGTACCTTCGCCCACATAGGCGCCCAGGCGAACCCGTGCAGTGTCGGCGATGCGTACACCCTTGGGAACCACGTAGTCGGTCATCTGCGGGAACTTGTCCACGGATTTCACTTCGAGGATGCGATCCTCCAGGCGGGCTTTCAGCTGGCGCTCGGACAGTTCGTTCAGGTCGATCGCGCCTTCGTTGGTCCACGCCAGGTTGGGCAGCAGGCCAAAGATGCCATCCAGTTTCACGCCATGGGGTTTGGCCATGCGGTGGGAAATCAGGTGCAGCTTCAGGTACACCTCCGGCGTGCTGGAGGCGGTGTCATCGGTTTCCAGGATGGTGACCACCACCGGACGGGTGCTCTTTGAGGCCTTTTCAGCCAGGCTCGCCTGATCGGTGTTCCCCACCTGACGCAGTGCTTCAGACAGCGCATTCAGATCGTCACCAGTGACTTGAAGTGCCTGATTGCCGCCCTTGTAACCGAGCGAGTTGCCCGCCACCTCTATCAGGCTGTTATCGGGTGTCATCACCGGCTGCTGATAAAACACTTCCAGCCATTCGCCCTGGTTGTTCTGGGTGCCGATACCGATACCGAATGCAAAACTCATCAGGTGGTTGCTCCTATTGTCTCAGGTTCATTCTTGGGAAAAACGGGTGGCCCATACGTCGGCACTGAAGCCGACGCTGACGTTCCCTTCGTGCTCGACCACCGGTCGTTTAATGATGGAAGGGTTCTCTAACATGACGTCATGGGCGGATTGGGCATCAATGGTATCACGAACGTCCTCGGGAAGTTTGCGCCAGGTGGTTCCCCGGCGGTTCAGCAGGGTTTCCCAGCCTACAGACTGTTCCAGGCGTGAGAGCAGGGTGTCATCCAGTCCGTCTTTTTTGAAGTCGTGAAAATCATAGGGGACGCCTTGTTCGTCCAGCCATTTGCGGGCTTTCTTGACCGTATCACAGTTCTTGATGCCGTAAATTTTCATGCCTTGTTTGCCTTTACAAATTCTACGATGCGTTTTGCAGCCTCGACACACTCTTCCAATGGCGCGACCAGCGCCATGCGCACCCGGTTTTCGCCGGGGTTGTGGCCATCAACCGTGCGGGACAAATAGCGCCCCGGCAGTACATGAACGTTCTGCTGGGCGGAAAGGTCCCTGGCGAAGGTCTCGTCATCCATCGGCGTTTCGGGCCAGAGGTAGAAGCCAGCATCCGGAAAATCGACGGACATGACTTCCCGGAGGATGGGCACCACGGCTTCGAACTTCGCACGGTAGGCGGCGCGGTTTTCCCGCACATGATCTTCATCCTGCCAGGCAGCGATGCTGGCCAGCTGATTGTGGATGGGCATGGCGCAGCCGTGATAGGTGCGGTACTTCAGGTAGCCTTTCAGGATCTCCGCGTCACCCGCGACAAAGCCTGAGCGCAGTCCGGGCAGGTTGCTGCGCTTGGACAGGCTATGGAAAACCACACAGCGGGAAAAGTCGTGTCGACCGATCGCCGCGCAGGTTTGCAGCAGGCCTTCCGGCGGCTGGGATTCGTCCGGGTAGAGTTCGGAATAGCATTCGTCCGAGGCAACGATGAAGTCGTGGCGGTCCGCCAGTTCGATCACTTTGATCAGTGTTTCGCGGGGTACCACGGCGCCACTGGGATTGCCCGGTGAGCAGAGAAACAGCACCTGACAGTCCTGCCAGACGTCATCGGGTACCTGGTCGAAATCCGGGATGAAGCCGTTGCTGCTGTCGCAAGGCAGGTAGACGGGCGTCGCGCCGGCGAGAAAAGCCGCCCCCTCGTAGACCTGGTAAAACGGGTTCGGGCTGACCACAGTGGCTGGTTTACTGCCATCGACCACGGCCTGAACCAGGGAAAAAATGGCCTCACGGGTGCCGTTGACCGGAACAATGTTGTCGCTGGCGGACAGGCTGCCGGGCTGCAGGTCGAAACGGCGGGTTGCCCATTGGCTGATGGCTTGCCGCAGTTCGTCGGTACCTTTGGTCGTGGGATAATTGGCGAGCTTGTCCAGATTGTCAGCAATGACCTGTTTTACGAAGGCCGGTGACGGGTGTTTGGGCTCGCCAATTCCCAGCGAAATAGGCGCCAGGTGCTCGGGCACGGAAATGCCAGCTTTCAGTTTCGTCAGCTTCTCAAACGGGTAAGGGTGTAATCGGTCCAGATTGGGATTCATTGAGTGTCGTCCAGCATTGTACGAAGGTCTTCCTGCAGGGCCTGACAGATGGCAGGGTCACTGATTTGCTCGCCCTGCTCGTTGGTAACGAAGAAGGCGTCTTCCACGCGCTCCCCCAGGGTGGCGATTTTGGCGTTGGTCAGTCTGACACGATGCTCAAGCAGAACCTGACCCACCCGTGCCAGCAGCCCGGGCCGGTCCGGAGTGATAACTTCAATCACCGTGCGCTGATTGACGGTGTCATTGGACAGGGTGACTTCGGTGGGGAAGGCGAAGTGCTTGAGCTGTCGGGGAGTGCGGCGATGGATGATGTCGGGGTAATCCTCGGGATCGTCCAGCTCCTCGATAAGCCGTTGGCGTACGCGGCTCTTGCGGGCCGGGTCAATGCCCAGGGGTTGGCCCTTTTCATCCAGTACCACGTATGAGCTTATGGAGTAAGGGCTTTCACTGGAGCTGATCCGTGCGTCGACGATGTTGAGGTTGAGTTGTTCCAGCACAGCCGTGGTCGCGGCGAAAAGAGCAACACGGTCCCGCATGTAGATGATGATCTGGGAGTAGCCGTCTGTCGGGCCGCCACGGGTATCACGAATCAGCACCAGTGGATCGGGGTTGTCGCCGTGGCGAATGATGGCCGCGGTCTGCCAGGCAATATCCACGGTGGAGTCCTGGAGGAAGTAGTCCTCGTCCAGGGTGTCCCAGATGCTGTCGATCTGCTCGTCAGTCATGTTCTGGGCATGGAGAATCTCCCGGGCCTCGGACTGTGTTGCCCGCACCCACTCCTGACGATCCACCGGGGTTTCCGAGCCCCGGCGCAGTGCTCGTTTGGTCTCGATGTAGAGCTGACGCAAGAGTGAGGCGCGCCAGGTATTCCAGAGCTTGGGGTTGGTGGCGCTGATGTCGCAAACTGTGAGCACGTACAGATAGTCCAGATGCGCCTGGCTGGGAACCGACTGGGCAAAGGCGTGGATGATGTCGGGATCGGAAATGTCCTTGCGCTGTGCAGTCATGGACATTAGCAGGTGATTCTCCACCAGCCAGGAGACCAACTGGGTGTCACGCTCACTGAGGTGATGTCGCGCGCAGAAGTCTTCGGCATCAATCGCGCCCAGATCCGAATGGTCGCCGCCCCGGCCCTTTGCAATATCGTGATAGAGGCCTGAGATAAACAGGGTTTCCAGTTTCGGCAGGCGGTGAATCAGTCGGGAAGCCAGCGGATACTCTGTTCGCGCCTCCGGGCTGGTCAGCCGAGCCATATTGCGGATGACCCTCATGGTATGGGCATCCACGGTGTAGATATGGAACAGGTCGTGCTGCATCTGCCCGATGATCTGACCGAATTCCGGTAGATAGCGGCCCAGCACGTTGTATTTCTTCATGGCGGACAGCGTCTGGTCCAGCGCGTGGGGCGTCCTCAGTAACTCCATGAACAGGGAGGTGACCGCAAGGTCCGAGCGGAAGGCATCGTCTATCAAGTGGCGGTGCGCCCGCAGGGAGCGAATGGTGGTGGCCCGTATGCCCTTGATTTCCGGGTGCTGCGCCATCAGCACGAAAATCTCCATGATGGAGTAGGGCGCGTAGGCGAAAACCTGATTGTTTACTGCTTCGATATATCGGTTGCGAATCTGGAAGCGTTTGTTCAGGGGTTGTATGTCATCGGCATCGCCGGCGCCAAGAATTGCCTCGTCGTAGTACTGAAGAATGACATCGGCGAGCTCCGCCAGGGCCAGCACGGTGCGGTAGTACGACTGCATCATCAATTCGACGCCCAGTCGCTTGCCCTCGTCCTGGTAGCCCAGCATTTCCGCCAGGGCTCGCTGATGATCGAACAGCAGGCGGTTTTCATTGCGGTCGGCGATCAGTTGCAGGCCATACCGCAGGCGCCAGAGGAAAGTCTCACCCTGGAACAGGATCTGGTGCTCCTCCTCGGTCAGGATGCTGAAACGGGTCAGGTCGGCGATGTTCTGCAGTCCGAAATGGCGCTTGGTGATCCAGCCAATGGTCTGGATGTCGCGAAGGGCGCCTGGCGAGCCTTTGACGTTGGGTTCCAGGTTGTATTCGGTATCACCGTACTTTTTGTGGCGTTGCTGCTGCTCTTCCCGTTTGGCAATGAAATACTCACGATCAGAACTGACATCATCGGCATATACCTGCTCGCTCAGGGTTTCCCGGAGCTCGTCGGGGCCTGCAATGGTGCGGGTTTCCAGCAGGTTGGTGAGGATGGTGATGTCTTCCCGGGCAGCGGCCTTGCTCTCCTCGATACTGCGAACACTGTGGCCGATGTCCAGCTTCAGATCCCAGAGCAGGGTAATAAAGGCTCCGAGGTCCTCCTGCCACTCCTTGCGGATGCCGTTGCGAGTCAGTATCAGCAAATCGACGTCTGAGTGAGGGTGGAGCTCGCCGCGACCATAGCCTCCAACCGCAACCAGGGAGATGTCGGTGGAAGTTGAGAATGGATAGCGGTTCCAGATCAGCCGCAGGGTGGTATCCACCGTGTCGGCCCGGGAATGGACCAGGGCCCTGACATCGGCCCCCTGGCGGAACGCCTCCGCATCGGCGTTGTATCGACCCCGCAATAATTCGCGGGCGGCGACGACGGGCGAGTCATCGTTGCTGATGCGGGTTTCGAGTTCGCTTCGGTCCACCTAGAAAGACTCTTCCGTACGTTTTGTCAGGACGTCGCAACCGTCGGCCGTGACCAGGAGGGTGTGTTCCCACTGGGCCGACAGTTTGTGGTCCTTGGTGACCACGGTCCAGCCATCCGGCAACAGTTTTGTGTGGTACTTGCCCTGATTGATCATCGGTTCAATGGTAAAGGTCATACCTTCCTGCAGCTCCATGCCGGTACCGGGCTTGCCGTAATGCATGACCTGGGGATCTTCATGGAAGACCTTGCCAATGCCGTGTCCGCAATAATCCCGAACCACCGAGTAGCGGTGCTTCTCCGCGTGCTGCTGGATCACATGGCCAATATCGCCCAGTCGAGTGCCCGGCTTGACCAGCTCAATGCCTTTATAGAGGCATTCCTGGGTAATGTTTATCAGCCGTTCGGTGCCCGGCTTGGGCTTGCCGACAATAAACATCTTGCTGGTGTCACCGTGGTACTCGTCTTTTATAACGGTCACATCAATGTTCATGATGTCCCCGTCCTTCAGCACCTTTTTCTCTGAGGGGATGCCATGACAGATAACGTGATTGACGGAGGTGCAAACAGATTTTGGGAAACCCTTGTAGTTCAGAGGGGCCGGAATCGCTTTTTGCACATTGACAATATAGTCGTGACAGATGCGGTCCAGTTCTTCGGTGGAAACGCCGGGTTTGATGTGCTCCCCGATCATTTCAAGAACTTCAGCGGCCAGACGGCCTGCTACGCGCATCTTCTCGATTTCTTCCGGAGTTTTGATTGATACCTGCATTGGGCTTCCTGTTAATCAATACCAAACCGTTATTCTAGGGATGCTGGACCGAGGGGACAAGCTCGGGGACATCCTGCGCCCGAACAGAAAAAAGCTGGTCGAAGGGCGTCAGGCCAAAGGCGCAGGAGAGTTTGTAGCCGGTCAGCTCCATTTCAGGCATGAGCAGATGGTCCCTCCGGGCCAGGTGTTTGATTTTGTCATTCAGTTCAGAAATGTCCCGGTGTATCTCTTCCGCACTGGCCCGGCTCATATGACGGGTCACTGATTCAAACTGGTAGCCGGTACGGTGGCGGTGGTTAAACACCCAGTTAAGGAAGTCCGCATTAATCTTGCGAATCTCCTGGTCCAGGCTCTTGTCGGCCAGGAAGTCGACGGGCGGTTCGATCAGCAGCTTCACGTCGCGGTTGTCGGTCAGTTGGATCAATTGCAACTGCTCAAGGGATCGCAGGTATTGATACAGGGTTTGATCGGTGAGCTGGTAGATCGCCTGGATCCGGGCTGGCTCATACCGGTTCAGGAGTAAAAGGAATACTGAAAGCAGCGAGCGATTGGCAGACAAGGCGCGGGACTGCTTTCCGCTTAACTGGTTGGGAGGCGCCGGGTTTTGCCCTGTCGCCTCAACCAGTTCATGCAGTTGCAGGCCAGCGGCGCGACAGATGGCATTGAGTCGGCTGAGTTTGCAGTCCTGCTCTGCAAACAGGCGCTTGACGGTGATTTCCGACACGTCTAACCGTTCGGCGATGTCGGCATAGGTTAACCCGCGGGCCTTGAGCGCGGTCTTCAGGCGGGTGAACAATTCTTTTGACATGATCTGATACCGGCTTGGAATGATGGGTATCAAATAAAGATACCTTATATATTTTTGGTATCAAGGTCGGATGGTTGGCGCTAGGGTTTCAGAGGCACTTGAAAGCAATGGAGGCTTATATGATGAAGAAAACCCTACCCGTTTTAACCCTGGCACTGGCGATACCCGGCCTGGCGCATGGGGATCCCGAAGTGATGTGGGTGCAATCCGGATTCGACCAGCCGGAATCGGTGGTATCAGACGCCGAGGGCGCGCATCTCTACGTATCCAGTATCCATGGCCAGCCTGGTGAAAAGAACGCCCAGGGCTACATCTCCAAACTGTCGAACGATGGCAAGGTTGTTGAGAAGCACTGGGTCAACGGACTGAACGCCCCCAAAGGCATGGGGATTCAGGGAGGACAGCTGTTTGTCACCGATATTGATCGTTTCCTGATTATCGACTTGGTCAGCGGCGAGGTTCTGGAGCAGTTTTCCCCGCCCCAGGCCCAGTTCCTTAATGATGTGTCCGTCAGCGACGATGGTGACGTCTACGTGTCCGACATGATGGGGAATGCCATCTACCGCTACGACGGCCAGGACTTGACCCTTTGGCTTGAGGATGAGCGCCTGATGCATCCCAACGGCGTGTTGGCCGATGAAGATTCCCTTTTGGTCGCAGGCTGGGGAACGCCGATTGCCGCCGACTTCAGTACGGAGGAGGCCGGAAGCCTGTTGCGTATTGGTTTTCAGGACAAGGCGCTGACACAGGTGGCTGGTGGCGAACAGTTGGGTAACCTGGATGGTGTGGCCAGGATTGGGGATGAGTTGCTGGCCAACGACTGGATGAACGGTCGCCTGTTCCGGATCACCGCTGACGGCCAGGGCACTGTCGCCGCCGAACTGGCACCGGGCGTGGCGGACATTGGCGCCGCGGGCGATGTGCTCTATCTGCCGTACATGTTCGATGGCGAGGTGCGGGCTGTTCAGTTGCCCTGAGGTCCGGCAAAAAACAAGAGCCGCAGCGTGCGTGAGCACGTTGCGGCTTTTTAGTAGCCGGTTTATGACCTAGAGGTTAACTGGCAGGGGCTGTTGCCCATTGGATGTCGCGCTAAGAGGCCTCCATCCCGAGGCCTCGGCGGCTTTTTCCAGAACTGTGTCGCCAGGAACGTAACAAGCGGATCCCGTTGACTCAAGCATAGGGATGTCCGACTGGTGATCTCCCACGGCCAGGCTCCTGGCAAGGTCTATGCGATGACGCAATGCGTAGTCCTGAATGCGGGCGGCCTTGCCTTCGCCGATACAGGGTGTGCCGGTAATCTCACCGGTAAAAACGTTGCCCTCCCGGACGATGTGGGTGGCAATGACGCCGTCGACCTTCAAATCGGTGGCGATGGGAGCAAGCAGCTCATTGAATGAGCCTGAGACCAGCACGATTCGGTAGCCGGACCGCTGGCAGCGACGCAGTTCCGCGACTCCGGGCTCGTACCAGAACGGAACTGCCGTATCCTGCAAGCGAGCCTGGAACCATTCCTGGCCGCATCTCGTTATTCGGTCAACGGGGCGCCCGGCGAAGGACTGGTAATAGGCGCGGTTGAGGTTTTCCCGGGGCACGGTTTCCGAAAGCTGGCGGAAATGCGCCATGAATGCCTCAAACGTGCTGAAGGGCTCGTCCATGAGCCAGCCCTGCGCACTGGCCTGGGAGAAGTAGTATTGCTGGAAGCTCACCATGGATTTGAGGCGGATCAGGGTTTCATCGACGTCAAAGAAAGCGGCCTTCATGCGGCTTCCTCCTGTTCTGTACGCTGTTTATCTATAAGCCCCGGCAGCAAGTCCTTCAAGTAGCCACTGATTCGTTGCTCCTCACCTATGGCAGCGACCGTAGCCACGTGGCCGTCGGGTCGTACCAATACCCAGCCACCGCGCTCCTTGCCGAGCCATGCTTTGAGAGCGTTCTGCTCCACCCGGTAGGTGTCGAAACCGGAACTCTCGTGATTGATGCTGATACCCAGAACCGGCAGATGTCGGGTGAAATTTGCCAGTTCTCTTACGCCTGGCTCAATATCAGCCGATGACAGCTTACGGTTAACAAGGAATAGCGTGAACGCCTGACCGTGGATCAGCTGGTCGATGGGTTGCTCCCGGGTTGAGCCTGGTTGCGATAGGGTCAGGTACGGTAAACGGTGTCCGCTTTGAAGCTGGCCCAGTGGCTGCTGGTTAACCAGCGGAGAGTTGGTGTAGCACTGACGTAGCCCGGAATACAGCCAGGGCAGGGAGTTTTGCACGCTCTGCCGGCTGCCGTAGAGGGGAACCAGGTAGCGGCGGATCAGATCCAGGGGGAGGGATGTGCCGGTGATGAAGCTTGTGGTCTTGGCCGTGACCTGCTGGATACGCTGGGCCACCTGGGTGCGCTCCGTGGCGTAGGTCTCAACCAGGGATCGGTCCGCCCATCCTTTCAGGTGCCAGGCCAGCTTCCAGCCCAGGTTGAACGCATCCTGAAAACCGGTATTCAGCCCCTGGCCGCCCAGCGGACTGAACAGGTGAAATGCATCGCCCAGCAGAATGATGTTGCCCTGAATCGGGTTGTCGGCCATGCGATGATAAAACGGTGCAGAAGTCAGCCATTGAGGGCTGTGTACCTTGATGCCGCCGGGGCCATTGCGGTCGACGATGCGCTGCAGATCGTCCAGGGTGATGGCGCGTCGCTCCCCGGTCTTATCACCGGCAATGAACTCGGCGTCTGTCTGGCAGATTATCCGGTGCCGCCCCTCGGGGAGTGGAACAATCAGAATATAGCCCTGGCGGGACAGGAAGAACTGTAGTTGCTCCGGGTTGCCATCCGGCCAGTCCATCATGACGTCGCCAAGTATGAACGCCCGTTCGTACTCGCCGCCCGGGAAGGGAATGTCCTGCAGGCGCCGCACCGTGCTGTGGCTACCGTCGCAAGCGAGCACCCACTGAACCTGGCGTGTTTCCCGGACCTTACCGTTTACCAGTGCCACTTCACAGCTGCCGTCGGCCAGCGTTTTCAGCTGGGTGAGTTCGGTATTCCATTTAATCTCAATGTCATGGCAGTTGAGTGTCTGACGGAGTAATCTTTCGGTTGAGCTTTGGGGCAGTGCGAGCACCATAGGGTAGGATGACTGGATCTGCTCGAAATCAACCCGCAGAATCTCGCGCGAACCGGCGTTCAGAGTAGCGTATCGGTGAGGGACACCGTGAGCAACGAATTGCTCTGATAGTCCCAGTGTTTGCATCAGTTCCAGTGTGATAGCGTGAATGCCAATGGCTTTCGACAACGACGTCGGACTGGCATTGCGTTCAATAATGATTGGGCGAATACCGTGCTTGGCAAGGGTCGCCGCCGTGGCCATACCCACGGGGCCGGCCCCGACGATCAGCACGCTGTCTTGCTGTCTCATTTTAACCTCCTGTTTTGCCCAGGGACTCAAATTTAAAGGGATTGTTCGAATGGATATCAGGGATATGGATATCAAATCGTTGATGGTGTTTGATGCCATCTACAAGACCAAAAACCTTTCTGCTGCCGCTGATCAGCTGGATACCAGCCAGCCTTCGATCAGCCGCTGCCTGGCCCGGATGCGGGACAGTCTCAACGACCCGCTCTTCACCCGGCATCGGAATCGTATGCTGCCGACGCCCAAGGCCATGCTCATGGCCAGTTATGTGGAGCAGGCACTGGACAGCCTTCATGCGGGAATCGATTGTTTCAGGGAGTTTCAGCCAAACCGGTCCGATGTGAACTTTCGGCTCGGAGTGAATGACCTGGTGCTCAGCCTTCACGCCAACCCGTTGATTCAGGCAGTAATGAGAGAGAGCGCGGGGGTGAGTCTTTCCTTTCTCAGTGCCAACTACCTTGATGCCTTGTCCCTGCTCGAAAAGAGCGCCATCGATGTGGCGATCGTGTCGCACTTCAGTAGCAGTTCGCTGTATTGCTATGAACCGCTGTTTCAGGACGATTACGTGACCGTGGCCCGGGAGCATCACCCTCTGGTCGGAGGCGGTCCTCTGACGCTGGATGCGTTCAGCCGGCTCGAGCATATCCTCGTCACCTATGAAGACGCACGCAGTGGATGGATTGACGATGAGCTGGCCAAGTTGTCGATGCACCGAAGGATTCGGCTGCGCCTGCCGTTCTTTACCAACGCGCTGCAACTGGTTGCCGACAGCGACCTGATTTGCACACTTCCCCGTCAGTTTGCCCGTTATTACGCGAGGCGGTATCCACTGGTGCTTCATGAGTTGCCTTTGAAGAGTCACGTTCACACCTTTTTTCTTATCTGGTTGAGGCGTCTGGACCGCGACCCTGCCCAGCGCTGGATAAGAGAAATTGTCCAGCGCGTGGTGGGCAGGGCGGGCATTGCACATCAAGCTGACAGTTGAGAACCCTCTTCAGCGAATTCGCTGACAAAGCGTGTGACCATGTTAGCGGCCAGGTTCTGCTCCTTTCCGGCCAGGAATTCCGCAGGGTATGCGGTGAATTCAACCTCGCAGGTTGTGGCGGGAGTGTCGTTGCATTGATGGAAATTGATGGTGGCGGCGCTGGAAATGGTGCCCCGCTTGCTGGCTCTGAGCGAATGAATCTGGTAGTCAATGGTAGCGCCCAGAGGGAACACGAAACTGTGGAAGCGCGTGTCCATACGGTTGATGACAAAATAGTACTGCTGATCCTTCTTGGCGTGGAACTGCTCCGTTACGGTCAGGAAGCTTTGCCGCGCGGCTTCTATCAGAACCATGCCCTGAATGTGTTGGCCAGTTATATGGTCGAGCATCAACTCATTGTCATTGTGCACCAGCAGGTCCATCTGCATATGCCGCTCACTCAGGCGGGTCGGAAGGCTGACCAGGCGATTCTCTGCCCGACTCTTGTGGCACAGGCGTTCGGGGGCTGTCTCTAGTCCGGTGCCTTCGGCTTCAAGCCACTGGGTTCGCGGGAATCGTGCGATCAGGCGGTCGATTTCCTCAATCGTTTCCCGGGTCAATCCCTGGCCGGCTATCAGTGAGGTGGGCTGATGGGTGCGCTGTTTGAGTTCGACGTCCAGTTGCGATTGTTTGACGATGTTTTCATTTCTGGCGAACCCGGAAAACTTGTCGCCGACAACGATCAGGTAGTTCATATCCATGACGTTTCTCTCCTTGAAATAAAGCAGGCCACGAATTGTGGCCTGCTGGTGGGTTACGACATAAAGGCTGACTGATGCTGCTTGAGGAATTCGTTAACCTGCGTGGGTTGGCGCCCCATCACTTTCTTGTAATCATCACTGACATAGCTGCCCTGGTTGTCGGCGTAGAGCTCAAACAACTCGATCAGCGCATCCGAGAGCCACTCACCATAGCCTGCATCAACCATGGAGGCGCGGGCGTCCGAGAAGGAGACCGGTTGGTACTGAACCTGCTTACCGGTCAGGTGGGACAACTCCTCGGCAACGCTGTGGAACGTTTCGGCGCTGCGCCCGGTAAGGGCGATGACTTCCTGTTTCAGGTTGTCATCAGTGAGGCAACGCACCGCGGTCCGGGCAATGTCGCCGATGTCGGTAAAGCTGATCTGGCCATTGGCTGCGGGCGCGTAGATTAGTCCGTCGGACTTGACGCTGTCGCCGTGCCCCAGAAGGTTCTGCATGAACAGATTGGGTTGCAGGATGCAGTAGTCCAGTCCGGAGGTGCGCAGGTGCTCCTCGACTTGAGCGTGAAGCCGTGGAAGCCGCGGTCCGGCGTCCGGCGAGGCGCCCAGGCCCGAGAGTTTCACCACCTTGCTGACGCCGGCCTGTTTGGCCGCGTCGATCACGCCAATCTGCCAGTCGACCATTTCGGCGTTTGGCGGTGTGGCCAGGTATACGCCGGTGACACCCTGAAGCGCTTTCAGAACCTGATCGGCATTGCCGAGGTCAGCCTCAACAATCTCAGCCTCAGTGGGCAGCTTGCCGCGTGCGTCGTCGGCGTTGCGGGTCAGGGCGCGGTAGGCGATGCCCTGGGCGCTGAGTTCCTGGCAGACCTGGCTGCCGGTGTTGCCTGTGGCTCCAATTACTAGAATCATTGCGTTACTCCTTTACGGTTTGGTTTGCAAAGTGCGCCGGGTTTACCGGTGCTGTGAATGTGTGTGATGAGGGTTGCCGCGCCGGGCCTCGTTCAGCATGTCTTCCATGCCGTCGATGCCGTTGTTGAACAGGAGGGTCAGGGTTTCGGTCATTTCCTGTTCCAGTTCCGGCTCGATGTCGAAGCTGGCCCGCCAGGTGAGGTGAGTGCGTCTGGCTTGCGTGGCATCAAAGTCCAGGCTTGCCTGGTAGTTTTTAAGGCCAAGCGGGCCGGCAACAATGGTGTAGGTGTACGAGTGCTGGCTGTCCGAGAACTCGCTGAGCCGCTCTACAAACACGCCGCCGTCATTCATGACGATGGTGCGATGAATGCCGTGGCGGTTCTCGTAGACGTCGCAGGTGTTGACCAGCGACTGCCAGTTCTGGATAGAGCAGAATGTGCTGAATGACTCCCAGATCTGCTCAATCGGGGCGTTGAGTGTGCGATCGATGCGGACCTCCGCCGCCTGGGCGGTACCCAGGGCTGCTGCCGCAAGTGTGAATGTGGTTGCCAGTTTGAACACCGTTGCCTCCTTTCGTGGTTTCCCTGTTGTGTCTTTTTTGTCCTGGTCTGCTTGGTGCGGTGTGTTTGGAATTATTCGTCATAGAAGGGAGGCAAGTAATAGCTGGGGTGATATAGCCGCTATAACAGGATTGATATGAAGCCTTGGCGGAGAGTCATCGGCATGCTGAAATAGATGGCACCAGGGTGCGTTTTTATGGTATAAACGCGCCCGCTGGAAACAAATCCGGCAAATTCACACACGTGTCGACACGTTGTCCCAGGGTGCCGTCTCCTGTTTTAAGGAGCATGGTTGGGTCAATCGGACGCGTGGAGGACTAACCCGAAGCTAAAAAGGTAAATATCATGGCTCAGGTAAATATGCGTGACCTGCTCAAGGCAGGTGCTCACTTCGGTCACCAGACCCGTTACTGGAACCCGAAAATGTCGAAGTTCATCTTCGGCGCCCGCAACAAGATTCATATCATCAACCTGGAACAGACTGTTCCTGCCATGAACGACGCACTCAAGTTCGTTCAGCAACTGGCAGAGAACAAGAACAAGGTTCTGTTCGTAGGTACCAAGCGTGCCGCAGCGAAAATCGTGAAGGAAGAAGCCGAGCGCGCTGGTCAGCCTTTCGTAAACCACCGCTGGTTGGGTGGCATGCTGACCAACTACAAGACCATCCGTCAGTCTATCCGTCGCTACCGTGACCTGGAAGCTCAGAGCCAGGATGGTACTTTCGACAAGCTGACCAAGAAAGAAGCCCTTGATCGCACCCGCGAAATGGACCGCCTTGAGCGTTCTATCGGCGGTATCAAGGACATGGGTGGCCTGCCGGATGCCATGTTCGTAATCGACGTGGACCACGAGCGCATCGCCATCAAGGAAGCCAACAAGTTGGGCATTCCTGTTATCGGTGTTGTTGATACCAACAGCGATCCTGACGGTGTTGATTACGTAATCCCGGGCAACGATGACGCCATTCGCGCTATCCAGATTTACGTGAAGGCCGTTGCCGATACCTGCATCGATGCGACCCAGTCTGCCGGTGCCGGCGCTGACGAGTTTGTTGAAGTCAGCGAAGATGCTGAAGGTGCTGCTCCAGCCGCTGAGTAATGTTTTCCCTTCAGATTTGAGATGTCGGGTGTGCCCGTGATTAACCCCGGGCACACCTTCCCACCGAATTCGGAACAAGAGGATTGAACATGGCTGCAATTACCGCTGCAATGGTTAAAGAGCTGCGTGAGCGTACCGGCCTCGGCATGATGGAGTGCAAGAAAGCACTGGTCGAAGCTGATGGCAGTGTTGATACTGCGATTGAAGAGCTGCGCAAGTCTTCCGGCCTGAAAGCCGCCAAAAAGGCCGGCCGTACTGCCGCTGAAGGCGTATCTCTGATCAAGATTTCTGACGACAACACCGTTGCCTTCATCCTGGAAGTCAACTCCGAGACCGACTTCGTTGCCCGTGATGACAACTTCATCAGCTTCGCCAACGACGTTCTGGACGTTGCCTTCGAAAAGGGTGAAACCGACGTAGCCAAGCTGATGGACGGCGATCTGGAAGCCAAGCGTGAAGCGCTGGTTCAGAAGATTGGCGAGAACATCACTGTACGTCGCATCGTTAAGGTCGAAGGTCCGGTTGTGGGCGGCTATGTCCACAGCAACAACAAGATCGCATCAGTTGTGGCCCTGACCGCTGGTGACTCCGAGGTTGCCCGTGACATCGCCATGCACGCTGCCGCTGTTAACCCGCGGGTTGGCAAGCCGGAAGACATGCCTGCCGATGAACTCGAGAAAGAAAAAGACGTCATCAAGGCCCAGCCGGATATGGAAGGCAAGCCTGCCGAAATCGTCGAGAAGATGATGGGCGGCCGCATCAAGAAGTTCCTCAAGGAAAACAGCCTTGTTGAGCAGCCTTTCGTCAAGAACCCTGACCAGACCGTGGGTGAGCTGATCAAGTCCGCCGGCGGTGAGCTGGTTGGTTTTGTTCGCCTGGAAGTCGGTGAAGGTATTGAGAAGGAAGAAGTGGACTTTGCTGCCGAGGTTGCTGCTGCAGCCGGCACAGGCAAGGCCTGATCCTTCTGTTTGGCGCTGCGACCCCAGTGGTTGCAGCGCCACCTGAGTCTGCCACGTTGGCTGGGGTGACCTGGCTCTCGTGGCGGGCTTGTATCTGAGATACCCCTTTTTATTGAGGAGTATGTCAGATACAAGCCTGCGAAGCTTGTCGCGCCAGATAGCAGCCAACAGACGAAAAGGGGATCACCATGCCGACATCATCGAAAACCCAGCCCAGATACAAGCGTGTTCTGCTCAAGCTCAGTGGCGAAGCCCTGATGGGCGAGCACGATTTCGGTATTGATCCCAAAGTTCTTGACCGCATGGCACTGGAAATCGGCGCCCTGATCGGTATTGGTGTTCAGGTAGGCCTGGTTATCGGTGGCGGTAACCTGTTCCGTGGCGCTGCCCTGAATGCCGCGGGCATGGATCGGGTAACCGGCGACCACATGGGTATGCTGGCAACCGTGATGAACGGGTTGGCTATGCGCGACGCGCTTGAGCGCTCGAATATCCGTACCCGTGTCATGTCGGCCATTCCCATGAGCGGCATCGTTGAGCACTATGATCGCCGTCGCGCAGTGCGCGACCTGAAAGACGGTGATGTGGTGATTTTCTGCGCCGGCACGGGTAACCCCTTCTTTACCACTGACTCCGCTGCCTGTCTGCGTGGTATCGAGATCGAGGCGGATGCGGTCCTGAAGGCGACCAAGGTGGATGGTGTCTATTCGGCGGACCCCTATCTCGACTCGTCAGCAGAAAAATACGACCATCTGACCTATGACGAAGTGCTGGATAAAAAGCTGGGCGTGATGGACCTGACAGCGATCTGCCTGGCCCGGGATCACGGTATGCCGCTGCGGGTGTTCGATATGAATCGCCCGGGTGCGCTGACGCGCATCGTGACCGGCGAAAAAGAAGGTACACTGATCGAATAACGTGGTTGATCCGGCCCGCATCAGACTGGCCGGAAAACGGACTGACATGAATAACGAATTGAGGATGCTCTAGTGATCAACGACATCAAATCCGAAGCTGAGAAGAAAATGAAAAAGAGCGTTGATGCTCTCCACTCAGCCTTCAACAAAATCCGCACAGGCCGTGCCCATCCTGCCATTCTCGACAGCGTCATGGTGAACTACTATGGCCAGGAAACGCCGCTGAAGCAGGTTGCGAGCGTGAACGTTGAAGACAACCGTACACTGACGATATCGCCCTGGGAAAAGAACCTCGTGCCGACGATTGAAAAAGCCATCATGACGTCGGATCTGGGTTTGAACCCTGCCACCAGCGGCGACACCATCCGCGTTCCGATGCCGATGCTGACCGAAGAAACCCGTAAGGAAATGGTCAAGCAGGCAAAAGCCGATGCCGAGCACGGTCGGGTCTCTATCCGTAACGCTCGTCGTGACGCCAACTCCATGTTGAAAGAACTGCTCAAAGAGAAGGAAATCAACGAAGACGAGGAGCGTAAGGGCGAGGAAGAGATTCAGAAGCTGACGGATCGCTACATCGCCGACATTGAAAAAATGCTCAAAGGAAAAGAAGAAGACTTGATGGCTGTCTGATTCAGTCGGGTCTTATTCGGACACAACGATCAGCCAGCGTCCACCCGCTGGCTGAGCAGGGGACTTCATGACGGAAACTGTATCCGCAGAGATTCCGGTGTCGGCTGACAGTCGGCCCCGGCATGTGGCCATTATCATGGATGGTAATAACCGCTGGGCGAAAGCGCGCCAGCTGACGGGGGTGGCCGGCCACAAGGCGGGCGTGAATGCGGTGAAAGCTGTCGTGGAGACCTGCGCCCGCGAGGGGGTGGAGGTACTGACCCTGTTTGCCTTCTCAAGCGAGAACTGGCGGCGCCCCAAAGATGAGGTCTCTGCCTTGATGCGCCTGTTCCTGTTTGCACTGGAGCGGGAAGTCAAAAAGCTTCATCGGAACAACATCCGGCTCCGGATCATCGGTGACCGGACCGCCTTCAGTCCTGCGTTGCAGGAACATATGGAAAAGGCGGAAGCGTTGACCCGCAATAACACCCTGATGACCCTGGTCATTGCCGCCAACTATGGCGGTCACTGGGATATCACGCAGGCAACCAGGCAGGTTGCGGAAAAGGTCCGGGCAGGGGGGCTGGAACCGTCGGATGTGACCGATGGCCTGATTCAGCAGCATCTCTCCATTGGCGACCTGCCCATGCCGGACCTGATGATCCGCACGGCGGGCGAGCAGCGCATCAGCAATTTCATGCTCTGGCACCTGGCGTACGCCGAACTGTACTTCTCACCGGTTTACTGGCCCGACTTCCTTGAGGACGAAATGAGGGAAGCGCTGAAGGCCTATGCCGGTCGGCAGCGGCGGTTTGGCCAGACCGATGACCAGATTGCCAGTCGCCAGCCGGAAAAATAACGACAAGACAGCGAACTCTATTGTGCTAAAAACCAGAATCATAACTGCGCTTATCCTTGCCCCGATTGCCATTGGCGGCATCTTCTTTCTGCCACCGCTCGGCTTTGCCCTGTTTACCGGTGCCATTATCACCATCGGTGCCTGGGAATGGGCCAACATGTCGGGCATGACCTCCCAGTTGGCTCGCGTGGTCTACGCGGCGGTGGCTGCCGCCGTGATGTACGGGTTGCTCAATGTATCCGCTGTTGCCGTGCTCTGGCTGGCCGTTATCTGGTGGTTTATCTGTTTCCTGATGGTTCGCAGTTACCCGGCCGGATCCGAGCGCTGGGGCGGGTTGCCTGTTCGCGCCGTGATGGGGCTGCTGGTGCTGGTTCCGGCCTGGGTGGGGTTGAACCATTTGCGCACCGGATCGTTTCAGTTCGGTGATGTTGCCAACAATTTATTGGTCATATTGTTTGTTTTCTGCGTTGTCTGGGTTGCCGATATCGGCGCCTATTTCGCGGGCCGGGCGTTCGGCAAGGCCAAGCTGGCTCCACGAGTCAGCCCCGGAAAATCCTGGGCCGGTGTCTGGGGCGGCCTGGTGGCGGTTGCGGTATTCGCGGTCATCGTAAGTCAGCTGGCTTCCGCGCCCATGGACCAGACGCTGCTGCTGGTGATCGCCAGCCTGGTGACGGGGCTGGTTTCAGTGTTGGGAGATCTCCTGGAGAGCATGCTCAAGCGTTTTCGTGGCATAAAGGACAGCAGCCAACTGCTTCCTGGCCATGGTGGTATTATGGACCGGATTGACAGCCTTACGGCTGCCATTCCTGTGTTTGCCCTGATTATTACCCAGCTTGGCTGGCTGACGGCTGGCCACTGGTGAGTGAAATTATGCGCCATGTAACCATCCTTGGAGCCACCGGGTCGATTGGCCGGAGCACGCTGGATGTGATTCGTCGCCACCCGGACCGCTTCCGGATTCACGCCCTCACGGCCAGCACCCGGGTTGAGGATATGGTGATTCTGTGTCGTGAGTTCCGGCCGGCCTATGCCGTCATGGCCGACAACGACGCCGCCAGCCAGTTGGCAGATGCCATATCGGAACTTCCGACAACCGTTCTCGGCGGAGAGTCGGGGTTGTGCCAGGTTGCCTGTTCGGATGATGTGGATACGGTCATGGCGGCTATTGTAGGCGCTGCCGGCCTCCCGCCAACGCTTTCCGCCGTACGGGCTGGAAAGCGCGTCCTGCTGGCCAACAAGGAAGCCCTGGTCATGTCCGGCCGGCTGTTTATGGACGCGGTGGCCGAGTCCGGTGCTGAGTTGCTGCCAATCGACAGTGAGCACAACGCGATCTTCCAGTGCATGCCAGCGGACAGGGTTCGTGATCCCGATGGCGCCGGTATCACCCGTATACTGCTCACGGCGTCCGGCGGGCCCTTCCGGCAGCATTCCGAAGACGAGCTGAAGAGCGTGTCTCCGTCACAGGCCTGCGCCCACCCCAACTGGTCCATGGGGCGGAAAATCTCCGTGGACTCCGCCACCCTGATGAATAAGGGGCTGGAGCTGATCGAAGCGTGCTGGCTGTTCAATACCGATCCGACGCGGATTGAAGTGCACGTCCACCCGGAAAGTATCATCCATTCGATGGTGGAGTATGCCGATGGATCGGTTCTGGCCCAGCTGGGCAGCCCCGATATGCGTACGCCGATTGCCAACGGCCTGGCATGGCCTGAACGCATTGATGCCGGCGTAGCGCCGCTGGACCTGTTTGCCATCGGTCGGTTCCATTTCGAGCGTCCGGACATGATCCGGTTTCCCTGTCTACGCCTGGCTGCGGAGGCCTTTCAATCCGGCGGGACTGCTCCGGCAGTGCTGAATGCCGCCAACGAAGAGGCGGTGGCGGCATTTTTGGCGGGCGACCTTTGCTTTACCGATATCCCCGTTATTATAGAGCGCACCCTGACGGCGACCGAGGTGGTCTCCGCCGACAGTTTCGATATCATCTTTGCAAAAGATGCTGAAGCCCGTGGGTTTGCCCGGGAACAGATACGCTTGCTGACGGTCTGAGTTATCGCTACCGGGCCGGTCCGTCGGGATAATCGCCAACTATCGAGAGCACTATGCACATAGTTCAAACCGTCCTTGCACTCGCTTTAACGCTGGGCATACTGGTGACCCTTCATGAGTTTGGCCATTTCTGGGTGGCCAGACGCTGTGGGGTCAAGGTGCTTCGTTTCTCCGTCGGTTTCGGGAAGCCCATGTTTTCCTGGTACGACCGCCATGGCACTGAATTTGCGATAGCCGCGATTCCGCTGGGTGGCTACGTCAAAATGCTCGATGAGCGGGAAGGGCCCGTCCCCGAGGAGCTGCGTGACCAGGCGTTCACCTCCAAGCCGCCGTCAAAGCGTATTGCGATCGCAGCCGCCGGACCGATAGCGAATTTTCTCTTCGCCATCGCCGCATACTGGTTGTTGAGCGTGGTCGGCTTTACCGCCGTGGCGCCCATCGTAGGCGACGTGAAGCCGGATAGTATTGCGGAACGCATGGGTCTGGTCGAGGGAATGGAAATCCACGAGGTGGATGGTCACAGGGTGACGTCCTGGCGAGATATTAACATGCGCCTGCTGGAGCGAGCCGGGGAGCACAGCAGCGTTGCTCTGGTAGTCAGTCGTAATGGCAGTCGTGGCGAACTATCCACATCCCTCGATGGCTGGCGCTTGCAGGACAGCAGGCCCGATCCTCTGGGGGCGTTCGGCATAGAACCCTGGCGACCGGCCATTCCCGCTGTACTGGATGAAATAGTCAGTGGCGGTGCCGCCGAAGCCGCTGGCCTGCAACCCGGAGATCGCGTGGTTGCCGTGGAAGGGCAGCCCGTTGCGGGCTGGTTTGAGTTGGTGGACATCATCCGCGCCTCACCGGCCTCAACCCTGGCGGTAACCGTTGAGCGTCAGGGTGAACGCCTGGACTTGCAGGTAAGGCCGGAATCGAAAACCACGGAAAGCGGCGAAAAAATTGGCTTTGTGGGCGCCGGTGTGGCCCAGGTAAGCTGGCCGGACGAAGTGCTGCGGGACGTACGGTTCGGGCCTGTTGCGGCCGTGCCCAATGCGGTCAGTGAAACCTGGGCGGATACCCGGTTGACGCTGGTGGCCATCAAGAAGATGGTTACCGGGCTGCTGTCGCCCACCAACCTCAGCGGCCCTATTACGATTGCCCGGGTTGCGGAAGCCAGTGTCAGTTCCGGCTTCGAGGACTTTATCCGCTTCCTGGCTTACCTGAGCGTAAGCCTGGGGGTGCTCAACCTTCTGCCGATACCGGTTCTGGATGGTGGTCATATCATTTATTACACCATCGAGGCGATTCGCCGTAAGCCGCTTTCCGAGCAGGCTCAGGCGCTTGGATTACGAATCGGTATGGCATTGATTCTCACATTAATGGTGTTTGCTCTTTACAACGACCTGATGCGGTTGTGAGAATTGCGAGCTCCTTACGCGCATTAACAGGCGAAATGACAGAATGAGACGTTCTCTTCTAGGTGTAGCCATAGGTCTGGCAATTGCCGGTACCGGCATGAGTTCAGCGCATGCTGACGAATTTACGGTTTCCGATATTGAGGTAGAGGGATTACAACGGGTATCCGCAGGTACCGTTTTCTCCGCCTTCCCGGTCGACATTGGGGAGCCGGTGGACGAAGCCGAACTTGCCGGGGCGATCAAGGATCTGTTCCGGACGGGGCTGTTCACGGATATTGAAGCAAGCCGGGACGGTGGCGTTCTGATCCTGACGGTCCTGGAACGGCCTTCCATCACCTCCATTGAAATCGACGGCAACAAGAATATTGAAACGGATATGCTCCTGGATGCATTGTCCGGAGCCGGTCTTGAAGAGGGCCAGGTATTCCGTCGTGCCACGCTGGAACGCCTTGAGCTTGAGATTCTGCGCTCTTACATCAGTCAGGGCCGTTACAACGCCCGGGTGAAGGCAACCGCCGAAGAGTTACCCCGCAACCGGGTCGCCATCAAGCTCGATATCAACGAAGGCGATGTGGCGGCCATTCAGCACATGAATATCATTGGCAACGAAAACTTCAATGATGAGGAGTTGCTGGATCTGTTTGAACTCCGGACCAGCAGCTGGTGGAACTCCATCACCAATGCCGACAAATATGCGCGGGAGCGGCTCAGCGGTGACCTGGAGACCCTGAGATCGTTCTACCTGGACCGCGGTTATCTGGACTTCAACGTGGAGTCCAGTCAGGTATCAATCTCACCCGACAAGAAACAGGTCTTCATTGCGATTGCGCTGAACGAGGGGCCTCAGTACACAGTGTCTGACGTCCAGCTTCGGGGCGAACTGATCGTCGATGAGGAAGAGTTGCGCGAACTCATCACGATCGAGGAAGGGGATGTGTTCTCCCGCTCGATGATGACGGCCGTGTCTGAGCGTCTGTCGCGGCGCCTGGGTCGCGAAGGCTATGCCTTTGCCAACGTTAATGCGGTTCCGGAACCGAGCGATGACAATACCGCCTCGGTCACGTTCTACGTTGAACCCGGAAAACGCGCCTATGTCCGCCGGGTTAACTTCGAGGGCAACGTGTCTACCCGGGACGAAGTCCTGCGCCAGGAAATGACCCAGATGGAAGGCGGCGTGGCTTCCACGGATCGAATCGAATACTCCAAGACCAAGCTGGAGCGGCTGGGGTTCTTCCAGACCGTAGACGTCGAAACCACTCCGGTGCCCGGCACGGATGACATGGTGGATGTGAACTACTCCGTTGTTGAACAGCCTACGGGTAGCCTCTCTGCATCGGTTGGTTTCTCCCAGGCGTCCGGCGTGATCCTGGGTGCGAATGTCTCAGAGAACAATTTCTTCGGCAGTGGCAAGCGGGTTTCGTTTGGCGTCAACGTCAGTGATTCCATCAAGAGTGCCAATTTCTCCTATTCCGATCCCTACTACACGGTCGATGGCGTCAGCCGTGGCTTCAGTATATTTGCCCGGGAAACGGATTTCGAAGAACAGGATATTTCCTCCTACCTGCTGGATGAGTACGGTGGCCGGCTTACCTTCGGGTATCCGACCGACAGCATTACCCGCCTGAACTTCGGGGTTGGGTACACGCTGTCCAAGGTCAAAAGCGGCAGGTTTACTTCCCAGGAAGTGCGGGATTTCATTGCCGAGGAAGGGAACGATTTCCACAACTACTTCCTGTTTGGTTCCTGGCGCCGCAGCACTCTGAACCGTGGCGTGCTGCCCAGCGATGGATACAGTCATTCCCTGTCCGGTGATGTGGCCGTTCCCGGGAGTGATCTGACCTTCTATAAGCTCACCCATAAGACCGACTTCTACCAGCCTCTGAACGAAAACCAGACCTGGGTCGTGCGGGCGCGCACGGAAGTGGGGTATGGTGATGGCTACAGTGGCCGTGACGTCATGCCGTTTTATGAGCATTTCTATGCCGGCGGCTATGGTTCTGTCCGTGGGTTCGAAGCGAATTCCCTCGGGCCGAAGGCGACAAACAGCCCCAATGATTTGTCAGACCCGGACCCGTTTGGTGGTAACGTCCTGACCGAGGGCAGTCTGGAGCTGATCTTCCCGACTCCGTTTGCGGGGGATAGCCGTTCCATGCGCTCGGCATTCTTTGTGGATGCCGGTCAGGTGTTTGATCCGGACCGGGATTTTGAGCCTGCTGCGAACGAATTACGGGTGTCAGCGGGTGTCGGATTCCAGTGGATCACCGCCGTCGGTCCGCTGGCATTCAGTCTGGCCAAGCCGCTGAACGATAAGAGTGGTGACGATACACAGATCTTCCAGTTCTCACTGGGACAGACCTTCTGATCAGTGGACGATGTAGAAAAAGAAAGATACAGAGGAGAAATACCATGTTTCGATTTGCAGCAATGGCCGCCCTGCTGGCGCTGGCCGTGTCTTTCCCGGCATCGGCCGAGACCCGTATAGGTGTTGTGGATCTCCGTCAGGCCCTGTTTTCTTCAAACGAGGCAAAAACATTCAGTGAAAGCCTCCAGAGGGATTTCGCCGATGACGAGGCCGAAGTGCGCCAGGCCCAGGAAGCAGCGAGAAAACTGAAGGACCGCCTGGAAAAAGATGGCGCAATGATGAACGAATCCGAGCGTAGCCAACTGACCACCGAGTTTCAGGAAAAAGTGAAGGAATTCAACTTCCTCAAGCAACGCCTGGATTCCACCGTGGCCAGTCGTAAACAGTCCTTCCTGGAAAACGCCCGCCCGAATGTCGATAACGCCGTTCAGGAGCTTCTTGAGGAACACGATCTGGACCTGATTCTCCCCAGCGAAGCCGTGGTCTACGTGAAGCCGGAAATGAACCTGACAGACGAATTGCTGGACAAGCTGAACCGCTGATCAGACCCGGCGCCGGCCTGGTGTGCCATTCGGCGCCAGGCCGTCTTACCTTGTGGAGTAAGTGATGACAGAACGTTGTTACCGGCTGGGGGACATTGCTGCCGAACTGGGGGCGGAGCTCAGGGGAGATCCGGATACACAGATTCATGGTGTCGCCACGCTGCAGGCGGCTACGCCAGGACAGATATCCTTTCTGGCCAATCCTTCCTACGGTCGATACCTGAAAGAAACCCAGGCCTCGGCCGTCATCCTGTCGCCGGCGGCGGCTGGCGATTCTCCGACCAATGTCCTGTTACTGGACAATCCCTATCTCGGGTACGCTCGCCTCAGTCACTGGTTTGATCCTGCGCCTCGCCAGCAGCCCGGCATTCATCCGTCTGCGGTTGTGGATCCGTCTGCAAGGATTTCAGACACCGCGGCCATTGGCCCCCAGGTGGTGATCGAAGCGGAAGCGGAGATCGGAGATCATGTGATTATCGGAGCCGGCTCCATTGTTGGCGCCCGATGCCGCATCGGAAGTCAGACTGTATTACGCCCCCGGGTAACCCTGGCTCACGACATCATCGTGGGGCAGCGTTGCCATATCCTTAGTGGGGCGGTGGTCGGGTCCGACGGCTTTGGTTTTGCCAATGAAAAAGGCGCCTGGCACCGAATCGCCCAGATCGGCAAGGTTGTTCTGGGTGACGATGTGGAGGTTGGCGCCAATACCACGATTGATCGCGGTGCTCTGGACGACACCGTGATTGGCAACGGCGTCAAACTGGATAACCTGATCCAGATCGCCCACAACGTACGCATCGGCGATCACAGTGCCATGGCGGCCATGGTCGGGATCGCAGGCAGTACCCGCATCGGCAGTCATTGTGTGTTTGGCGGCGCGTCCGGGGTGGCCGGACACCTTGAGATTGCCGATCAGGTGCATCTCACAGGGATGACACTGGTTACCGGTGATATCCGGGAGCCGGGGGTGTATTCTTCCGGCACCAGTGCCGACAAGAATCGCCAGTGGCGCAAAAACGCAGTTCGCTTTCGACAGCTGGACGCCATGGCGCGAAGGCTTAAAGAACTGGAAAAGAAATCAGAAGGCTGAGGCCGTTAAAGATGATGTATATTGAAGAAATTCGGGAATATTTGCCCCACAGATACCCGTTTTTGCTGGTTGATCGGGTTACTGAAATCGAGAAGGGTAAATCCATTAAGGGATATAAGAACATTTCCTTCAACGAACCATTCTTTACAGGCCATTTTCCGAACAAGCCGATCATGCCCGGAGTGCTGATAATAGAGGCGATGGCGCAGCTTTCGGGGGTGCTTGGATTTGTGACGGTTGAACGGAAACCGTCGGATGGCGTGGTACAATATCTGGCTGGGTCCAGTAAGGTGCGCTTCAAGCGCCCCGTGGTGCCAGGAGACCGACTCTGCATGGAATCGACCTTCATCTCTGGCAAGCGCGGAATCTGGAAATTTGAGTGCCGGGCACTGGTCGATGGTGAAGTCGTCTGCGTGGCCGACATATTGACCGCTGAGAGAGAAGTTTGATGGCGACAAATGACTGGTCGGGTGTCCATCCTCAAGCGATTGTAGACCCATCAGCCAGGCTGGCGGATAACGTAACCGTTGGTCCGTGGAGCTACATCGGCCCCGATGTGGAAATAGGAGAGGGTACCGAAATCCTCTCCCATGTGGTGGTCAAAGGGCCTACGGTTATTGGCCGGAACAACCGCATTTTCCAGTTCTCCAGTATCGGAGAAGAGTGTCAGGACAAGAAATACGCCGGCGAGCCGACCACCCTGGTGATCGGTGATGACAACGTGATCCGGGAAAACTGCACTATTCACCGCGGCACGGTTCAGGATCGCGGCGAAACCCGCATTGGCAGCGGCAACCTGCTGATGGCATACGTCCACGTGGCCCACGATTGCACGGTTGGTGACAACACCATACTCGCCAACTGCGCGACCCTGGCAGGGCACGTCACCGTTGGCGACTGGGCTATTCTCGGCGGTGGCACCATGGTCCACCAGTTCTGTCACATCGGTCCGCATAGCATGGCGGCCGGGGGCAGCATCGTACTCAAGGATATTCCGGCTTATGTCATGGCTAGCGGTCAGTCTGCCCAGCCCCATGGCATGAACGTGGAAGGTCTTCGCCGCCGTGGGTTCAGCAAGGAAGTGCTGCTGACCCTGCGCAGGGCCTACAAGGTTATCTACCGCCAAGGTCTGACCACCGAGCAGGCCGTTGAAGATCTGGAAAAATCCTACCCGGATATGGACGAAATACGTCCGCTTATTGACTCTCTTCGTGGTGCACACCGCGGCATTATCCGATAGTCGGGCCTGGACAGGTGATGGACCATCCCCCTTCCAGGGTCATTAGCGACCGACCAATCACATTTGGCATCGTTGCTGGCGAGGCATCGGGGGACATACTCGGTGCCGGGCTGATCCGTGCCCTCCGTACCCGTTACCCCCGGGCCCGTTTTGTCGGTATCGGCGGGGAAGAGATGGAGGCCGCCGGTTTTCACTCCCTGGTGCCGATGGAGCGGTTGTCGGTGATGGGGTTGGTGGAAGTCCTTGGTCGCATTCGCGAACTGTTCAGTATTCGCGCACGCCTGATGGACTATTTCCTGACCACGCCGCCGGATGTGGTCATCGGTATCGATTCTCCGGATTTTACCCTCGGTGTTGAGCGCCGCTGCCGCGATGCAGGCATCCCCACGGTTCACTACGTCAGTCCCTCAGTCTGGGCATGGCGGCAGAAGCGCATCTTCAAGATCGCAAAATCCGTGAACCTGATGCTGACCCTGTTTCCCTTCGAAGCCCGATTCTACGAAGAGCACGATGTGCCGGTCGCTTTTGTGGGGCACCCGCTGGCAAACCGCATTCCGATGGAGCCGGACACCGCGGGAGCCCGCCGCTCTCTCGGACTGGATGAAAACAAACCGGTCCTGGCGATATTGCCGGGCAGTCGTGGCGGCGAGGTTGAGCGCCTCGGCAGTCTGTTTCTCGCGGCCGCCCGCTGGATACAGACCTCCCGCCCGGATCTCCAACTGGTCATTCCCTGCATCAACCGTGACCGCGAACGTCAGGTTCAGGGCTTGGTTGAATCCCTCGAGGTTGCCTTGCCGGTGACCATTGTCCGTGGGCGGTCCAGAGAAGTGATGGCGGCGTCCGATGTGGTTCTACTGGCATCGGGCACCGCGACCCTCGAAGCCATGTTGCTGAAGAAGCCGATGGTGGTCGGCTACCGGCTGAGCAACCTCAGTTACAAGCTGCTATCCCACCTGGTCAAGGTGCCCCATGTCGCCCTCCCCAATCTGTTGGCCCGTGAGCCGCTGGTGCCGGAGCTGCTTCAGGACGACGCCACCCCCGAGGCTCTGGGAGCCGCAGTGCTGGAGCGCCTCGAGAACGAGGATGAACGAACCCGCCTGACCGAGGCATTCACTGAGCTGCATCTGCAACTCCGCCAG
This sequence comes from Marinobacter alkalisoli, assembly GCF_045449795.1. Taxonomy (NCBI): domain Bacteria; kingdom Pseudomonadati; phylum Pseudomonadota; class Gammaproteobacteria; order Pseudomonadales; family Marinobacteraceae; genus Marinobacter; species Marinobacter alkalisoli. The sequence goes on from NZ_JBJJLB010000032.1 coordinate 158,673, forward strand.
AATGCGGATGAAAAAGCGGCGGACGCCATCTCCGAACTGCTGGAGCAATCATCTTGAGTAAACCCCCATTACCCCCGTTCCAGTGTCATTACTCCGGCTCGCGTCTTGCGGGTGTCGATGAAGTCGGGCGGGGGCCATTGATTGGAGCGGTTGTAACTGCAGCGGTGATCCTGGATCCGGAACGCCCGATAGCGGGGCTCGCGGACTCCAAAAAGCTGACAGAGAAGCGCAGAGAAGCTCTGTACGAAGAAATTGTTGAGAAGGCGGCCGCATGGAGTCTCGGGCGTGCCGAGGCGGATGAGATCGATCGCCTGAACATCTACCAGGCCACCATGGTGGCGATGGAAAGGGCGGTCGCTGGCCTGGCTGTTGAGCCGGAGTATGTACTTGTTGATGGAAACCGCTGCCCGAAATGGCGCTGGCCGTCTGAGCCGGTCGTTAAAGGGGATAGCCGTGTCGAGGCCATCAGCGCGGCATCCATCATCGCAAAGGTGGTACGCGACCGCGAGATGGCCGAACTGGACAAACAGTTCCCCGGTTACGAACTTGCCAGGCACAAAGGCTATCCCACACCGGTTCACCTGGAGGCGTTGAATCGCCTCGGCGCCACTGTTCACCATCGACGCTCGTTCCGGCCCGTGCAGGAGGCAATCGATAAGGTGGGCATGTTTGAGCAGGCACCGCAGGAGAGTCTCACTTATCCAGGCGATCTGTTTGAAAATATCGATTGACAGGTACGGGGCTAATCCTTAAGATACGCGCACGTTGATTCGGGGGTTCCCCGATAAACAACCAGTTTGATGCGGGGTGGAGCAGTCTGGTAGCTCGTCGGGCTCATAACCCGAAGGTCGTTGGTTCGAATCCAGCCCCCGCTACCACTATTGAAATAAGGCCAGCTTACGCTGGCCTTATTGCTTTCAAGCGGGGGCTTTTTGAGTCGGCACTCTTTTTTGCGCTTCGCGCAGAGATGCTGCCGCCGCAGGCGCTCTTTCGCGCCTGCTCCCCGCTACCACATAAAAGAAAGGCAGATCAGTACTTACTGGTCTGCCTTTTTTGCGTTTGGGGTGGCAGAAATTCTTTTCGACGCAGCACCAAAGGTGGCTTCGAGATCCGTTGCTGGGATAGGAAGGTTGTTCCTCTGGCCTTCAGCCTGGACAGATGTGATCCCGAGCATGTCCTAAAATGTTTATTGGTGGTCCCAAGATGTGATGGTCAGTTTGCCCGCGTGTCCAGTATTGTGCACGGAATGTACACAACATTGGCTTGATGGATCTGACTCTAATCCGGGTTCCAATGATTGGGAAGAGCGGTCACGGCATGCAATCAGACATCGAGGATGGTGGCGTCAACGACGACGGGGGGCTAGTGCTGGCGGGTCTCTTGAGGAATCTTCTGATCCTCGCCGAGCAGTTCGGATTATCCTACAACGCCCTGTTAATGGAGGCCGGGCTGAGTCCTGAGACCCTGACTGACCCAAACCAGATGGTACCAATGCGGTACCTTGAACACGTACTCAATGCGGGTGTTAAGGATACCGGTGATGATCTCCTCGGCCTTCATCTGGCGGAGTTCACCCAGCCCGAAAGTTTCGGCGTGGCCGGCTATATAGTGCGGGCCTGTGGAACGCTTCGCGAAGTGATTGAGATGTGCATGCGGTATGAGCACCTGGTAAGCAGTGTCGGAAGCACCTCGTTTGAATTCAGGCCCGGACAAGTTGCCTGGGCCTGGAATTTGGCCACAACCAACCCAGTGTTTCGGTCGCAAGCGGTGGATTACATGCTGGGTAGTCTCGCCACGGTGAGGGTGCACCTGCCAAACATAACCCACTGGGATTTTGATTGCGTGCTCCTCCAGCGCAGGGCACCAGAAATCGCTGACCAACTCAGGGAATATGAGCGGGTATTTCGTTGTCCCGTGCATTTTGGTCAGCCAACAAATGCGCTGGTATTTCCACTGGCGGCTCTGGACGCACCGTTGCTGCATTCCAATAGTGCAATGCGGGATGTCCTGGAGAGTCATGCCCGTTCCCTCGAAAGTAAACAAACAGAACCTGATTTTCTCGGGAATGCCCGCGCAATTCTGAAAACGATGGTGATGCGTGGGAAGCCTTCCCGATCTGCGTTGGCAGATGCCCTGGGTATGAGCAGTCGTCATCTCCTGCGCCGGTTGAACGATGAGGGTGGCAGCTATCGAGCATTGTTGGGTGAATTACGTGAGGAGATGGCGAGGAAGCTTCTTCTGGAAAGCAATGAGAGCATCGAAGCTATTGCGCATCGTCTGCAGTACACCGAAAGCCAGTCTTTTATAAGGTGGTTCAAGGCCTGCCACGGGATGACTCCTTCCCAGTTCAGACAGCAAGCAGCCAATCAAGGCAATGAAGAGAGGTAACGAAAGGTATGGACTGGAATCAAAGGCAGGTATTGGTAACCGGCGGTGGCAGTGGCATCGGGCGTGAAATGGTCGTTTTGCTCCACGCGATGGGGGCAAGAGTTGCAACCGCGACCCTGGACCCGGATGAACTTGAGTCATTGAAGGCAGAATTGGGTAATGGCCCTGGTGAATTCATTCCCATCCAGATGGACCTTACGGCTGACGACGCCGTTGAAACGTTGATGCAGCAACTTGATGACCAGGGATTCAGCGTAGAAGTGCTGGTGAACAATGCCGGTACTGGCTTGTTGGGCAACCACACGGAACTCGACACAAAGAGCGTGCGCAAAGCCCTGACTCTCAACATTCAGGTTGTCACTGAATTGGTGGCAGTGATTGCCAGGCGGATGATAGAGGCAGGGGTGCAGGGGCACATCCTTAATGTCGCCTCCATTGGTGGTTATGTGCCCGTCCCGAAACTGGCGGCCTACGCCGGTAGTAAACACTATGTGATCGCCTTTACTCATGCCTTGGCCGATGAACTGGCGCCTCATGGGATCTATGTAGGAATGCTGTGTCCCGGAATAACCCGCACCAAGATATACGATGCCATGGGTTTATCGTCAGAACAGCACAGCCGTGGCTCCATCAGCTCTCTCGCCGACCTAGTTGCGATGGACGCAGCGCAAGTTGCCGAGTGCGGAATTCGGGCCATTGAGAAAAAGCAGCGGGTGGCGCTGCCCGGATTGAATAAACTGGTTCCCGTTTCCTCGCTGTTCCCCCAACAGTTTGTCTCGCGGATTCTTCAAGGAGTTGTTGGGAACCGTTCCGCCCGTTAATTACCCTTACTTTGAAAGCCATGATGCTTCTCCGACTTTTGATGTGGGAACCGGCCTGGGTGCATTTTCGCTGCCGTGGGCCGGCTCGTTTTGAGCTGAGCGATGGCCATGTACCGAATCTGGTGGCGGGTAAGAACGAGGGTCTGTTCTGATTTAAGTTGACTCGGATTTCCTTCTTTTTGTGTTTGCCTGTTTTGCGACGTAAATTGACGGTTTGTTGCTACATTTCCTTTTACATGTTTGCTTGGCTGCCGATTACCTATGTCCAACACTGCCGTCCGTTACCTCACCATGCTCCGAATGGTGCCACGCTTCCCCAAGTCCATCACCACCACTGAACTGGCAGAACTGCTCGAAGACCACGGCTTCTCAGTCACTATGCGATCCATCCAGAGAGATCTGGAAAAGCTAAGTACAGACTTCCCGCTGCTGGTGGATGAAAACAAGAGGCCGTTCCAATGGTCCTTCGACCGAGAGGCCGCCATGGACATAATTCCAGCCCCGGATTTACCGGCAGCGCTAACCTTTGAGCTGGCCAGAGCCTACCTCAGCCCCATGCTTCCCCCTCGTAATCTGTAACTGGAAGTTCCCGATGAAACAGAACTGCCCATTTTGCGCCGCCAATGAAGCATCAGAACAAGGTTCAATGCCGTCCAATGCGTTGGCTCATATCCGCCTGGATGGCTTTCCAGTTTCCCAAGGTCATTTGTTAATTGTCCCCAACCGGCATGCCGCGGACTGGTTTGACCTTACCTCGGCTGAACAACAAGCCATTATGAAGTTGGTCGAGCAAGGCAAGCAGTGGCTTGAAGAGCGTTATCAGCCGGATGGCTACAATATTGGAATGAACTGTGGAGCTGCGGCGGGGCAGACGGTAATGCACATGCATTGTCATTTGATACCGAGATATGCCGGCGACCAGCAAGATCCTCGTGGTGGCGTGCGATGGGTCATCCCGGAGAAGGCAGATTACTGGAGTGGCCGGTGAGTTTGCTTGATTACGAGAAGCGTTTTTCAACGCTTCGAGTGAACAGTGGTGGTGCTAATAAGAGCCCTCACAAAGTGGCCATGTTGCAGGCGGTCATGGATCTCGTAGAGTCGGGCGAAGTTACGAACAACCGGTTTTATTTTGACGATGATCTCAAGCGCCATTTCAGCGAGCGTTTTCAGTCATTGGCGTCTCCTTCGGATCGGAACAATCCCCACTACCGGAACGTGGTGGTTGGGACTGGTTGGAATGCGAGTTTTTAGTCAATGATTACGTGACGATGCTGGAGAAACATCTCGTCGGAGCGCCTTACAGCAAAGCGTCGCATCGCAGGGCGCTGCAGCCGCGATTGAATAACCGCTCCGAGGGATCGATCGAATACAAACACCAGAACGTCAGTGCTGTGTTATTGGAGTTGGGGCTCCCATACATCCCCGGCTATAAGCCCGCTTTCAACTATCAGCACCAGCTCAAACAGGTGGTTCTGTCTTATCTTGCTGGCCATCAGGAGGTCGTCGACGACGTAAATCTCGTTGCTGATAAGGTTGTCGATGAACCCGAAAATCAGGATTGGGCCTGGGATGCGGTGTTTGATCCAGAACCGCCAGAGCGCATTCCTCATGTCGCCGAGGGCCGGCCCAATTACTTGGCGACACGTATCGACTTCTCAGAGCGTGAGCGACGCAATCGCCAGTTGGGGGAGCGCGCCGAGGAATTCGTTCTTCGTATGGAGCGGCAGAGGCTTACCGCACAAGGTCGGCCTGACTTGGCGGCAGAGGTTGAGTGGTCGAGCAAGGACCGGGGTGATGGGTTGGGTTTCGATATCCGGTCTTTTGATGCCTCGAGGGATCAAGAGCGCTTCTTGGAGGTTAAGGCGACCAACTCTGGCAAGTATCTGCCGTTTTTCATCAGCGAGAACGAGCGGGCATTTTCCAATGACTTCTCAGACGCATTCCGCCTGTACCGGGTTTACGAATTTACCACGGCCCCGAAATTTTTCATCTTGCCTGGGGCGATTGAACAGCATGTGCAGTTGTTGCCCCAAAACTACCGAGCGCGGTTTTGATAGGACCGAAATCACTAACCAGAAGAAGCCAGAAGATGGATGCTGCGTCGGTCGGGCAAGCCCCGGTACAATAGGCGCCTGATAACGGTACACTAACCCCAAAACATGTGTCGAAAAACAATATTCAGAGTGATTCTGGTGTCCCCTTGAACAACTACCTCCAAAAAATCCTCCATGGCCAGCCCATTAACTACGAAGCCTTCCTGAAGAAACTCCCGGACCAGTTTCGCCACCGGCATCGGGAAATATTTGCGACGGAAAAGGTGCAAACAAACCGGTGGGTTGTCACCGTCCTCGATGAAACTGCTTTCGCGCAGTTGCAGAATACGGCGGAGGCCCCGGCAAGCCGGGTGGATGCCGCGAAAAAGGGCAACTCCCACCGCCATGGCACCGACGTCAGCTTTCTTCTGGCTTACCATCAGGGATTGACGTCCAGCCGGCCAGATGTGGTGGTCATCGGAAACGATTCCGTCGACATTGGTTTTCACCGCGCACGCTCTGTGCTGGTGGTGGAGAACGAGCGTAATTTCTATCAATATCGACAGATGCTGAAATTTGCCAGTGAGGCGCTGGGCAAGCGTCTGGCGTTGGCGGAGTGTGATGTGGTGTTGGGTGGTGGCAACCGGATTACCCGGGGTGCGGTTCTTGATTGGTTGAGGGGCTACGAAGACGTATTCTGCGCATTCGATTATGATGCGGGTGGTCTGCAAATGTTCTCGACGATGGCTGCCTCTCTTAATGACAAAGCCTGGTTCGTGCAGCCGACCGACTGGCAGCCCTGGCTAGACCGTTTCTGCAAGGTGCCGGACAGCACTGAGCGGTTTACCAGGGCGCTGTCACTGGCTGAAGCACTTGGATTTGTGTCCCTGGCAGAGGCTTTTCGAGCCACCGGAAAATTCATGGAACAGGAGATGGTTCTGGATGAGTGAACTCCAGGCGAGCCCAAGCAATTTTACTTTCGGCATCCGCCGTCTTGTGCTGGTGGATTCCGCCGGCTTCTGCTACGTGGAAATTCCGGTAGACAACCACGGCCTGATTCTGGGTCCGGGCAACCTGGGCAAGTCCAGCCTGTTGAATTCCCTGCGTCTGTTCCTGTTACCGGAGAACAATTTCAAGAACAGCCGCAAGAAATTTGCTTTCCGCAATGCCAGTGCCGGCAGCTTTTATACCAACGAAGAAAGCTACCAGCATTACTTTCCCAGCCAGTTCAGTTTTCTGATTATGGAAGCCGAGAATCCGGCCGGTGTGCATTGCCAGATTCTCTACCGGGACAACGCCAGCCAGCTCAGTTACGGACGGGCTTTTGTGCCGGTAGGCTACGACCAGCTGCGGCCTTTGTTCTGGAATGGCGAGGATGAGGACGGCATTGGCCAGGCAGTGCCGGAGCTGTCGTTCAGCCGCCTGTCAGAGGCTCTGAAAAAGCTCTCCAAAGAAACCCGGCTGGTGAGCGACCCGGCCAGGCTCAAGCACATGCTCTACAGCAGCGAGCTGATGAACGCGGATGCGGTGCGCTATTCCGTATTGCCCCTGGGGGAGTCTGACGAGCGTCGGGTGCAGTCTCTGCGCACGCTGATCCTGCTGTTGTTCGAAATGAAGGCGGACGATCAGGCCATGGCCAATGCGGTCGCCAGTATCATTGAAGCGGACAAGAAGTTTGCGGACGATGCCTTCGATTTCAACATCGACGACTTCCTCAATAGGCATGATCAGTTAAAGCAGCAACAAATCCAGCTGACGCGAATCGAGAAAGAGCGCCCGCGGTTTGAAAAGCTATACCGGGATTATCAGGCGTACCAGACTCTGCTTCGCAGTCAGCACGATTTTGCAGCTTTCCGGGATGGCGTGACGAATGCCTTGCAGGACATTGGCGCCAGGCGCAAAGGCGCGGTGGATGCGTTCAATGAACAGAACGACACGCTGCGCCATGTACTGCAGACCCTGAAAAAACTGGAGCAGGACGCCAGTGGCCTGAAAGGCGAGATCCGTTCGGCAGAGCGGCGCATCAAGCAGGCGGAGCAAAACCAGAAAGACGGCAAACTGTTGGTGTCCCAGTACGGTGAGATGACCCTGCAGGAAATCGAGGACATCCAGAAAGAGGAACTGGAAGGCAAGAAAGAGCATCTGGCTGCCCTGAAAAGTGCCGCTCAGGCGGAGATCCGGCTGGAACGGATCCAGAAGAAGAAGCAGGAACTTGAACGCAAACTCGAATCCCTGAAAGATCGGGAAAGCAAGCAGCATTGGCAACTGCAAAACCAGTTGGACGAAGCCACCGCCGCGCCGCTGCGCTCGGTGGACCCCCGTTTGATCATGGCCAGCCCGGGCCAGGATCTGGACGCCGATAGCAAGGCGGCCATTGAAGCGTTTGCCCGGCTGTTTGTGCCCAATGATAAAGGCTTTGACTGGTTCGATGCCGAATACCCGGCCCAGCCGCCCCGGCAGACCAACTTCGCCGAACAGCGCCAGTATATTGAAGGCGAACTTCACGGCCTGGAAAAGGAACGGTCCGAGCTGGCGGACACCGCGAACCAGGAACATGACCGGCCCCGACTGATCGAGCGCACGGAAAAGGAAATCCGCGCCATCGAGAAAGACCTGGACACCCTGAGCCGATACCCGGCGGCGGCCACCACCCTGCGGGATGCCACCGAGGAAAAACAGGCGGCGGAAGAGCAACTGGCCAAACTGGAAGAGCAGGCCCGGTTGGAGCAGGAGAAGCAGGATGCCGTGCAGCAGAAAGCCGCCAGGGCCAAAACCGAGAAAGAGCGTATCGAAGAACGGGAGCGGGAACTGGCGGGCCTTAGCCGTAGCGTGGGCACCGTGGAACACCGTTTCCCGCACCTGAAAGTGGTGGAGGTCGAGCAGTCACTGGCCATTGAACAGGTCTCCGCCGCCGCCTTTGACGACCTGCAAACCCAGCTGGACGACCTGGAAGATCGCCGTCGCAGTATCCTCGACCACCTGCGCCAGTTCGTCTACCTGGGCATCCATGAAGATGCCGAGGGCGAGTTGCAGAAGGACAGTCCGGCGTCATCGGTTATTCGTGAGACTTTCAAAAGTCTGTCGGACCTGTTTGCTGGCATGGTTGAGCGCTGGAATGTGCTGGAGCAGCAGGTTGGGATTCATAACGAGACAGTCGCCAGCTACCGACAGGCCCTGAAATCCAACCACGAGCACATTGCCCGTTTTGAAGCACAGCTCAACCGAGAGCTGGATGGCGTGCGCATCAACGATCTGGTGGAAATCCGCGTGGATATCCATACCGATCCGAAATTTCGCAATCTGGTGGAAGAAGCCAACAACATTGACCCTTATGGCAACCAGCTGCAGTCGGACGCGTTCTATGATCGTTTGCGGGTGTTTGTGGCGGACTTTTTCGGGGAGCAGGGCGGTAGCAAGCACCTGACCATGGACAAGGTGATCACCGGTATTTCCTACCGTACCCGCAAGGAAAACGCCGCTAACCTGGATAAGAAGGGCCAGTCCACCTCCACCACGGCGCTTATTAATCTGGAACTGGTATACCGGCTGCTAAAACGGGTGTTGTATCCGGGCGTGCATCTGTCGTTTCCCATGGTGCTGGACGAGCTGGCAAGCGTGGACATCAGCCAGATGCCATCGCTGCTGGATCGGTTGCGCAGGCAGGGCTTCAATCTGTTCTCCGCCGCCACCCACAGTGCCAGCGCGGAGGTGATCTATCTGATCGGCCGGCACCTGGAGGTGGGGCAGATGCGCACGGCACGCCCCTACAGCCCGCAGCGCACCCTGGTGTTCTGGGGTGGCGCCGAGGGTTTTACCAATGGTGAAGCCGTGAGCCATTGGGGCGATCAGACCCAGAATAGTCTGCTGGAGCCGGTGGATGAGTAAACGCTTCAGCACCCTGGACACCACCCGGCTTCTGTTCGAGCACCCGAAGATCCTGTTCAGGATGATCGAACGGATGGACCGGAACGAGAGCCGATATATCCGGGAAAGCGACCTGGTGGCCGAGGTGATGGACTACACCAGCGCCCTTGGCAAAGCGGACCGGGACAGGGTGCGTCTGGCGTTGAACACCGACAATCTGTTCCGCAGCGGTCTGGTGATCGACATCATCAAGGCCGAAGGCGAGCGTCGGCTGGTGTTCCAGGATGCCCTGATCAACCTGATGCGGGCCTGTAATGCGTCGCTGTACCAGGAACTGACCGATGCCCGCCTACGGGGCCATCTGGTTACCCTGCGGGATGTGCGCAATCGGCTGGAAACCAGCAGCTTCAGCGACGCCGACCCGGATTACACCGAACTGCGGGACGACCTGAACGAGCGGGTCAGCCAGCTCATCGGCCTGTTGCGCCAGAATGTCCTGCGTATGCAGACCATCAGCGCCCAGCTTGCAGACCTGTCCGGCGACGCCAGCCGGGCGCCGGAGAAATACCTGGAATTCCGCCAGAATCTGTTTGAGCAGATCGTTACGCTTTACGAGCGCCACATCAAACCGACCCTGGTGTTCCTGAACCCCGACACGCGATTGCCCGATGGCAGCAACCTGTTTGAGACCCTGGAAGCCATGGTCCGGCTGTTGGAAAACCATGGCGACCACAGCCTGGCGGACCAGTTGTTCCGTTCCTCCATCAGCCTGAATGCCCTGTACAAACCCATTCAGGCGGTGGCCCAGGAAGTGGAGCACTTTCTGCGCAAGACTCGCCAGGGCATGGTCCAGTACAATGCCATGGAGCATTTCTACGGCAAGCTGCAGGAACTCAAGGGCGAAACCGAGACCCTCAGCCTGCGCCGAAAGTGGCTGGAAGGCGGGGATTTTGCCCGCAGTACCGGCTTCCTGGTGGGCCTGCGGGCCCAGCAGAGCCCGAAACACTACGCCTTCGGTAATTCGTCCAGCTACTACCAGTTGCTGTTCAGCGAACTGGAACTGCGACTGAGCGATCTTCGCCGTAAGGCCGAGGTGCCGGTTCTGCAGGAAGTGGATGGCAGCGGTCGCCACACACGCATTGATGTTCAGCGTATCAACCAGCTGTATCAATGGCTGGAAACCCTGGAACTGCGGCCCACCACCGATCTGGTGCGGGAGCTGCACGGCCGCCTGGACGGCTTTATCCCCGGCTACCGCTTTCCGGATTTGCTGGCGGCTCTGAACCGGCTGGTAAACTCGCCACCGAACGGCCTGCAGGTGGTCACCACCAACCGTTTCCGAACCCTGGATCAATCATCTGGCAGCGAACAGTTTGTCTACCGCAGGCGTCGTCTGGAAACAGATGAGCCCGTCAACCAAGAAGAGCAACACCATGCCTGAATTCTCTGACGCCATGGAAACCACCGAATCTTTAGACACTACACAAGCTTCGAGCACGTTCGACCAGATCCTGCCTGCTCAAAGCACCGCTATCTACCGCGAATTCCAGGCTGGCCGGGTGATTGTGCGTGATGTCTGGGACAGCAACCGCTCCGAGCTGCGGGCCAATCCGCTATACAATCTGCTGTACAACCATCTTGCCCACTTCCGCACCTTTTATGAGCATCTCGGCAGCGAGCTGGTGTTCAATGAAACCGGTGCGTTCTTCTTTCTCAAGGAAAGCAGCGACGACGAGAGTGAGGAGCACGACGAAAACGCCTTCCGGGTGCAGGTGATACTGCTGCTGATCGGGCGTTATTTCGCGCGCAGCGGTCGGGATCTGGAATACCTCGGTCGCCCCGATGCCGGATTGAACGAGCAAGACCTCACCGCATTGGCGGGCGATGAGGAATATCAGGAAATTCTGAGGGCCGCGCGCTTTGAAAAAGGCTTTCCCGAAGCGTTGGATTATCTCGATAAACGCAATCTGCTGTTTCGTTCCGGTGCTGGTCGCTGCTTTCTGAGTTCCGCCGGTCTTTATTTTCTGCAGGAGCTGGTTCGGGAGTATGAGCAGGTGTAACTTTCCTGTCGTTGTTTTGATTACTCCCTGTCACATTTTCTAATACTTTTTTCCACCACCCGCCCATCAGATTTTCGCTGATCAGGCAAAAAATTGCCCGAAATATCAGTGCCTTTCCTCAAGTCATTACCAAATTCTGTCGAAAAATTGACAATTTCGTAATTAGGGAGTTGACACCCTTCGCATTGATACTTGCACGCGTTTTATACAATTTCACTTATTCGACAAAATATTGGTGTGAATAGCTTATGAAGCGCGTCATTAAAATGTCAAAGGCATGGATTGCCGCGTTATGTATTGGAGTTATCCTGACAGGTTGTGGGGGCAGCTCTTCCGGTGGGGGTGGTGATTCGGTGAAAAACGACTCCCAGGGTTCAGATGGTAGTACCGCCGCTAATGTGGTCGGTGAATATGGGGACAGAACCGCTGATTTGAGCTGGAATGCCCCGATGACCCGTGTTAATAACGACTCTCTTGCCATGGGTGAGCTGAGCGGTTACATCATCCGCTATGGGCAGGACCCCGCCAACCTGACCGAAACGGTACGTATCGACAGTGCCGACACCATGGAGTACACGGTCACCAACCTGGACAATGGCACCTGGTATTTCAGTATTCAGGTAGAGGATGTTGAAGGGCTTGTCAGCGCGCCCTCCCAGCCCGTCAGCAAGAAGATCCAGGGCTGATTCCGGCGTTTTGAAGTCTCAGGAATGTTCAAGGGGATTGGCTACCGGCAATTTGAGTGTGAATGCCGAGCCTTCCCCGACTTCCGAGAATACCGCGATTTCCCCCCGATGCTTTTCCACCACCACATTGACGAAAGACAGCCCAAGCCCGGTGCCGTGATTTCCGGACAGTTCGCTGCTTTTTTGCCGGCGATACCGGTCAAACAGGTGTGGCAGCTCTTCCGGGGCGATACCGCTGCCCTCATCGCTCACTGTCAGGCACGCCTGGTGACCGGCAAGGAAAACCTGAATGTTGACTGTAGAGCCTCTGGGGCTGTACTGAACCGCATTGGTCAGCAGGTTGATTACGGCCCGCTCCAGGAGCTCGGCATTGCCCCTTAGCCAGAGATCTTCGGTTCCCTGTAATATTAACTGGATGCCTTTTTCCGCAGCCTGCTCGCTGACGCTGTCCCGGGCGTTCTCGACGATAGCCAGGAATTCGCATTCGTAGAAGCGGGTTTCGGTGAGCTGCTCGGCCCGCGCCAGTTGCACAAACTCTTCCGCCAGGTGATAGCTGCGGCGTGCCAACCGGCCCAATTGCTCAAGCTGCGCCGGTTCAATGTGCCCCGGGTTGCGTTTCAGTTGTTCGATGAGCGCCAGTTGTGAAACCAGGGGTGATCTGACGTCGTGGGAGATGAAGTCGATGGCCTCGCGGTGTTGTCGTTGCTGTTCCCGTAACTCGGAAATGTCTGAAATGTTGGCGATGATGCCATTCTGCTGGCTTTCGGGCAGCGCAAAAGGGGCAAAATGGATCAGGAAATCCTTGTTCCGGATGTGCAGGTCGACAGTTCGGCTCTGGCTCATTGTGAGGGTTTCCGAGACGGTTTCGTGCCAGGGTGGGGTTTCCCGCGGATCATGCCCCTCCAGCAGTCGAGCGAGGGGAAGCCCGCTCAGGCTTGGCATGGGCTCCTGGAACCACTCCTCAATATGGCCGTTGGCGAATCGGATCACGCCGAGTTCGTCGGTCACAATGATGCCGTCGGGCATCCGCTCGAAGCTGCGGCGGATAAACTGCTGGATGTTGTTCATGCGGTCCGTTGCAAGCCTGACCCGCTCGATTCGCGCCGATATGTTTTCCCTCGGTTTCTCCGGCTTCAGGCCCTTGCCTTCCGAGTCCAGGGTGAGTCTGCGCAGATAGCGCTGTATGGCTTCCCGGCTGAGGTCGTTGGGCAGCAACAGGCCGAGGGTGTAGTCCCTGCCACTGCGCCGGAGGCTGATCCAGCTCTGGTTGTCGGTGTGAATCCAGCGTCCCTGTTCCAGAGGGGGGATGTCGCTTTCCGTCAGCTGCCGGGCGGAGTGGACCTCTTTGCCCTCTGACAGCCACCAGCCTTGCGGTTGCAGCAGCGCCTGGAAATGCTCCAGTAACTGGGTGGGGTGTCGCCGTGAGGGTTCTGGCAGGGCCACCTGCGGCCCCCGGGCCAGATCGTCCAGTTGCCTGTTGAGGAAGCGGTTGGTCATCGCCAGTCGCAGGGCGCTGGAGACCGGGAAGGCAAATAAGGGCATCAGAACCGCGTGGGAAATGGGCAGCCACAGCCTTGCTCCGAGAAGCAGCCCCATATGCCCGATGATGAGTGCGGCTATGACGGCAATGCACAGGCATAATGTTCTTGTCGGGCGCATTCTGGGCAGGAGCAGTGCCAGCATCGCAATAGTGCTGACTGCGATGGCCAGGGACAGAGTGGTCGGCAGGGGCTTGATCAGATCCCCGTTGACCAGCGCCGAGTAACTGTTGGCATGGAACTCCACCCCGGGCATGGGGCGATTGAGACCAGAGAACGGGGTTGGCAGGATGTCGCCAAAGCCGGGAGCCGTGGCGCCGACAAACACGGTTTTGCCTTCAAACAGTCCGGGAGCCGGCGGCGCGGACAGCACCTGTACGTAGGAATAGGTTGGCAGCGTGCCAGCGCCGCCGGCCATGGGGATAGCGCGGTAATGTTGGCGCACGTTCATGAAGGCGGGATGGCTATCATCCCCAGTGGTTTTGTAGGCGCCTTCCTGGTGTTCCGAAGCGGCCAGCGCCAGGCTGGGCCAAAGATGATCGCCAAGACCGTTGAGCAGGTACAGCCCCCTTGCCAGGCCGTCTTTGTCCAGTTCCACATGGGCGTGGCCAAGGGCGGAGGCGGCAGCCGCCAGATCACTGGTAGGCAACTGTTCACTGATCAGGTAATTGCGTGAGGGCGGCGACAGATAAAGCGGCAGCACCACCTTGCCATGCTGCTCCATGGCGGCGGCCAGTTCCGGGTCCTCGCCAGAGGGTTCCGGGAACAGGATGTCGAACACAATGGTCTCGGCTCCGGCCTTGTCGAGCTTTTCGATGAGCCGGGCATGGGTATCCCGGGACCAGGGCCAGCGGCCCAGCCGGTCGAGGCTGATTTCATCAATGGCAATGACAACAACGTCATCGTCCAGCGGTGCGGGATGGGTGGTGATCTGGGCGTCGTAGAGCCAGTAGTCGAGGCGCTGTGGTAGTGCGGTTGCCTGCAGGAGTAGCAGTATGGCAAACAATAGCAGGCCCAGGGTCAGGGGCGTTGTTTTTATTGGCAGCCAATCCCGTGTCATGAGCCCTGCTGTCAGATGTAAGAGTGCGATGGATTATTCCAAATACAATTCCCTCCCCGGTCCCCAGCGGCTTGCCAGCGGGCCGTCAGAAAGAGCTTTAAGACGCACAAAATACCGCCTTCCGGGAATCAGGCGCAAGGCTGCCGTGGTTTCCGACAACGTTGCTTCCTTGATGATATTGGAAAAACCGGGCTCTTCCGAGAGCTGAAGGCGGTAATCGGACGCGGTATCGACCTTCTCCCAGAATACGCGAACCTGGCTGTCAACGTAGTTTACGCTGATAATCCGCACCGGGGGTAACGTTCCGTTGACGGTAAACTCCCGGGGCTCACTGGTGGCCACCGAATTGCCGCCAGCCTCACTGACCACGCGCCAGTAATAGGTGCCGGGCGTCAGCGGTCTGGAGGGAAGCGCCTGGCTGTCCGGCGCCCATTCGCTGGTCGCCACCAGATTGCGGAAGGCGTTGTCTTCGGCGATCTCGATACGGGCGACCTCATTGGTGCCTTTCAGCTCCCAGCGGAACTCCGGCATATCGTCGTTAACGGTAGCGCCTGCCTCCGGTGACAGCAGCTCGGCCGCACTGGCTTTCAGGTCGATTTCCACTTCCAGCACGCCAGGCATACCAGGCGTGCCGCGATTGTTCAGCGCGGCCAGGTGAACTTCGTAGGTGCCGTTGTCCAGCAGGTTGAGGTTGTACTGATTGCCATCAATCCTGCGGCTTTCGACCCAGCGTCCGGTTTCCGCCTCAAAAATATCGAGTCGGTGAGCGGGCGCACCGCTGGGTTGCCAGCTTAGTTCCGTTGGCAATTGGTTGATCTGGGGCGGCAGCGGATTCAGCGTGGGCGCTGGTGGCAGCCGGTGAATGCTGAGGCTGCCGTTGGCCGCGGTAGAAACACTTGCACTGTAGCCGGCCGGAATGTTCCGGGTCTTGCCCGGGGGACCGAAGTTCACTTTCCCTTCAGTGACCTGAAGGCTGGTGGTGCCGGGGCCTGACTGCATGGAAAATACGGTACCGCGCACCGCCGCCACGGCCGATGGGGTTTCGATTTCAAACCGTGCGCCGCCCTCAATCACGGGCTTGACCTGAGTGTGCACCTCTCCGTGATCAAGTCGTAGCCGGGTATCCACCATCCCGGACTTTCCGTACTGGGTCAGACGGTTAAAGATCAGCCGGGACTCTGGTGAGATCCGTACCTGGGAGCCGTCGGCCAGTTCAACGGTGGCGCTGCCGGAGCCGGACAGGATTTCATCGCCCACCCGCACCAGCGTGTCAGCGGTCAGGGATTGCTTCCTGCCGGTATTGCCGGAGATATGCTGTACCTGGCCGGATACCGAGGTAACCCGGGCTGGGTCCGGCTGACGCTGTAGCCAGGCCAGCGGAATGCGCAGGGTATCCCCTTCGCCAAGAGCCGCCGCATTGCTGATGTTGTTGTACTGCAGCAGGCGCTGGGCCCGGACTGTTTTCGACAGCAGGGCCTTCGCGACTTCGCTGAAGCTTTCCCCAGGGCGCAGGGTGTATTGCCACTCAGGCGTGGTGGCGGTTTGCTGGCCAGGGCCCGCAAGTGTATGAGAGCCACGGGTGATGGACAGCTCGGCCTGCAGGGGCATGGCCAGTGCCATGATCGCCAGTGCGGGAAGAATCTTGTGCAGAAACCAAAAGCGGGCAACGCGGTGTGTCATATCAGGCCTGGTCCGTTGTCGGGATCGGGTCGTCGGTTGCGCTTGCGGTCATGGCTTCAAGCCTGTAGCCGCGCTGGTAAATGGTTTTGATCCGGAAACCGTTCTCCGGATTCAGGCCCAGCCGCCGGCGCAGCCGGCTCATGTGGGTATCCACGGTGCGGGTGTTGATGTCCCGGGTCAGGCCCCAGACACGTTCCAGCAGCATTTCCCGGGTCAGCAGCCGTCCCTGGTTCTGGAACAGGAACAGGGTCAGGTCAAAGTCCTTGTCGGTGAGGGTCAGTAGTTCACCATGCAGGAGGATGGAACGCTGCTGGGTATTGATCTCGAACGGGCCGTACCGAAGCACTTCTTTCTCATTGTCCGGATGGGTGCGGCGGGCCAGGGCGTTGATGCGGGCTACCAGCTCAGCTTCACGGGCAGGCTTGGAAAGGTAGTCATCCGCGCCGGCATCCAGCGCACGAACAATGTCCGCCTCGCTGTCTCTCTGGGTCAGGAACACCACGGGTATGGGCCAGTTTAACTGGGCACGGACATTTTCAAGCACGTCAATGCCGGTCATGTCAGGGATCTGCCAATCGAGAATGAGCAGATCGTAGCTACGATGCAGTACCGCGCTCAGAAAAGACTGGCCGGAGGGGAAGCTGTCACAGTGATGCCCGCGCTCTGAGAGAATGGACTGAATGTGCTGTGCCTGTTCATGTTCATCTTCAAGCAGAGCGATGCGCATCAAGCGTCTCCTGAGACTGTTTGATTTTCGGGCCATTATCACAGAACATCGGCTGGCCTTCAGTGTCGTTATGTAGTATTGCGTAAACGAATAGCCGGTGTTCCATTGTCGTCATCAACTGTTTGTCGGCAGGCGGGAAAATTACTGCAGCCCCAGAACCAGCCTTTTTTCCCTTTGCGCCGAACCAGTGGCGAGAAACAGTGGGGGCAGGGTACGGGTTTCTGGCTGGTGCCGTCGGTAGGCGCCTCGTCTTCCAGCGGGCGCGTACCGTTGCAATCCGGGAAACGGGTGCAGGCCCAGAACCGGCCGAACTTGCCGTCCCGTTCACGCATGGGCGTGCGGCATTTAGGACAGTGGGGAGAGGCTGGCTGATCTGTCCCTGGTTCTCCCGGTGCGCCCATGGGGGCGTTGACGAAGCCCCGAATCTGCTCTTTCAGGCCCTCCAGGAATTTTCTCGGATCGCCTTCTCCGCGCCGAATCGTTTCCAGCGCAGCTTCCCAGACCGCGGTCATATCCGGTTTGCTGACGGTTTCCGGTAGCGAGCCAATCAGCGCCTTGCCCTTGCCCGTGGCTTTGATGTGGCGACTGTCGCGGTACAGGTAGTCGCGCTTGAACAGGGTGTCGATGATCGCCGCGCGGGTCGCCTCCGTTCCGAGGCCGTCGGTTTCACGCAGGGTCTTGCGCAACTCTGCATCGGTGACAAAGCGGGCGATATTGGTCATCGCGGACAGCAGCGTGGCGTCCGTGAAGTGCTGGGGCGGCTGGGTTTTCTGTTCCCGGATGCTGGTTTGATCGCACAGTATCGGCTCGTCTTTCTCCAGCCGTGGCAGCGGTGCTTTCTGCGGCTCCTTCCGACCTTCCCGGAGACGGATCTCCAGGGCTTTCCAGCCGGGGGTCAGCACCGCGGTTTCCGTGGCGCGGAAACGATGTTCGCCAATGGTAACGGTCAAACGGCCTTCCCGGTGGACAGCGTCGGCGCTGAACTGCATCAGGTAGTAGCGACTGATCAGACCGTAGATTTTTTCTTCCGCCGCCGTCAGTTTGCCGTTGGAGGCTGATCGGCTGGTCGGAATGATGGCGTGGTGGGCGTCAACCTGCTTGTCATTCCAGGCGGCAGTGCGCCGGGAGAGGTCGGCCCGGTCACAGGCCGGGGTCAGTTCGGGTGACACCTTGCCGATCGCGCGTACCACGCTTTCCCGCTGCCCGTAATGCCCTTCTGGCAGGTAGCGGCAATCGGACCGGGGGTAGGTAATCAGCTGGTGTCGCTCGTACAGGTTCTGGGCGGTATCCAGTACATCTTTGGCACCCATGCGGAACAGGCGGCCGGCTTCAATCTGCAGGGCAGAGAGTGACAGCGGGAGCGGGGGTGCCTCGTTGCGGTCGCGGAAGCGGGATTCGGTAACGCGACCGGGGCGGCCTTCCACAGCTGCGGCAATCTGCTCGGCTGTCGCTTTGTCGAGCAACCTGTCTTCTTCATCCAGGTGTTCACGAAACGCTTCATCCGCAAGCCAGCGGGCAGTGAACGATGCCGGATCGCTGTCCGGTTCCAGCCCGTGGCACGTTGCTTCAATGCGGTAGTAGGGCTTGGGCTCAAAACTCTCAATGGTGTTGTCGCGTTCCACCACCAGCCCGAGTACCGGCGTTTGTACCCGGCCCACCGAATAGACACCCTGCTGGCCCTGCTGTTGGTAGCTGAGGGTGTAATAGCGGGTCAGGTTGATGCCGTACAGCCAGTCGGCCCGTTGCCTGGCCAGGGCCGAGTGCGACAGCCGGCGATAGTCGCGATTGTCTTTGGGTGTCTGGATGGCTTTGGCAACGGCTGCGGGTGTCAGGTCGTTGATCAGTATCCGCTGGACCGGGCAGGTAGCGCCGAAATAGCGGATCACTTCGTCGACCAGCAACTGGCCTTCGCGGTCGGGGTCGCCGGCGTGGACGATGGTGTCTGCCTGGCGAATCAGGGATTCCAGCACATTGAGCTGCTGGCGAACGCTGTCCTTCGGGGTAACTTCCCAGCGCTCTGGCACCAGGGGCAGATCTTCCTGCCGCCACTTCTTCCAGCGAGGGTCGTATTGTGCCGGCTCCGCCGGTTCCAGCAGGTGACCGATGCACCAGCTGACGGTGACCGCATTGTCGCCCTGGCCACAGCGAATCCAGCCCGGACCTTTCTGGTGCGGAGCGGGCAGGGAGGCAGCAATGGCGCGGCCCAGACTGGGTTTTTCGGCGATGTAAAGATGCATGGTTTCGGGTGCGTTCGGATTGGGAGGGGAAGATGGCCTTTTGGCATGGGTGTGTCAAGGTTCTTGCCCTGTGTAGTATGCTGCAGTTATGGAAAGTTAAGGAGTTACAACGGTTATGAAGATTCAGAACGCGATCGAGGAAAAACTGTCACGGGCTTTTGCGGTAAACCACCTGCAGGTGGAAAACGAAAGCCACAAGCACAGTGTGCCGCCGAACTCCGAAACCCACTTCAAGGTTACCCTGGTGTCTGCGGATTTTGATGGGCAGATGAAGGTAAAAAGGCACCAGGCAATCTACAAGGTATTGGCGGATGAACTGGCGGGTGAGGTTCATGCGCTGGCCTTGCATCTATACTCTCCCCAGGAGTGGGTGGATTCCGGTCAATCGGCGCCGGAGTCACCAAATTGTATGGGCGGTTCCAAAAAGGATCCGGCCATGAAGTCAGGAGCGAGTCAATGAGCCAGTTTTTCCAGATTCACCCGGAAACGCCGCAGAAGCGGCTGGTCAAGCAGGCGGTGGATATCCTTCGCAATGGTGGGGTGATCGTCTACCCCACGGATTCGGCCTATGCCATTGGCTGTCATCTCGGAGACAAGCAGGCGGCGGACCGGATCAAGCGGATTCGCAAGCTGGATGACAGGCACAATTTCACCCTGATGTGCCGGGATCTGTCGGACATCGGTGTGTATGCCAAGGTGGGCAATACCCAGTATCGGTTGCTCAAGACCTTCACGCCGGGCCCCTACACCTTCATTCTGGATGCCACCAGCGAAGTGCCGCGCAGATTGTTGCACCCAAAGCGTCGCACCATCGGGTTGAGGGTGCCGGATAATCCCATTGTGCAGGCGTTGCTGGGAGAGCTGGGTGAGCCGATCATGAGCAGCACCCTGATCCTGCCGGGCGAGACCGATCCCATGACAGACCCCTACGAGATCCGCGAAACCCTCGAGCATGAGCTGGATCTGATTATCGACGGCGGGTTCTGTGGCTTTGAGGCGACAACGGTGGTGAACATGACCGATGACGTGCCCGAAGTCACCCGGACCGGGAAAGGGGATCCGGCGCCATTCCAGATTTGATGTGCTCAAAGTAAGGCCGGAATACCGGCCTTACTTGTATCCGGAGCCGCGTCAGGCGCGGGTATTGAAACTGAAAGCGTAGTGTTTGCGGTGGCCGGCGGCCTCCACCTGCTCCGCGCCGACGGATTTACGTAGGGTGTCGTAACGGTGTACCAGGTCCTGCAGGCCGTTGAACTGCTGGTTGTCGCTGACCATGGTGTCCAGCAGGGAGTTGTTGACCCCGTAAGCCTTGTTAAGTTTGAGCGCATTGTCCACGAAATGCAGGGTGGGTTCGTTCACGCTCAGGCGGTTGAAGGCTTCACGAAACCCTTTGTTGTGGTTTAAGTCCTGCTCAATCTGACCGCGTTTTGCCTCCGGCAGTTTTCCGTCAACCTGAACGTTTCCGCTGTCGTCCCTTGTGACGTTAATGGCCGTTGCCGGATGCATTCCGTATTCGGCAAGTTTGTGCCGCAGGGTTTCCCGCACAAAGGCAAGGTCCTGCCCCACAGTTTGCTTATAATCGGTGACCGACAGCTTCCTCGATTTCAGCGCTGCCAGGTCCGGGTTTTCCGGAGCGGAGCGGGTAAACCGGTCATCGGTGGGCGATGCCGGCTGCTCTGCAGCTGCCGCGCCAGCGGCCTTGCCCGGGTGCTGGTCACCGGTTGCCGCAGGGCGCTTTTCCATGGCGGTCTGGAATTGGGTGCTGGCTTTTATCAGTGATGTAAGCAGCGACACGGCTGTCTTCCTCCCATCGTCACGGCTGGTCTGTGACAGAATTCGAACGTATGGATTGGGTTTCTGCACAAATCGGGCCAATCGAGTCATCTTGTGCTAGCTACCGAATGGTTCACTAAGCCGCCGATTGAACGTAGAGTTAGCAGCCAGATTCGTTGATCCGCTGGAAAGGAATGTCATGCCCCGTTTTCTTCACACCGCAGACTGGCAGATGGGCCGCTACTACAGCCGATTTGATAACGACGACGCGGTCGCGCTGGCGGAAGCCCGGTTTACCGCCATTGAACGGCTGGCCCGGCTGGCCAGCGATGAGCAATGCGATGCGGTTCTGGTAGCGGGGGATGTGTTTGATGCCCAGACCGTGGCGGATCGGACCATTCGCCGGGTGTTCAATGCCATGTCTGGTTTTACCGGTCCCTGGGTGATGCTGCCCGGTAATCACGATGCCGCCCTGGCGGAAAGTGTATGGACCCGTGCCCGCCGCCTCAACGCAGTGCCGGATAATGTCCATCTGGCCCTGGAGCCCGGCGTTGTTGAGCTGAAGGAGCAGGGGCTGGCCGTTCTGGCCGCCCCCCTGACCCAGCGGCATACCCACAGTGACCTCACCGAGAACTTTGATCATCTGGAAACGCTCCCGGAACTGGTGCGCGTCGGTCTGGCCCATGGCAGCGTCCAGGGCCTGCTGGCGGACGATATCGATTCGGCCAACCCGATTGCCGCCGACCGGACCGCGCAGGCAAACCTGGATTATCTTGCCCTGGGTGACTGGCACGGCGTGAAACAGATCAATACTCGCACCTGGTACAGCGGTACTCCGGAACCGGAGCGTTTCCGTAATAATGAGGCTGGCGTGGCGCTCGTCGTGGATATCACCGGCCCGGGAGCGGAACCGGAAGTCACCCGCCATCGCGTTGGTCAGTTTGAGTGGGTGCAGTGGCGGGAACATCTCAGTGTGGCCACGGATCTGGATGAACTGCTGCAGAGGCTGGAAGACCTGCCGGCACCGGCGGTGGTTGACATACGGCTGTCCGGCGAAGTGGACCTGGCCGGCGAGCAGAAACTTCTCCACGCCCTTTCCGTGGCTGAAGCCCGGCATCGAAGCGTGCAGTGCGATCGCAGCCAACTGGCCCTCCAGCCCACGGATGAAGATATTGCCGAACTCAATGCCGATGGCTATCTGGGCGAGGTGATTGGTGACCTGAGAGAGCAACAGGAAAGTGCCGATGACGATAAGGCCGCCACATCGCGGGACGCGCTGGCGATTCTGACCAGCCTGCTGCGGGATCGCATCGAACCGGTGTCCGAAAGCGCCGGGGAGGGCCAGCCATGAAACTGCAGCGTCTTCGCATTGAACAGTTGCGACAGTTCCGGCAACCCCTGGAACTGGCTGAACTTGGGCCGGGCCTTAATCTTATTCATGGCCCCAATGAGTCCGGCAAGAGTACGCTGGTGCGAGCCATTCGTGCCGCCTTTTTTGAACGCCACCGGTCCAGCAGTGTGGATGACCTCAGACCCTGGGGCGATTCATCGGCAGCGCCGTCCGTGGAGCTGGACTTTGAATGCCAGGGCGTTCAGTGGCAGCTCAGGAAGCGGTTCCTGCAGCAGAAACGCTGCGACCTCCAGGTAGCCGGCGAGAGTTACTCCGGAGAAGAGGCGGAGGACAAGCTGGCGGACCTGTTGGGCTTTCAAT
Organism: Marinobacter alkalisoli; assembly: GCF_045449795.1. Classification (NCBI taxonomy): domain Bacteria; kingdom Pseudomonadati; phylum Pseudomonadota; class Gammaproteobacteria; order Pseudomonadales; family Marinobacteraceae; genus Marinobacter; species Marinobacter alkalisoli. Next base: position 181,251 of record NZ_JBJJLB010000032.1, read on the forward strand.
TCGCCTCCCGTGGCGCCAGCCAGGATAAGCATTGGGGAATCCCGGGTCTGTTATGGGTAGAGCAGGGCAGCGGGCAGAATGTTCACGATGCCGTTGCCTACGCCGGTGATCACCTGAAATCAGCCCTGAACAGCCTGCTGGGCGAAGTGGCCAGCAGTGGCGGGGACGATGTCATCCAGCAGGTGCAGGCCCAGCGCGCTGAATTGTTGACAGCCACCGGTAAGCCCCGGGGTGATTATGCCCGTCTGGGCGAGGAACAAAGCGAACTGGCCGCCGAACTGGAAGCCCTCGACGAGCGGGTGGCGCACTATCAATCCATGGTTGACCGGCTGGGAGAGCTGCGCCAGCGTTATCAGCGCAATGAGCAGGAGCGTCCCTGGGAAGCCGCCCGCCAGAACTATCAGAAGGCGGAGAACCGTTTCCGGGAAATAGAACAGTGGCAACAGGAGCAGAAGCGGGAACAGCAGGCGCTGGATGACTGCCGGCAGAATCTCCAGCTGTTGCGCCAGCAACACCAGCAATCCCAAATGGCCGCCCGCAAGCTGACGGAACGGGAGCAGACGCTGGCACACTGCATAGAGACCGTGAATACCCTGAAGACCAGGGAAGAGCAGGTGACGGTTGCCCAGCAGCAGGCCAGGCAGGCTTACGACAAGGCGCGTGAACAGGTGCGGGTGGCGAAGGAGCAGGAACAGCGCAACCGTCTGGACAACGATATCAAACAGTTGCAGCAGCAACTGGAAGCGCTTGGTCAAAACCTGGAGAAGGCCCGCGCCCATCAGGCCGAGCTTCAGGAAACCCGCAACCAGCAACAGGCCAACCCTCTTGATCTGGAAGCGCTGGAAACCCTCAGGAAAACCCAGCGCCAACTGGAGCAGGAGCGGGTTCGATCACAGACCATTGCCACCCGCCTGCATTACGCCCTGGAGGAAGGTCAGGCGGTAACACTGAACGGGGAATCCGTTCGGGGAGAGGGCGATGCACTGCTGCTGGAAGCCACGACCCTGGCATTACCCGGTATCGGCGAGCTGACGATTACGCCCGGCGGTGACGACCTCGCCCGGGTTCAGCGCCAGTTGGAGCGGCTACAGGAAAGTTATAACAGCCAGCTCAGGTCCATGAAGGTGGAGTCCCTCGAACAGGCGGGAAAACTGGCCGAGCAGCAGGCGCAACGCAAGGAAACCATCCAGCGCCTGGAGGCTTTGCTGGCATCCATTGCGCCCCAGGGTGTGGACGTATTGGAGGGGCAGCAACAGGAACTCGCCAGACGGCTGGAACAACTGCAGTCGGAGCAGAAAACGCTGTCGGATATTCCGGGGGAACCGGTGTCCCTGACCAGTGCGGAAGCGGCACTGGAACTGGCGGAACAGCAATTGCGGGAGGCGGATGGTAACCTTCAGGAACACAGTAAGCAACTGTTCGCCGCCACCCAGGCGCTGGAGAATGCACAAGCCGAATGGCAACAACTGAAAGGCGAACTGGACAACCCGGAACGCCAGGCGGCCGAGCAATCCCTCCAGACCCAAATTGCCGAAACCGGGGAGCGGGAAACGCGCCTGCAACAGTCCGTCAGCAGACGGCAGGAACAGATTGACGAAGCGCGCCCGGAGTTGTTGCAACAGGACATGGCTCGCTTCAAAGCCAGCGCCGAACAATTGGAGCGCAGCCACCAGCAGGAAGCCCTGGAGCTGACCAGCCTTGAAAGCAAACTGGAAAGCCAGGGCGCCGAAGGGCTGGAGGAGCAAAGAGAGGAACTGGCGGCGCGGCTGGAGCATGTGGTTCGCCGCTACTCTGAGTTGCATCGGCGCGCGGAAGCCCTGAAATTGCTGCTCGCGCTCCTGCAGGAAAAGCGCCAGGCGCTGACCCGCCGCCTCCAGGCGCCGCTGCAAAAACATCTGAACCACTATCTGGGCGTGCTGTTCCCCAAGGCCAACCTGGACGTGGACGATAACCTGATGCCCGGCCAGTTAACCCGCACCGGCCAACAGGGCCAGGAAACCGGGGATGTCCTTGAACTGAGCTTCGGCGCCCGGGAACAGATGGGGCTGATCAGCCGCCTGGCCTACGCGGATCTGCTGCGAGAAGCCGGCCGTCCGACCCTGATCATCCTCGACGACACCCTGGTGCACAGCGATCGCCAGCGCCTGGACCAGATGAAGCGCATCCTGTTTGACGCCGCCAGCCGGCATCAGGTGCTGCTGTTTACCTGCCACCCGGAAAACTGGCAGGACCTCGGCGTGGCGCCCAGGGATCTTGAAGCGTTGAAAACCGCCGATTAAACAATCGTCAAATCTTGCAAAATACTGCCGGAAATTTGTTGCATAGACTACTCTCACTTACAGGTGTATCGATTATGTAACCGGGGGCCGCTTCGGCCCACTGGTTTATGAGTGAGTTCAGGAAGACGCGAAAGGATGTCAGGTGAACCGAGATTGTTCATCTGTTCGCGCCGGCCGGTACAAAAGGGAGTACTTGCTGTGGTCAAAACAACAACTGCCGGAATTCTGGCAATCGTATGCGCATGGGGTTTAACCGCTTGCGGTGGTGGCGGAGGCGGGAGTAGCAGTAGCGGCGACCGCACCGAAACCCAGCGCCCTTCCGACGCTGATATTTCTGTCGATCCCGATGGCTATGCAGACCGACAGGTGGCCATCAGCGGCGAGGCAGACACTGATAAAATTCTCGTACTGTACGACGACGCTGAAAACGCTTACCGCCTGATTGAAGAGGTGGATACAGCGGTAACCTCATCGCCACCCAGTATCTCGGACAATGAACTGACCTACGACTGTGAAAATGGCGGACAGGTTGTCATCACGGTAAACAGCGACGATGTGAGTGACGACGAGCGCTGGCGTTTTAACAACTGCGATCTGAACACACCGACGTTTGACCGTATCGTCCTGAACGGTGATTACGCCTATGTCAACGAAGTCATGAGCAACGGCAATGCCGGTTTTCAGGTGTTTAATATAACCGGGACCGTGGTTGCGGATGGAGACGCCATTGTCGCCAAGGGACTGGATGAGTGGGAGATCGTTGACAATGGCGACGAGCGGACTGAAACCTATCAGACTGACGCGCTGGAGTTCATCATCGGAGACAATTACTTTGCCATCGCTAATGCGCTGACCGAGTTGCAGGTCGATAGCTCAGGTGTGGTTGTCTCGCTCGCGTCCAAGCTCATCGGGTCGGCGATTGGTGGGTATATTGAGATCTCCACACAAAAATCCGTTTTTGTTGCTTCCGGTGAAAGTTGCCCACAGAGTGGTATTATCAGGCTGAATGGAGAGGGTGGAACTTTTGCTGATATCAGGTATTTGGATGATACGGGAACCGGTGATGTGGCAATGATTGTCATTGATAGCAGTGGTGAGGCGGTGCCCTATAACACTTGTGAATCCCTGATTTTCTGACAGATAATCCGACAGCGGGCGTAGAAAATAATCTTCGCCCGCTCCCTTTTCTAAGCAACCTCCCCCGAACACCTCCCCAGCGTCTCAGACGGACACTCCCCAAACAATTGCTTGTAGTCGGCGGAAAACTGGCTGTGATGATAAAAGCCATTGAACGCCGCAATATCCGATACGGATTGTGCGCCTTCCTCCCGCAACATACGCCTGACCCGATTCAGCCTGCTGATCCTCAGGAACTGGAGCGGACTGATCCCGAGTATGCTTTCAAAACTGTACTGAAGCGTGCGCCGGCTGACGCATCCGACTTCACAGAGCGTTGCCATGGTGACGGGCAGATCGTCGACGGTATTGATGTAGGCCTTTATTTTTTCCACCACCGCTTTCCGGTGGGCATAACTTGGCGCAACCGTACGGTTGGGCTTCTCCACAGCGAGTAACTCCAGCACCGCCATGATCAGCAGATCGTGATGAATCTGCCCGTCCAGCCGGCTGGACTCGGTGCGGACAATTCTCCGCAACAAATACTGGATGTTCCGAAGGGTTTGGGCAGGCAGCTTCAGTCTTGGATAGCTTGAGGTATCCAGCACCTTGAGTTCGATGCCCTGGGATTCCGACTGCTGCTCCAGCTCCCGTTGGTGGACCACCAGGCTGAGCATGTCGAAGCTGTCAGGCGTTACCAGCTCAAAATGCCGGCTTCCCGGGCGGCACAGGATGTCTGTGTGATCGGCCTGCTGGCCGTTGATGCGAACGTCCTCGTTCCTGCTCGGAATGCCGAACCAGATGGATTCCGGCCACACCATGCATTGCTGTCTCACGGCATGGCTGGTGTGTTCGATGAAGAGCTGGATGCCATCCAGGTGCAGCTCGTCAATCCTGCCATAGAACCGGCCATTCCCCACCTGGTCGTATTGCTGATGCCAGTTGGTCAGGTTGCCGGCGTGCTCATTGGCATCATCCGCGACCGAAGTGCACCTCTTTGGTGCCTTTTTTTCTTGTTGTTGGTTCATGGGAACTCCGAAAGAGTCGTTTTGTTCCAGCTTGGACCCGCTTTCCGGATTCTGCCAACAGGACTTAGCGCCTAATTCCATACGACTTCCGTGCCCATCGAGGTTTGCCATTTTTCGATAACTCAGTTGTGACAGGAGGATTACAGTGGAATGGACAGCAATATCCGTTCCCCCGGATTGAGTGATTGTTCCGGGGGAACACTGTTAAGGGGCGAAAAAGCACATGGGTTACAAGTACACGTACACATTGGGCACGCGGACCTGGCATTTCAGGAATCTGGCTGACCTGATGGCCAAGGCCACGCCGGCACGCTCCGGTGACCGGCTCGCCGGGGTTATTGCCGAGTCGGCCGAGGAGCGCGTTGTTGCCCAGATGCGCCTGGCCGAGTTGCCGTTGCTGGCGTTTCTTTCCGAGGCGCTGGTGCCCTATGAACAGGATGAGGTGACGCGCCTGATACTGGATACTCACGATTCAGCTGCGTTTGCTCCGGTTGCGCATCTCACCGTTGGGGATTTTCGCAATTGGTTGCTGAGCGATCAGGCCACGCCAGAAGCGCTGGAACGGCTCCGCAGCGGCCTGACGCCGGAAATGGTGGCGGCCGTCAGCAAGCTGATGCGGAACCAGGATCTCATCCTGGTGGCCAAGAAATGCCAGGTGACAACGGCGTTCCGCAACACCATCGGCCTGCCTGGCCACCTCTCAACCCGCCTCCAGCCGAACCACCCGACCGATAACGTGTCGGGCATTGCCGCAAGCCTGCTGGACGGCCTGCTCTATGGCAACGGCGATGCGGTGATCGGCATCAACCCGGCCACGGACAACGTCAGCCAGGCCATCAAGCTGATGGGCCTGATGGATGATGTTATCCAGAAATACGACATTCCCACCCAGTCCTGTGTGCTCACTCACGTTACCAACACCCTGGAGGCCATTGAGCAGGGCGCACCCGTGGACCTGGTGTTCCAGTCCATCGGCGGCACCGAGGCCACCAACAGCAGCTTCGGGTTCAATCTGGCGACGTTGCAGGAGGCCCAGGATGCGGCCCTGTCCCTGAAGCGGGGCACGGTCGGCAACAACGTGATGTATTTCGAGACGGGGCAGGGCAGCTCGCTATCCGCCAACGCCCACCACGGTCTTGACCAGCAGACCTGTGAAGCCAGGGCCTACGCCGTGGCGCGGCGTTTTGATCCTTTGCTGGTCAACACCGTCGTCGGGTTTATCGGGCCGGAGTACCTGTTCGATGGCAAGGAAATCACCCGGGCGGGACTGGAGGACCACTTCTGCGGCAAGTTGCTGGGCGTGCCCATGGGGTGCGACATTTGTTACACCAACCACGCCGAAGCCGACCAGAACGATATGGACAACCTGCTGACCTTGCTGGGGGTCGCCGGTTGCACGTTCATCATGGGCATTCCCGGCTCCGACGACATCATGCTGAATTACCAGACCACCTCCTTCCATGACGCCCTTTACGCCCGCCGTGTCCTGGACCTGAAGCCGGCCCCCGAATTCGAGGATTGGCTGGTTCGCATGAAGATCTTCGAAAGCACCTCCCGTTATGAACCGAGCAGGCAGTTACCAGACCTGTTCAAGACGCCATTGAAGGGCCTCACCCGGGAGGCCGGTCATGAGTGAGCACAAGCCGATTGTGACCGGCAATGTCTGGAGGGTGTTGCGCCAGTTCACTGACGCCAGGATTGGTCTCGGCAGAGCCGGTGTCAGCCTGCCTACCCACGAACTCCTCAAGTTCCAGCTGGCCCACGCCCAGGCGAGGGATGCCGTCCACTTTCCTCTGGATGTGGAGCGTCTGGTGGACGATCTGGCCGAATCATCAACGGCATTACCTGAGAAGTCTCCGCTGCGGCTCAAAAGCCAGGCGGAAGATCGACTGACCTATCTACAGCGCCCGGATCTCGGGCGGTGCCTGTCCCAGGAATCTGCGGAGTGCCTCGCTGGGCATCGAGCCAGCGATCCGGGTGAGTCAGACATCGCCATCGTGATTGTCGATGGCCTGTCGTCATCCGCCATCCAGAATAATGCAGTGCCCATGGTCACGCAGTTTCTCAGGGATCTTGAGGACAACTCAGGGGATTGGCGACTGGCGCCCCTGACCATTGTTGAGCAGGGGCGGGTGGCCATCGGTGACCAGATTGGTGAATGCCTGGGAGCCAGCGTGGTGGTTGTCCTGATCGGCGAGCGCCCCGGTCTCAGCTCTCCCGACAGCCTGGGGATTTACCTCACCTGGGGCCCCGAGAGTGGGTTAAGCGACGCGCGCCGCAATTGCATCTCCAACGTGCGGCCTGCGGGTTTGAGTTTTGAACATGCCAGCCAACGCCTCCTCTATCTGATGCGTGAAGCAAGACGGCTCGGGATTTCCGGAGTCGGTCTCAAGGATCGGACAGAAGAGGTGGTGATCGAGAAAACCGCGAATAACAAAAACTTCCTCACGGATAACTGATGAACTTACCTGGAGAACGCAGATGACAACGAGCAACGTAGACAAGGATTATCTGGCCAAGCGCCAGTTAAAGAAAGGCACGGCCGGCTGGGTACTGCTGGCGGGGCTGGGTGTTTCTTACGTCATTTCCGGCGACTTTGCCGGCTGGAACTTTGGTATCGGTGAAGCCGGCTGGGGTGGCTTTGCCATTGCCGCGGCGCTGATGGCCGTGATGTATTTCGCACTGGTGCTTTCGCTGGCGGAGATGTCGGCCTCGATTCCGGTAGCCGGGGGCGGCTATAGCTTTGCCCGGCACGCCATGGGGCCGGCGGGCGGATACCTGACCGGGCTGGCGGTTTTGATTGAATACGCCCTGGCGCCCGCGGCCATCGTCATCTTCATCGGCGCCGCGGTAGAGGAACTGCTGGGCATCAACGGGCCCTGGGTCTATGCCCTGTTCTATGCGGTGTTCGTCGGTATTCACCTTGCCGGCGTGGGTGAGGCGCTCAAGGTGATGATGGTGATCAGCGGGCTGGCCGTGGTAGCTATCATCGCCACTGCAGTGGCCCTTGTTGGCGATTTTGATACCGCCAACCTCTTCAATATCGCACCCACGGATGCCGCCGGCGCCAGCGAGTTCCTGCCGTTCGGCTGGTACGGGGTCTGGGCAGCGCTTCCGTTTGGTATGTGGCTGTTTCTGGCCGTTGAAGGTGTTCCCCTGGCAGCGGAAGAATCCAAGGACCCGGCGCGGGATATGCCCAGGGGCATCATCGGGGCGATGATTTTTCTGCTCTTCACCGCCACACTGGTGGTGTTCCTGCTGGCAGGGGCGGCCGGTGCCGATCTGATTGGTGCAAGTGGTGTTCCCCTGGTGGACGCCCTCAAAGCCACCGGCAGCGGGAATCTTGCTACCTTTATCAACATGCTGGGTCTGATGGGGCTGATTGCCTCCTTCTTCTCTATCATTTATGGCTACAGCCGGCTGGTGTTTGCACTCTCCCGCGCAGGCTACTTGCCCAAGGTCCTGTCACTGACCAGCGAGCGCAAGGCGCCAAAGTGGGCGTTGATCGTGCCCGGTGTGTTCGGCTTCCTGGTGTCGCTGACCGGGGAAGGGGATTTGATCCTGGGCATGGCCGTGGTCGGAGCGACCATCTCCTACGCCCTGATGGCCGGCAGCCACATCCTGCTGCGCCTGAACCGGCCGGACCTGCCGCGCCCCTACAAAACGCCCGGTGGCATCTTCACCTCGTCATTGGCACTGGTGCTGTCGCTGATCGCCATGACGGGTGTCTACGCTTTCGATCCGCGTGCCTTCAACTACACGCTGGTGTTGTTTGTGGTCGGCGCTGTTTACTACTTTGCCTATGGCAAGAACAAGCTTGTCGCCAAGACAGCGGATGAAGAACTGGCTCTGATTCTGGATGCGGAATCGGATCTGGAGGAAGACAGTGCAGGGGAGGTGCCACCCAAGGCTGCCGAGGCCTGAACGCCATGAGCCCCGGGGTGCTGCCTGTAGTGGCGGGCGCCCCGGGCCCATGAATGACAGAGACCTTTACCAGGCCAGCCAGATCACGTGGCGTGCACCTTTGCCGGGACGCAAGGCTCGCACCGTAACCGGTTCCACGGCAAACCCGGCACGGCGGAGCCTTTCGGTAAAGGCGTGCTCGGGTCCCGCGGACCAATAGGCCAGGATGCCGTCCGGACGCAGGGATTTCTGGGCGGCGGCAATGCCCGCAGGGGAGTAGATCCAATTGTTTTCCTTACGGGTCAGTCCTTCCGGGCCGTTGTCCACATCCAGCAGGATGGCATCCCAGTCGCCATCGCCATCCCTGAGCAACTCCGCCACATCGCCAACGTGAACGCTGGCCCTTGGGTCATTCAACGGGAACCCGGCTGCAGCCCCCAGCGGCCCCCGGTTCCAGGTTTCCACTTCGGGCACCAGTTCGGCCACCGTTACCCGGGCATCATCATTCAGCGATGACAGCGCCGCTGCCAATGTAAATCCCATGCCGAGCCCGCCAATCAACACGCGGGGCTCTGGTTGCCCGTTGATACGCTCACAGGCAAGCGTGGCCAGGGCATCCTCGGAGCCGTGTATCCGGCTGTTCATCAGTTCACCGGTGGTACCGGCAATCTTGATGGAGAATTCATCATTGCGTTGCAGCAGGCGTAGCTGAGTTCCCTTGCCGGGAATGGTTGCGGTGCCGATTTCGTTGAAGCGAGCCATTTGGGGTTCCGGGTAGCAAAGTCGGACCAGCATCTTAACGCATTGATGGCCGGTATAGGTTCCGATTGGCCCTAAAACGGGGGTATTTAATCGTTTTACTCCAAACTTAGTGCGTCAGCGAACCGACAGGCCAACGCCTTACGCGTAAGTTGGAAGCTCATCCTGAATCGCCATGTCTCATGACGATTCAGTCTCCTTCTTGAAAATGACGCGGGGAAGGGAAAGCTGTGATGAAGCGGTTACACAGGACATTTTGTCCGACCATAACACCCGATTCGCAGGAGAATCTTATGAAAAAACTACATTCCTTAGCCTTTTATGCACTGGTCACACCGACTATAGCGTTAGGTTCAGGTGCTGTGCTTGCGGAACAATCTGGATACAAGGATGTTGATAAGGAACAGCAGAGCGCTCAGCCTGACCAGGACGCCATGGAATCTACCACCAGTACTGCGCAAAGCGACCAAAAAACGGGCGACCAGTCCAGCATGCAGAACCAGGGCTATTTAGCCTCTGCTCCGGCTAATGGCATGCAGGCAAGCGACCTGATTGGTGCTGACGTTAAAACCACTGGTGATGAGGATGTGGGCGCGGTGAGCGATCTGATTATTGATCAGAACGGTCAGGTCGTGGCTGTTGTCGTCGGCGTCGGCGGATTCCTGGGCATGGGTGAAAAAGACGTAGCCATTGGCTGGGATGACGTAACGAAATTGGGCGCTTCTGATGAGCAGGATCTGCGGATTGACCTGACCCGTGAGGATCTGGAAGGTGCGCCTGAGTTTGAAAGACAGGAGTGAGTTCCAGTAACTCCATTCTAGTGGAATGAATAAACGGCAGGGGCGAAAGCCTCTGCCGTTTTCATGCTCGGCCGGTACACATTCTTACCAGATGCCAACACGCGGAATCCGTCAGTGCTTCGGTTTCAGCATGTCGTCGCGCAGGTTTTCCGCCCGTGCGGCGCCGATTGCGGTTTCAACCGACTTCACTTCCTCCGGGGGCGGCAGGACTGCCGGCAAACCGAGCGATTCGACCCACAATTCGCGGGTGAATCCCTTCGTGTGGTAGAGGTGATGGTCTTCTTCCTGCCCCACCGCTTCGAACGCGGTTTTTAGCGCACCGGTTGCATCCCCCTGGCCGTGTTCGGCCAGATGCCCGATCAGTTCCCAGTTCTGATGGTCCTTGGTTTCTGCCAGGACCACGCACTCGCCGGCCACAAGTTGAGCGTCTGCGGCACTGCCCTTCGACTTGGCCATTTTCATTGCCGCGACCAGCGAATCTCCGATGTGTGCTACCACTTCCCGACCGGGGGTTACGGTGTCCGGATTCAGTCCCAGTTCCTCCAACACCTTCAGCAGTATCTGCTCGTGGGTGCGTGTCTGTTCAAGGTACTCCTCCCATTCACCTTTCAGGTCTTCGTTCTGCACACATGACAGCGCGGTTTCGTAGATCTTTATACCTCCGCGCTCGGTTTCGAGAGCCTGATACAACAACTCGTCCAATTGCTTCTTGATATACCGGTTCCTTTTCATTGATTCCTCCTGAACACTGGTAGGCGACGCGCCAGGGCGGCTGCGTCATTGGGTTCGGTTCAACCATCCGGCCGGTGTCGGCAAGCTGGATCTTGAATGGTAGTCAGCGAAGCCCTGCCGGGTCGGTGCAGTAACCCACATAGCACTGCGGAGTCTTGGCATGGGGTTCGAGAGTGCGGTAACGCACAGTGATCGCAGAACGGCAGGTGTACGCTTCATCCACTGACGCCCGTTGCGTCGAGACTGTTCGGAGGAAGGAATTATGGGCATCACCGTCATGAGCTTCATCGTGTCGCTGATCGGTGCAGTGATACTGCTCGCTATCGTGAGGCTCATACAGCGCGGCTCCGCACGCTAAGGGTGGGGCCAGCCGCGCAGACGGACCGCGCGGCCGGCCCGGGAAGCCCTTTTGTATGCCATGAGAATTGTTCTGGTTTTACTGGCCCTGTTGCTGGTGATTGCGACGGCTCTTCCGCTACTGCGGTTTGACCAATGGTGGATCCGTGTTTTTGATTTTCCAAGAGGGCAGATTACCGTCGCAGGTATCGTGCTTCTTGCCCTCTATCTCTATTTCTGGAACCCACATCGCGTCTATGAATCCGTCGTTCTCGGACTATTGGTGCTGGCATTGGGATACCAGATAGTAAAGATATTTCCGTACACAGTGCTGATGCCCAAGCAGGTGCTGGCGGCTGAATCGGACTCAGACGACGCCAACTTCAGTCTGCTGGTCGCAAACGTGCTGATAGACAACCGGGAGTCGCAGGCCTTTCTGGAGATCGTTCGTGACTATGATCCGGATGTGATTCTCACCGTGGAGACAGATGATTGGTGGGAGGAAGCGCTCAGACCACTGGAAGACACATATCCGCACACACTCAAAAAACCGCTCAACAACACCTATGGCATGCTCGTGTTCAGCCGTCTGGAGATGGTCGATCCCGAGATCCGGTTTATTCTTAAAGTCAGCATTCCGTCGATGCATATGCAGGTGGTGCTGCCTTCCGGTGACCGGGTTTTTATTCATTTCGTTCACCCCGACCCGCCCAACCCGCAGTATGCAAAAGAGACGACAGAACGCGATGCGGAACTGTTAATCGTGGGCCGCGAAGTGGAGAAGCGCGACCGGCCAACCATTGTCGCTGGGGACTTCAACGATGTTGCCTGGTCCTACACCACGACCCTTTTTCAAAAAGCCAGCGGCCTGCTGGACCCGCGTGTCGGGCGGGGCATGTACAGCAGCTATAACGCCAGGAACCCGCTCCTGCGCTGGCCGCTCGATCACGTCTTCCACTCCGATCATTTCAAGCTCGTGCGCATGGAAAGAGGGCCTGCCTGGGGATCCGATCATTTTCCCATTTTCATCGAACTGAGCCTGGAACCCGGCGCAGAAGCCGATCAGGAAGAACCGGATGCCAACCGGGCGGAAGGCGAGCAGGTCGATAAGAAGATCGCGGATGGTAAGCAGAAAACAGATGAATAAGCCTGTCAGGAGCTGGTGCCGCTCCTGATCTTTTCTGCTCTTATTGGGAGCCAAAGACATGCAGACAAAGTTACGACTAGCGGATTTTATCCGGGCGGAAATAGAGCCCATTCTTCAGGATTGGGAAGCATTTGCCAAAACTATCCTTCATGCCAGGCATATGGGCAGGACCGGGCTGCGTGACCACGCCAGAGAAATGCTTCTGGAGATTGCCGACGATCTCGATTCACGCCAGAGTGAATCAGAACAGGCTGCCAAATCGAAAGGTTTTGAGCCGGAGGACGGGGAGGAGTCCTGGGCAGAAGTGCACGGCGGCGATCGACAGACCAGCGGCTTCAGCGTCGTTGAGACGGTTTCCGAGTTCCGGGCCCTGCGGGCAAGTGTGGTGTCACACTGGACTAAAGCTTACCCAACCATTGCCGGCGAACAGCTTCAAGACCTCACCAGATTCCATGAAGCGATAGACCAGGCCGTCGCCGAATCGCTGGAGCAGTATGCGACCGTAAAAGAGATGGAAACCCGGCTGTTCGGTGCCATTCTGGTCGCCTCTCCTGATCCGATTTATGTGCTGGACCTTGAGGGCCGGTTCATCTATGCAAACAAGGCCACTGCCGACCTTTTCGCTCTACAGCCTGAGGCGATCATCGGAAAAACCGCCTTTGACCTCGGGTTTTCGTTCGCCTCGGACTTCCAGCGTAACCTGGAAAAGGTGATTGCTGAGCAGTCCACCTACCGGGGCAAGTTAGTCCACATGTTTGCTTCTGGCCGGGGTGAAAGATTCGAGTATCTGCTTGCGCCCGTGCTGGACGAGCATCGACACACCGAAGCCACCGTCTGCATTTTCCGGGATATCACCGAACAGGCGCTCGCCGAGGAAAAAGTGTGGCACAACGCCCACCATGACCTGCTGACCGGGCTGCCGAATCGACGTCTGTTCCTGGATCGACTGGAACAGGAGGTCAAACATGCAAAGCGCAGTAGTCTGCCTCTTGCCCTGCTTTTCATGGATCTTGATGGCTTCAAGGAGGTTAACGATTCGCTAGGCCATGAAGCGGGGGACCGCGTACTGTGCGACGTGGCAGAGCGCCTTGCCGATTGTGTCCGGGAGGACGATACGGTTGCGCGTCTGGGCGGCGATGAATTTACCGTGATTCTCACCGCCGCCAAGCGGCGCGAGGATGTTGAGCGTGTGGCCCAGACGATCATTGATGCGCTCGCGATGCCCTTCCAGACTGCACTACAGGCAGTCCAGATTTCGGCCAGCATTGGGATCTCGTTTTATCCCCAGGATGCATCCTCTCCTTTAGCTCTGCTAAAAACCGCGGATCGGGCCATGTATAACGCCAAAGAATCCGGTTCCAACCGGATGTGCTTTTACGGCACATCCGATAAAACAGACGGACATTTGTCCTGAACTTACGGGGCCGAAAACGCAGCGGCTCTGCGCACAGCATCGATATCATCCTGAAGTGACATGGCTTGCTCCGAACGGACCAGTGCCATCCGTGACTGTTTTTTGGCGGCGGTGACCATCGCACTGTCATCTGTTGCGGCCAACGCGCAAAGAGCTTTCTGCAGTCGGATGGACACTTCAACGATACCCGCGCCGTCACGGGCAATGGCCGTAAAGGCATCGTCGAACAAGTCGTCGATCACCAGCTCCGGAACCGCTACGCGGTCATAGGTGATCGCCCGTAATTTGTCCTTTTCAAGCGGAGATTGCCAAAGCGTAAACAGTCGGACCATTGTGCCAATGACATTGATCGCGGTTCCCGGGTCGTTGATACCAGGCGACAGCGCCTTGTCGGCGATCTCGGACAAGGCAAGAAGCCCGAAGCGGGGATCATCTTCAAAAGCACGGTTTGAGCTAATCGTGAAGGCGCTGGAAAAGTCGTCTGGCTTGAACGTCTCGCATCCCTCAACGCTCCCTCCAATACCCCCCACAATACGAAGCAGCGGCCGGCGTGTGCTCACAAATGTACCAGGCAGCGCTGTCACGATCACGCGGCAATTGAGCGTTTCAGCGCAGGACTGTAACGTCTCCAGATCAATATGCTGAACATAACCAACCGTTGAAGAACATACAGGGACTCCCTTGTCTCCGGCCTGATGCGGGGAGGCTGTCAAAGCACCGAGTGCGGGCGCATGGCGGCGACGATCCAGTGCGTCGCCGGCTGCCTTTTCCGCTTTATCAATGGTGTTAACCACCCGGCCCAACCGGGCAATTCTGTCCACCCAGCGAACGAAAGTGATGATGACAATGGCGAACACCAGAAGGGTCAGCACGAAGATCGCAAATCGGCCTGCAGAGTCAAACAGGTCATTCTGGATGGCTATCAGGGATACAATACTGAAGATGAAGGCGCCTATAAACGCAGACAATGCGTTCTGGGTAACGTCATCAGCAATCACAAGCGGTATGGAACGAGGTGTCGTACCGGCACTGGCGGATGCATAAGCGGCCACCATGGAGCCTACCGCAAAAGTCGCAATAACCAGCATGCTGGACGCCATGATGGACAGCAGGGACTCGACAGATTCCAGGGTAATCTCGGGCAACACACTGGAAAGCCCCGTATCGTCAGCCAGTTTGGCGATGAAGGTACCACCAATAGAAAGCACGCAAAGCACCAGTGGCTTGACCCACAAACGCTCTTTAATGCGGCTGATAGCAAAACGAAACCTGTCCGGGCTCAACATACTGGTTCCTCCAACTGCTGTGATGATACATCAGGTTGGAGGGACCCTGTCAGAGCCAAAATGACGATGAGCCGCGACCGCATTGATAAAGGCGGACGCGATCTCGGCGGCATCGGCGCTTTCTGCCAAAAGTATACCCGGGACGTCCTCCGCCGCTGATTCGATGCCTGCCATTTCCAGCAGCTGCCGTCCGGCGCCGAAAGCAAGGATCGTCTTACAGTGCCTGAACTGATCGTTAACAAACTCCATCGTCTCTCCATTACCCGCCAGTGCCTGGACCGCTTTGTCGCCATCGGGCAATACCAGTGCGTCGAACAGGAATCCGGGCGCATTTTCCATCGATTTGTCCGCTTCTATTTGTTCGCCCGAGTCGCCTGCGAACAGGCCTACCCGTGGACCTACAAAATGAACCACGGCTCCCGCATCCGTCAGCGCGCTGTGAAGGCTGGCGAGCGAGGCATGGTGGACGCCTTCCTCCACCAACACGGCGATCTGTCGCGTGCGGACACCGCATTCGCCCGGCAGCGCCATCAGAGAAAGGGCTGGAGATGCGGTGACTTCAGGGGACGGAGGGTTTTCCATCGCCTTCGGCATGGCTTTGGGCACCTCCATGCCCAAACCCGCGGCGACCCTGGTTGCCAGATCTGGCGAAACGTTCACCAGGGAGGACAACATCCGCTCCCGTATGGCGGGAACACCGACCTTGCTAAGCTCGAAACGGAATCCGTCCACAATATGCGCTTGCTCGACAGCCGTCTGACTGTCGAAGAACAGGGTGGCCTGAGCATAGTGCTCGGCGAACTTCTCCGGTTTTCCACGGACCTTGTCTTCGACATTAGCATCGGGGAAAGATACGAATCCTGCTGTGCCAGCCTGGAAGGGGCAGCCGCCCGCCAATGAATTCGGTTCGTACGCAACACGCCCGCGATGCACCGCCTGACGGTGCAAACCATCGCGCTGGTTGTTCTGCACCGAGGCAAGGGATGCATTGATCGGAATTTCGTGAAAGTTGGGGCCGCCGAGTCGCGTGATCTGCGTATCGGAATAAGAATGGATACGACCGGCGAGCAAAGGATCATTGGAGAAGTCGATACCCGGTATAACATGCGCCGTACAAAACGCGACCTGTTCGGTTTCCGCGAAGAAATTGTCGGGGTTGCGGTTCAGAACCATGCGTCCGACGGGCGTGAGCGGCACCAGTTCCTCCGGCACAATCTTGGTGGAGTCGAGCACGTCGAAGCTGAAGCTCTCGGCTTGCTCCTCGGTGAAAATCTGCAGCCCCAGCTCCCATTCGGGGAATTCGCCGGATTCGATGGCTTCCCACAAATCCCGCCGATGGAAATCGGGATCCGCGCCCGAAATTTTCACGGCTTCGTCCCAAACGAGTGAGTGAGTTCCCTGCAGTGGCTTCCAGTGGAACTTACAGAATACGGATTGCCCCTGCTCGTTGACCAGGCGAAACGTGTGAACGCCAAAGCCCTGCATCATCCTGTAGCTACGTGGTATGCCGCGATCCGACATCACCCACATCAGCACATGAGTGGATTCCGGCATCAGCGAGACAAAGTCCCAGAAGGTGTCATGGGCTGACGCCGCCTGGGGCATGCCGTGATGCGGTTCCGGCTTGACGGAATGAACCAGGTCGGGAAATTTCATCGCATCCTGGATGAAGAATACCGGTATGTTGTTTCCGACTAGGTCCCAGTTACCTTCGTCGGTATAGAACTTCACCGCGAAGCCACGGATGTCCCGCGCGGTATCTTTCGAACCGCGTTCGCCGGCCACTGTGGAAAAGCGCACGAACACGGGTGTGATTTTGCCTTTCTCGGCGAACGGCGCCGCGCGAGTGACCTTGGTCAGCGCGTCGTAGGCTTCAAAGTAGCCATGCGCTGCCGAGCCGCGTGCATGGACGACTCGCTCCGGGATGCGTTCGTGATCAAAATGGGTGATTTTTTCCCGTAGAATGAAGTCTTCGAGTAACGATGGCCCCCGCAATCCGGCTTTCAACGTGTTCTGGTTATCGCCAATGGGAACACCTTGATTCGTCGTCGACGGTTGACCGCTTGCGTCGACTCTAACCCGGTCGAGCGGAGCGACGGTCGCGTTCGTTCCGAGCCGCGCTGTGCCGCCGGTTTTTTCGGTCCCGGTATCCTCTGTGGTCGTGCTCGCGGTCAATGCACTGGAATCCGGCTCTACAGTCTCTCCGGCCGGTGGCGTCACGGCATTGGCGTGACCGTGCTCCTGCGCCTTGATACTGTTATAGGGCATTGCAGCGACGAAGTCTTCGCTTGCGCGGGCGTGCTCCGCGACAATGTCGTTGGTTCTGAGCACACCATCGTCTCTATGGCCTGTCGTGGCAGACTTATTGCCATCGTTTTTCTCTCGTGATGACAGAGTCGGTTTCTTTTTCCTGGCCATGATTCTTCTCCGTGAAAGTGGGGAATGTGGACAATCGAGATGACTCTCGAACCACTTGCCTCAGTGGATTTTCGTGCCGCCGGGAAGAGCTGTCTGTTCGGTAACGAACGCTTAAGGCGAGCCGGACCTACCCCGGTCATTCAGTTCCGATCGGCCACAATAAGGGGGGAGCAGCATGGGAGCGACGAACCGGGGCAGGCCACGGCCCCGCTGGACTATCCTGCGCCTGGGAGAGATCACGGTGGCGATGAGCGTGGCCATGGCCGCCGGCATGGGCGTGGGCCTGGCCGCATTGGCCGTGGATACTGCGTGGCTGTGGCCTCCGCCGGTCGGGCTGGGGTAGCCTTTCTCGGGTAAACATTCCCTTACCAAACTACAACCGATATCTCCAATGGTTGTCAGTACTCTGTCGTAATGAATCGAGTATTGGCATCGTGGGAACGCCCCTTTCCGTCCGGGCATATCATAAGAGCGCTGATAGTGGCTGCCTGTCTGCCGCTGTCTCTTCCGTTGCTTGCCGGAGACAGAGAAGATGGGTATCGGCTGCTTGAGCTGGACGGTTACAAGGTCAAGTGGGGCGAGCAGACATTAGGGGTGGGGGCGAGCATCAGCTATGCCTTCGCTGACGAGACGTTGCAGTTCGATGATGCGCGCAACTGCGGTGTTTTGGCGCCGATGAAATCGCTCTCCGGGCAGGATCTTTCCTTCGAGACGCTGGCGCGCGAGACCGAAGCGGCATTTCAGGTTTGGGAGCGCGCTGCTGATCTTTCATTCCACCGGGTTGCTGATGCCCGGGATGCGGATATCATTCTCGGTGCACAAGGCCAGCCGCGCATGCGGGCATTCGCCAATGTATCCTACGCCCCCGATGAGAAAGAGGGTGTGCGCACCATCGAGCAGGCGCTGGTGTGCCTGAACCCCGACCAGAAGTGGAAGGTTGGATTCGGTGGTGACAAGGAAGTCTACGACATCCGCTATACGCTGATTCATGAGATTGGTCACGCCATCGGCCTGGACCATCCCGGTCCATCCGGGCAGGTGATGGGGTTTCGCTACACCGAGGCCTTCCCCGGGCTGCAGCCCGGGGATCTGCGTGGCGTCCGTCGGCTCTACGGGCGTGGAGCCAATGGCAGCCAACTGGCCGATGGCCCCGACTCCCACCTCTTCAAGTCAGCGCTCTGACTTAATTCAGAAGTTGTAACCCAGACCCACCGTATAGGCCCAGATACCGTCGTCCTGGAACGCATCGCTAGCATCATCGGTATCGCTGAACAAGAACTGATACTCCGCGCGAGCGAGAAAATAGGTCTTGGTCAGCACGTAGTACTTTATGCCCGTTTCCAAACCTGCGAAGGCGCTGTCCTTGACGCCGTCTCCGTAGATGCCGCCGAGGCTGGCGCCGACGAAGGGCCGCGCACGGTTGTCGAGGAACTGCTGGTTGAGGTAACCACGGGTTGAGCCGTTCCAGAAATCATCCGAGACGCTTTCGCCTTCGATATCGGCGAAAGTGATGCTTTGCCGGACACCGGCAACCAGGCTATCCCGCAAATACCAACCAAGATCGCCGGTTACACCGAAGCTGCCGCTATTGAAATCCCGGTCGTTACTGCCGGTGCCGGAGATGGAGAATTCCCGGTCGCCCTCATTTGGGCCGAACTCCGAGGACTGTGCGACTGCTGCCATGGGCAATGCACCGAGTAGGCAGAGAGAGATTACCGCACTATTGACGTTGATCATGAGAAGCTCCTTGCTTGCATTCTTCAGATCGCATTTCCGAAATGCGCCATTACGTACCTGGCGCGAACCGTGGTGCGGCGGATACCACGGTAATCAACCGACGCGAACGCACTTACTCAGCATCTGTGCCTGCCCGCTTGGCTGTCTGTGCGGAAGCGCACATAAGGGATGCATTTCAAAGCCCGGTTTCCCGCAGGTCAAAATATCGTGCACATCAAGTCATAGATCGAACCGAGGCCCGCTCGCCCAATCAAACGGGTGTCTGTGTCTGATATCGCACAGACACCGGTTTGATTAAAAGGAATGATGAATGATCGATGGCGCGCAGTTGTGCGTCATCGGGGGGCGTCCAACGATTCCACGAGCCGGCCATAGCGCCAAAGGAGAGTAAAGATGAACAAGGACACCATTGAAGGTAACTGGAGTGAACTCAAGGGAAGAGTGAAAGAACAGTGGGGCAAGCTGACCGATGATCGACTTGACGAGATTGCCGGCAGGCGAGACCAGCTGGCGGGCGAAATTCAGCAGGCCTACGGTGTTTCGAGAGACGAAGCCGAGAAGCAGGTTAAGGATTTCGAAGAGTCCTCCAGGCACTGACACACGATAGTCCCGTCGGTTGTTACACACTGCCTGCAATGTTGTGTTGCAGGCAGGCCCCAAACGGTACAAACATCTGGAGATCAGCTCATGAACAAGAATCAGGTCAAAGATAGTGAGAACGAGGAGAAGGAAAAAGCAAAGGAGGCCGACCGTGAGAACACAGAGAACAAGGGTAAGGCCAGGAAGCATGGCGGCAAGGACGACACCGTGTTAGGAGAGGTCAATGACGAGCAATAGAATTCTGGCTCTTGTGTTACTTGTTGTGGGGTTGATCCACCACCTGGTTCCTGATCCTTGGCGCGGCTTCTGCGGTGGCTGGTGTTGGACTGCTGATGTTCGGTAAATCCGCACGCAACTAACGCAGGAACCCGCGATGTCCCACAAGGTGCAGGAACCCCTGGATGGCGGCGCGAAGGTTGCCGGTCAGAACCCGGTGGGGGATCGGCCGGATCAACGACTGTTCAACGCGGTAGAGCTTCGCCTGTTTCGCTACACGGCGGTTCTGTTGTCCCTGGTTGCACTGACCGCGCTGATCGGAATCATCTTGTGGGCATTCAGTTGGGTACTGAACGAGTTCTACAACCTGCTCCTGTCGCTGTCCCTGGCTGGCATTCTGGCGCTGGTGCTTCATCCTGTGGTGGAGTTTCTCGAGACCCGGCTTCACTTACCCCGCTTGCTGGCCATCATTCTTCTGCTGATGGCCTTCTTCGCGAGTATCGGCGGCCTGATTTTCTTGCTCGTTCCCACCCTGGTCAGCCAGATCGTCCAGTTGATGACCGTTTTGCCCAACACACTGGCAAACTGGCAGGAGCATTTCTCCATCTACTTCCCGGAACTCAGCGCCATGATATCCTCCAGCATGGAGAACGGCGATGGGAAGGAGTCCCTGCCAGTCCTGAAAGACCCGGGTACGACCATCATGAACTATCTGGGGCTGTTGGCGGGCATCAGCTTCGTCCCCCTGTTCCTGTTCTTCACCCCGCACTCGTGGTTATTTCCCTGTTCTTCTGGGGCACGGTCTTGAGCGGCATTATCGGCATGGTACTCGCGGTTCCCCTGACGGCGTTCTTCGTCGCTATCTGGAGCGAGATCAAGACCAGTCTGGAACACGCGCTGAGCAGCCCGGATGGGAGGTCATGAGGACTGGCGACAATGTCGATGTTCCGTCACCAGCGTTCTGTTTGTTTGAACCAGGCCGTCGATGGTTCCCTCCCATGCCGGCCCAATCTCGACACGCACATCCCGCGCGCCGACTTCTTCCTTGCAGTGAGAGCATACGGTCACCGGAGCCATGCGGTGGCCGCAGGATTTATGAATGTGAAGCAGCGGTGCTCCGCGCTCGTCCGCCATGTGAGTATTCCCCCACTGGACCAACGCGATGTGGGTTGAGGAAAAGAACCTGAACGATCCCGGAACCGCCGTCAGCGTACTGCAGCAGGCCGGTTTTGATGCCGAAGACGTCCTGGCGCGTTGCGACGATGCCGCAGTGAAGGCGGAGCTCAAACGTCTGACGGAAGAGGCGGTTGGCCGGGGCGTGTTCGGGGCCCCGACCTTCTTTGTGGGGGATGAGATGTTTTTCGGGCAGGATCGGTTACCGCAACTGGAGCAGCACATAAACGCGCGCTGATCGGCTCGCAGGCTGCATCATCATCCTGGTCAGTTTTGCGGTACGTGCGTCTTTCGGGCTGTTTCTGCTCAGTAACCGTACACGTTGTCCTGCCGGCCTAACGGAATAGCCAACCCGCTACGAGCCGGACCACGCGCGGCATAATCAGATACACCACAAGGGCGACAATGGTCGCGGCGACGATCCCGTGGCGGACGCCCCAGACGGCAAGCTCTGGAACGCCTTCAAACAAGGGTTGATACACCACAGGTACGATCATGGTCAGTGGCCATATCACAGCCGTGGTGATGAGCCACTGTCTCCATCGCGTGGGTTGTTTGGCTTTCGAGGCCGGTGGGGTAAACCAGAAATCGATGCCGCTTTTGATTTCAACCTGCTCGTCAGACGCCAGTGCCGAAGCGATGTCGGATATCAGCTCCCTGCGGATGTCCGAGTCAAGCCATGCTTCGGCCTCTTCCTTGCTGGAAAACCGCACCGCAATTTCAAACGTGTCACTTCCTTCGGGCGGACGGACCACATGAACGCCCTGATGTCCGGGAAATTCAGCCGCGGCGGTAATAATCTGTCGTAGCCAGGTTTCGTAGCGATCCCGGAGCCGGGGGCGGACAGTGTGCCGGATAATGATCGATCTGCCTGAATTGTAATGCACACTGGACGTGGCGTTTGTCGCTTCATCGCTCATGACCGATCTCCTGACCAAGCATATTGTTATCGCCGATAAGACGCGGCGAACCGCTTAAAGAATCTAGTTGAAATTCGTGGGCGGGGGTAGGTCGGAGTTCTGAACGGTGTGTTCCATGGGTGGAACATGTCTGTGCATTGATGTGAGTCTGTATCAGGGGCTACCGCGCGCAATCAATGCAGTAAAGGCAGCGGGCCAAACTCAGAGCGCAGGGCATCCATACGGGAGAGCCGGCCCACACTTTGCTGGTCCAGGTGCACGGTTCCGCTGGCCTCGTCCCGGGCCTCGCTGGTTGAGAGCAGGTCTTCACGTAGTTCGAGTAGTTGTTGGCGAAATTTTTCCAGCTCTTCCGGGCGCATGTGCTGACCTCTTATTGTTTGTGAACTTGGCTTCCTTTGTCCGGGGGGGGGGGTATCACAGGTTGGATATGTTATCAGAGAATACTATGTGAATCGTTGCACGACGGGAGAGGGGAGAATGGTACCCCCGGCAGGACTCAAAGTTTATTGCAAGATATTGTTAATAAAGGATTTATTTATTTTTTATATTACTTATACCCCCATATGTACCCCCAAATAGCAGCCAGCTTCAGGGTTGTTATGTTTTAAAGCTAATAGGTAGGAATCTTAATTGCGGGCGGTGAGCCTTTGCCTTTGCATTGTTAGCCCTATAGCGCAGGTAGATCCGGCCTCAGGA
Organism: Marinobacter alkalisoli; assembly: GCF_045449795.1. Classification (NCBI taxonomy): domain Bacteria; kingdom Pseudomonadati; phylum Pseudomonadota; class Gammaproteobacteria; order Pseudomonadales; family Marinobacteraceae; genus Marinobacter; species Marinobacter alkalisoli. Next base: position 203,811 of record NZ_JBJJLB010000032.1, read on the forward strand.
AACCCAAAGCACGATAACTCTATCCCCAAGCCAGCTCAATGCGAAGTTGACCCAGTCGGCCCATTCCAATATCTTAAGTGCAGGTGTCTGGGCACGCCGCCGCGCTTCCCGCTATACGTAAAGCTCCTTGCAGCCCTTTGCAACACAGTTTCATACCTTCACCTTATCGGGCGGAGGCTAAGCGGGAATGGCAGCCAATACGATTTAAGTTGGAGGGGATGATGTACTCAGCACCTACACCTACCGCATTTCTTAAACACCTTACACGTGCAGCCAAAGAAGAATCGAAGGCAACTAAACCCGGCTATACCTACCATCTCGAGCAGATTGCTCGGTTTAGTGGTTTCTCACCTTGGCGCGCCCTCACAGCAGCCATTGAGTCTCACCTAGATGCAGATGCGCCGCAGTATTTGAATTCGGAATTCTGTCTGCGCGTACTAAACGGGCTAGAGAAGGCGCTTCCCTCGACGATAGACCAGTTCGCAGAGCGGGAAGCGGAGCGCGTCATTGAAGATTCGGGGATGTGTTTCGCTGGCTCAAAAGCCGGATCAAAAGATCACAATGTCGTCGACTTATGGACCTTCCTTGAGGCAGAGCTTCCTCATGCTTGGTCTCCAGAGCTTAAACGGAAAACGTATGACTCCCTTGCTGTTCAGGGCACGAGGCTGACGTTAGAGGAGATCATGTTCGAGTATTAAATTGTTCCGGTTAGGCAAACTGCTTTCTCGGATACTTCCACCCGGTTCGCCGGGTGGTCTCATTCCTGCACCAAGCATCATCGCGGCTAGAAAGTAAGCGTCCGGTGATCCCATCTTGAGCACGGCGCTGCCAACGTCAGGATAGTGTCCACTTATTTTCTAGTGGACACTTAACATGAACGAATTAAGCGTAACCAAGCCCTACCAACGCCGTCGCCGGTTTTCCCGCGAATTCAAAGCCGAGATTGTCGCCAAATGCCTGGAACCCGGGGCCTCCGTTTCCCGGATTTCACTGGATAACGGTCTCAACGCCAACATGGTCCGGCGCTGGATGAGTGAAGCGCAGCGAGCGGATAAAACACCAGCAACACCGGGATTTGTTCCGGTTAATCTGCCTGCTGCAACCTCTGCACCGGGCAACCAATCGGTCTCGGATAAGCGTAGCACCATCCGCATCGAGATTCCCCGCGCCGGTGGTGCGGTGGTGGTGGAGTGGCCTGCGGAGCAGGCCCACCAGTGTGCCGCCCTGTTGCGGGATCTGCTGGGATGATCCGCATTGACGAGATCTGGCTGGCCACTGAGCCGCTGGACATGCGAGCCGGGCCAGACAAAGCGCTGGCTCGGGTTATTCAGGTCTTCGGTTCTGCCAGGCCGCATTGCGCCTACCTGTTTGCCAACAAACGGGGCAACCGGATGAAGGTCTTGATCCACGATGGCCTGGGCATCTGGCTCTGTGCTCGCCGGCTGAATCGGGGCAAGTTCCACTGGGGCGAAGCCTGGCGCGGTGACCAACTGCGCCTGACTGAGGAACAGTTATCCGCTCTGGTTCAGGGCCTGCCCTGGCAACGCCTTGGCGCTGAAGGCGTGATCTCCATTCTGTAACCATAAGCTGAGTGATATCGCCATAGCCAGAACCGCGAATCGCTTGCGGCACATGGACTTGGCATACTGACGGGCATGACTCAGCGCCCCGATCTCGACCAACTCTCTGCCGATCAGCTCCGTGCTCTTGCCACGGAACTGTTCGATCGTGTCGAGAACAAGGAGCGGGCCCTGGTGCACCGTGATGCGGTCATCGAGAAGCTGACTCACGAAGTGGCCATCCTCAAGCGCCATAAGTATGCCCGGCGCAGCGAGCAACTGGACGCCGTCCAGGGACGACTGCTGGATGAACTGATCGACAGCGACCTGGCGGCTATCGAAGTCGAGCTGGAACAGGCGATGACCGAGGAGCAGAAAGCTGCCCGGCCAAAGCAAAAGCCCAAGCGCACCCCGCTGCCGCCGGAACTGCCCCGCACCCTGATCCACCACGAGCCCGAAAACACTCAGTGCCGCTGCGGCTGCCAGCTCAAGCGCATCGGCGAAGACGTCAGCGAAAAGCTGGACTACGTTCCGGGCGAGTTCACGGTGGAACGCCACATCCGGGGCAAGTGGGTCTGTGACAGTTGCGAGACCCTGGTCCAGGCACCGGTGCCACCGCAGGTGATCGACAAGGGCATTCCCACCGCTGGTCTGCTGGCTCAGGTCCTGGTGGCCAAGTACGCCGATCATCTACCGCTGTACCGTCAGGAACGCATCTTCGGTCGCGCCGGCCTCGAAATTCCGCGCTCCACCCTGGCCGAATGGGTCGGTGCCTGCGGTGTGCAGTTACAGCCCCTGGTGGATGCGCTGAGAAACACCCTGCTGGACCACAGCGTTCTGCATGCCGATGAAACCCCGGTCAGCATGCTGGCCCCGGGCAAGAAGAAAACCCACAAGGCCTACGTCTGGGCTTACTGCACCACACCGTTCTCGGACCTGAAAGCCACCGTTTATGACTTCGCGCCCAGCCGTGCAGGCGAACACGCCCGCACCTTCCTGGGTGACTGGCAGGGCAAGCTGGTCTGTGATGATTACGCTGGTTACAAGGCCGGGTTCGGCAACGGCATCATCGAGATCGGTTGCATGGCCCACGCCCGGCGCAAGTTCTACGATCTGCACGAAGCCAACAAGAGCGAGCTAGCCGCTAAGGCGCTGGAGTACATCGGAAGGCTCTACGAAATCGAGCGGGACACCAAAGACCTGCCACCGGACAAGCGGCAGGAAATCCGGGAAACAAAAGCCAAGCCGATTGCTGATGCGCTGCATCAGTGGATGCTGGCGCATCGCCAGAAAGTGCCGGATGGTTCCGGCACGGCCAAAGCGTTGGATTACAGCCTCAAACGCTGGGCAGCGCTGACGCGCTACCTGGACGATGGTGCTGTGCCCATCGACAACAACTGGGTGGAAAACCAGATCCGGCCCTGGGCGCTGGGCCGCTCCAACTGGTTGTTCGCGGGATCACTGCGCAGTGGTCAGCGTGCGGCTGCCATCATGACTCTGATCCAGTCGGCGAAGCTGAACGGACATGATCCGTATGCCTATCTGAAGGATGTGCTGACCCGTCTCCCGATGCAGAAGAACAACGCCATCGATGAGCTATTGCCTCACAACTGGAAGCCGGCTATTACTGACAAGGTGTGATGGCCGGACGCTTAC
>NZ_JBJJLB010000033.1:0-11934 GCF_045449795.1 Marinobacter alkalisoli
GGTATGGAAGGGTGGTTGAAAAAGTGGATAGTGGTCTTTGTGATCATTTTTGTTTGGGACGGCGGTCAGGAAAACAGCCAGAACTTATTGACCTGGCAGGTTTTTTTGCCTAGTTTTGGGAGATTGTTGAATTGAGATATGAGTCAGTGGAAAAGTGATCATTCAGACTCATATACAAATGTTAAAGGCCTTGGCTGTGGTATTCATCGGTTGGGTGTTTTGGCGCGGTTTGGGTGGGTGCCTGCAGGCAGAAAACAGCCCTCAGTTTGGCAACGGTTTTGGCCGGTATTTTGGTGTTCAGGTCGCGGGGCAATCCGGCGCATTCGTCGGGCACTTTCCGCGTATTCGGTGTTCTGGTTCCTGGCGCAATGGGTCAAGCTGGCACACAGTATCGGGAGTGGGCATTCAGCACTGGGTGCCAATACAAAACAACGGGTAACCGGCCCTTAACCAGTCGGTCAACCGGACGCCAAAAGCGTACCGCTTTTGGTTCCCTTCGCTGCGCTACGGCGCCGGTTACCATCAGCGTTAAATGGTGAATCAGTTGCGTACCAGAGCAGAACTTGTCGAGGCGCTAATTGGAAATAGAGAGGATATTGGCGCTCTTTTAAGTGAGCTTCGGACGCATGGTTGGGACTCGGAAGATGAACTAGTTACTTTGAGGCCAGGGCACGTTATCTCGGTTCTTCAGGCATTTGAGCCAGGCTGCCTGAGCTCGACTCAAATAAGAGGGTGGGCGAACGCTATAGAGCAGAGGGAAGACATCGGCATGCTTGCCAGTCACGAAGAAGTTCTGGACGAAATGGTTTTTTGGTTAGCAAACCCCGAAATAAACTATCCCATTGATTCAGAATTGGTGGCTCGTGTAATCAATAACCTGGAGCGGAACCTTGTCGAGTGACCATTTAACAAATAGTTCCAGTTCGTTCCGGGCCCGAAGGGCCCTACACCGGACAGCCTTGTCGCCGCTGCGCTCTGCCAAGGCTGCCGCTGAACAACGGCGTTAGTGATCGGGGTTTTACAGGAGCTCTGGATGAGCCGCTATGTTCTGTCAAAAAAGGCAACCAAAAAGACTTCGAACTCACTGAAGCCTCTTTTTTCATTTGTTTTTATAGGGTTGATACTGTTTCTGATGTTTATCAGAGCTGGCTCAGAAGATTTTGGTGAATATTCCGACTGGCAGACGATTGTTGTAAACGGAAAGAGCAGGTCGCCGCAAGGCTCTTTTAGCATCGAAACTGCTGGTACCGAATACCCTATCGCTCTTCCCAATTCAAATGCGAGAACGTTTTGGTACCGGGTGGATTATTTTGATGAAGTTCAGGTACGTTTAACAGAGGGCAGGAGAATAGCCGCGCTCAGGTTCAGAGAAGAAGAAATATATGGTATCGATGAGTTTGAGGAAGCTGCGGAGCGGACATATTCAACCTTGACCGACAAGATGATTCAGATCTCGGTTATTTACTCAATAATAATGATTTTTTTGATAGTTAAAGAGCGCAGTTAGGTGTTTATAGCGTTTAAGCTGCCGGAACAATTGGTGCCATGCGTAAGGCCTACTTACAGCCTACCACTAACCAGTGCAGGCACGGCGACGCCTACTACATTGCGCCTTCGGCTCCATTCCGCAGGCGCACATGCTGCAAGCGTTAAAAATGCAAGGAGGCAGTGTTTGTGAAGGATTGGTTCAATGAAACTTTGGTGATTTTAGCCTACTCGAAGCGAACCCAGTGGGCGATTGTCCTCGGAGTGGTCGGATTTTTTGGCATCCAAGTGTGGGGCAACTATAACGTCTCAAATTTCGAGCTTTCTGGTCCTGTTAGCTCTATCACCGAAGTGATTAAGCATAAGTTTTTAAGGCAGTATGACAAAGTCGCTTTGGGTTGCCTGCTGTCTTTCTGGGGTACCGCGATTACTCTTTACAAGAAAGATAGAAAACGGTTCTACAGGTCGTACTAATTTTTAACAAGACGCAGCAGTTCGCGGCCGATGGCCGCCGGACGCCCTTTACGTGGCTCCTTCGTCGCCACTCCAAGGTCGCCGCTGTGCTTCGGCGTTAGAAGGAACTCATGAATTTAAGCGTGGTAGCAATTGTCATATCGGCTCTAAGTCTGTTTGTGTCAATTTGGGCACTTTTGCGGGATAGGAGTCGCCTGAAGATCTATTCAAGTTTTTATCCCGGGCATGAAGACTACGGCCCTCCTGGGATCAAGTTCAAAGCGGTGAATAAAGGTCGTAGACCCATATATATCCGCTCAATAGGTGGCGATCTAGAGGAAAATGGCTGGCAAGCGCAGCACATCGGAGAAGGTGAGTTTGGCAAGAAGCTTGAGGAGAACCAGTACATAGAAGAGTATTGGGACAAAAATGATCTAGTTGCTGAGGCGCCAGACTTTACAGATCGCTTTGTTTCGATCTGGCTTGAGGATTCCCTGGGCCGCAGGCATAAAGTGCCAAGGTCCAAGAGATACATAAGGCGGCTAAAGTCTTCTAACAATTAGCTGCAGTTCGTTCCGGCCCTGGCGGGCCTCCACCGGACGGCCTTTTCTCCGCTCCGCTACGCAAAGGCCGCCGCTGAGCATGGCGTTACAAAGCAAGGGAGAGTGCGTAGTAATGATCGCCAGGGAATGGAAATGCCGAGTGCCTGAAACCCACAGTGAAGGGTTCACGGGCTATCTTTACGAAACCGGCATTAAGGATTCGTCCGCAACACCGGGCTTTCTCGGTGCTCAGATTTTCCGCCGTTCTCTGACGGCCAAAATTGAACTCACCCTCATCACGTACTGGGACAACCTGGAGTCGATCAAGGCGTTTGCTGGCAACGATATTTCGCAGGCGCGTTTGTACCCGGAAGATGAGGTTTATCAGCTTGAGCCTGACCTTTCGGTGCAGCACTATGAAGTCATCGAACATCAGTTTTCGGCAGAGCAGCGGGGGTAAACGGGTGCACTTGCTTTGTAACCAGTCGTTCAAGTTCGTTCCCGGCCTGACGGCCGTCCACCGGACGCCCTTTTCTCCGCTTCGCTCCCAAAAGGTCGCCGCTTAACATTGGCGTTAAAAGCCCTGGGTGTCGGAGTAAAAGGTATGAAGGAAGAACACGCCCTGGAGCAGGAAGCTAGCTCTATCCAGAACCTTTTGGAAGGGAAAGTCGTCTCGCGCGTTTTGCGTCCGAGGCCCAGTGAAACTTGCATAGAGTTTTCTGACGGGACTCGCCTTTTCATCGAGGGGCCACCAAGTGACTCATTGAGCTTTTCTGTCACGGGCGGCCAGTATGAAGAGTAAGCCCGGAGCTATAGGAGCTTCTAACAATCCGCATCAGTACGCGGCCGATGGCCGCCGGACGTCTCTGACGGGCCGCCGCTGTGCTCCGCGTTAAAGGCCTGGCTGTTGTGTTCTTGGGTATGGTGTTTGGGGCCGGTTCGGGTGTTTGGCCGCGCACGTAAAACAGCCTCCAGTTTGGCATCGGTTTTGGTGGCTAATCTGGTGTTCAGGTCGTGGGGCAATCCGGCGCATTCGCTGTCGACACCTGCCCATTCAGTGCTCTGGTTCCTGGCGCCATGGGTCGAGCTGGTACAAAGTACCGGGAGTGGGCATTCGACATTGGGTGCCAATACAAAACAACGGGTAAACGGCCCTTAACCAGGCGGTCAACCGGACGCCATAACCCTTGCGGGTTCTGGTTCCCTCCGCTTCGCTCCGGCGCCCGTTACCGCTAGCGTTATGTTCAATGAGGCCATCGTAGGTGAGATTGATTGGAAGCAAGATGGAGGAGGACTTTCGTGAGAAGCTGGTGTATTCAAATGCAGCTCTTCAGAACCCTGATTCCCGTCTTCACCAGGTACTAGAAAGCCATGGCTACAGCACTTCTCGTGCTTATGTGCTTCATTGGACGCCGGAACAACTTGAAGACATCTATATTGTCCTGATTGATGCGTCTGTATTGGTAAGCGTTGAAATCGAAAAATTCGAGGGAGCTTGTTTGCCAGAAGTCGACGAAATGGAGTTAGAGGGTTACGTCCGAGGGTTAAGCAGAATGAATCAGGTGCGCCTTGCGGTTGCGCAGGACCTAGCATTGGGAAAACATAACCAGGCCAGTCACGGCGACGTCTACTTCATTGCGGCTTCGCCTCCATTTCGTAGCCGCGCGTGCTGAGTGGCGTTATGCACCATTCGGAAAACAGCATGAAATTACCAATTGAGTATCGCTGGCTTAAAGCTCACAAATTTAATGGGCTTCTTCCTTGGTGGTTCATAGAGAACCCTGGGCAAGAAGGACTGCGATTAGAGTATCAAAAGGAAACAGGCGAAGACTTCTATCCCTTTGCTAGGCGCCAAGACTGTGATGACGTAGCTGGATTCAAGGTTGTTGATGGTGAGATTCTCAGTATCGTCGTTAGCGTTCATTTAACTTGGGCCGGTAAACGGGAATTAGAAGGCTTTCCAGCAAGAGCTGAATACACAAATATATTCCATTGGCTTTCGGAGGAAGTTGTTCCTGAAACAGCAGAATGGGTGACTGAAGAAGATCTTGCAGATTTGGAAGAGGAAAATGCATAACAAGGTTGTCAACCTGATGCAGTTTGCTACGCTCCGTTTTGCGGTGGCTTCGCCACTTTACCGCAAAACTCCACTCCACAAACCGCACAGGTTACAACGGCGTTAGCTGGTAGTGCCTCGTTCCTTTTGGGTGGCTTGGTGCCACCGCCCTTGGCCGAAAGCGGGTAGCATAACCGGCAAGGTTCGTGGTTTTGCCAAGGCCGGTCCTTAGAGTCCGCGTCCAGGTTGGTTGCTGAATCGGTCGCAGGTGTTGGTTTAGAAATCGGTGCTCGTCTTGTGGGGCTGTCCACCGGAAATACGGTCCGGATCTGCTAATCTTGAGTTCAGGTTCGTTCAACGCATCACTGGCGGTGGTTTTAATCACAGTGCATCGGCAGGTTTCGGTGCAAAGGAAACGGAGCAAGCCGTCGTGTTGGTTGCCAGGGAGCAGGTTTCATCGCAATCCCATCACTCTCAGCTAACCAAGCCAGTCACGGCGACGGTTACTGCATTGCGGCTTCGCCTCCATTCCGCAACCGCGCGTGCTGAGCGGCGTTAAGCCTCATCTGGAGACCTTGTGCCAAAGTATAGAAGCATCTTTGACGCTCCCCGGTAACCCCCCCCGAAAATCAGCCCTTTTTGCATGGTCTGGTGCTTTTTTTGTTTTGATTGAAGCTCGTCATAGTGGCTCGATTCCTTACAGCTCTGAATCCAATGCCCGAACCCGCTTGCCCTCAAGCGCGTTAAAGCGATCTTCGATTAGCGTATCCACCGCGCTTTCACGGTCGGCACGACTGAGGCCGGACTCGCGAATGGCATCCCGTTCCCGGGCGTACTCAGAAAGTCGTTGATCCCATTTCTCCCGTTTGCGATCCAACGCCGCCAGGTTGGCGGCCGATGTGTGGCCTAATGTTTCGGCTCTTACTTTATAAATCTCTTCCTCTCCCGCACCAGTCCTCCGCATGCTTTCAGTGGTTACGTAGAGTTCCGCATCACGAGTCACGCGCTGGCGCACGGCACGGATTTCTTCCGGGAGTGTTTGATCAAGCGACGCTATCGCTTGCTGCCTCTGTTGGTCGTTGAGAGAAGGGTTTTGTTCGATCGTTAAACGTTGCAGCATGTACTCGTCCTGCACGTTGTCTAGCTGAAAAAAAGCTTCGCCTTCCGCTTGGGAGAACAGTTCCTGACGCAGGGCCGCCATTTGTTGAAAACGTTCGCGTAAGTTTGAGACGGGAGCCATGCCGTTTGATGTGGCCGGTGTGGAGCTGCCTTCGATGTCTCCGAGTGCTATTCGATAATCCACATAGCGGCGTAATAGATCCTGTGCCTGAGCCAGGGCCTGACCTTCCAGGCGGTCACCCAGTGACTGTCGAATTCTCGACAACAACAGATCGAGTGGTTCCTCTCCTAGCGCGGACAAATAGAAATCAAACAGGATAAGCAAGTCATGCTCCGGCACTAAGTTTCCCTGCTCATCTGTTGTAAGTACCACACTGGGTTCAGCACCCTGTAGAGAGGCCGGTAGCGGACCCAGTTCCGAACGTTGAGTCAGAGCGCTGGCATGAACCTGGTCGTTGTTGGTGTCCAACTTGGAACCTGTCGTAAAAGCTGTCGGATTCGATACAGTTGCCACTTCGGAGGTGGCTGCGGTGTGCTGGTCTGGTTGAGTCAGAGGTTGCACGCCCACAATAACGGCAAATACCGCAGCGACGGCGGCGCAACACATAAGACGACGGTGAGACACTGACATACGTTTTCCTTGGATAGGCACTGGCGACAACATCTTCGCGATGGAAGACTCCCGTTCCGCCACCAGGCAAAACGGGAGGTTTTGATCAGAGGCCTGCGTTTTTCAGGCGATTGGCGTGATTCTGGAACAGGGTTACTGGCTTGGTTTCGAACAGCGACACCAGTCCCAATACATGGTTGTTCACGTCGATGTGGTTCATCCGGTAATCGTCTTTCAGAACCTGGCCGAAGTGGCTCGAGCATTGTCCGGTGACACCGTCGGTAGGCCCATCGAAAGCAGAAGCGGTAACCGCAAAAAGGGCATCCGAGATATCAAAACCTGACGTCACAGTCGCAGTGCCGCTCCAGGAATACAGCCTGATAGTGTGACCGTCCACGTTGGCCTTGGCTTGCCCTTGACCACAGTCGGTGGTTGGCACGCCCACTGGAAAGCGTTTGTTGAACGCAGCGGCACCGGCTTTATTGAACTCCGCCAGCATGGCGTTGATATCGGCCTCATCCTGCTTGTTGTCGGACATTAGATTGACGAGATCACCCAGTGCATTGGAGAACACTTCAAAAGTCACTCCTTGCAGCGTGCCGGGCTCCGCGATGCCCGTTGCCACATCGGCGAGTGGCGAACCCTTGTGCGGGGTATGCATTGTGGTGACAGAAGCCACCAGGTCCGGGCGCACATTCATGACATAACGTGCCGTCATTCCCCCCTGGCTGTGCCCCATCAGGTTGAACTTCTGAATCTTGCCATCCGATGTGGCCTGGATGTTTTCCAGCTGTTCTATCAGCCTTTCACCTCGCCTGGCGGAGCTGTCATAGGAATTTATTTTTGGTATGAAGACAGTGGCCCCTTGAGACTCCAGGGCGGCAGGGATTTTGTACCAGTAATCGACGCCAGCAATGGTGTCGAACGCCAAGATCCCGGGGACCAGCACAATGGGGTGCTTGGTTTGAGATTCATTCTTCTTCCAGAAATCGAGCAAGCCGGCCTGGGCGGGTAGAGCGGTGCCAAGCATTAGCGTAGCGACTGCTGATATGAGCAATTTCTTCATGGGGTTTTCCTTGCCTTTGAAATCATTGTTGTTTTGGATACAACGCAAAACATAGGTACCTGCATCACGTTTATGGGGTTGTTTGGGCTCTGCAGGCGCCTAAAAGTTACACAGTGTCATACTCGGGTTACTTGAAAGATCTGATGGCGGAGGGCGTTAGTAGGCGGGTATGAGTCTGTGGTCACGAAAGCGAAATACCGATAGGACCTTTCGTCGTGCATGTTCTATGATTCCCTGGTGGGCTCACTGAGGCTTTTCGAAAAACAACAGAATGCGAGTGCAACAATCGACGGACAGGCCTGTCCAGCTTTGCAGTTCTGCCTGAAGGACATAGATCGATTGTGCCGGTGCTCAGTCAGAAGGGTGTTCTTATGGATGCGCCGTTGTCAGGGAGTTTGCTGTACCTCTGGGATCGAAGAACGTTTTTTCTCGGGGTTTTGCCGGAGCCACGCCAGGTTTCCCAGGCTGCTCCGATGTTGGCGGTAAGTCTCGATCGGCCTATGCGGGTGCAGGCTGAGAATTGTGGCGTGGATATCGTTTGTCACAGTGTGCTCTTCAGGTCGGGACAACAGGTATGCACTGATTCGGCCAATGGGGTTGTCGCTTTGTGCTATCTGGATCCTTTTGGGCAGGACTATGCCAACCTGGCAGCGGTGATGACGGAGGTTCAGGATGGTATGTATGTTTGCCTTCAGGAGGAGCAGTCCTTTCAGGGAGCTTTTGCCGATGTGCTTCGAGAGACCCCGACACCTGAAGCACTCTACGCCCTGTTGGACCAGCTCTTTCCCCAGGATACGGCCAACCAATCGCCCGTGGATCCGAGAGTGGAACAGGTGGTGCGACGGATCAAGTCGTCGGTAGCGGACAACTTGTCTTTGACGGAGTTGGCAGGTGAGGTCGACCTGTCGGTACCCCGACTGGTGGAACTGTTCAAGAAGCACCTGGGGGTGCCGATTCGTCGCTACCGTCAATGGCACAGGCTGTATGTAACTGCGGTGGGTGTGGCCCAGGGTAACTCGCTGACGGAAGCCTCTATCGCGGCAGGATTTACCGATTCATCCCACTTTTCCAATACCTTTCGCACCATGCTCGGGATGAAGCCATCAACGGTACTGTCACACCGACATCGCGGCTGTATTTTTGCGCCTGCCCAGCCAATGGGGCATCGGCATGAGCAATACCGTGCTGGTGGATGAGCGGGAGACCCAGCCCTTGACCCATACAACATCGGAAAGTGAAACGAAGATTGCTTTGGGTAGCCTTAGTGTTGGTCGGTATCTTGGTCATAGCATCACATGAAAGTGGGGTTGAGTATTGGTTGTGTTCTGGCAGTCCTTATCCTGGCACTAATCCTCTGGCTGGTGAGCCTGCCATTTACCTATGCCGAGATGGACTTGAATAAGAATGGGTGGCTTGGAGTTTCTGAGATTATGTACTTTTTTGACCATGGTACCCGGACCGTAAGCATTGAGGGCGGGACCTGCACAGAGTACTACGCTCTCAAAGACGGTCTTCCGCTCAAAGTGGTCTGCAGCGATTAGCAGTTTTAACAATCACAGGCACGGCGACGGCTACTGCATTGCGGCTTCGCCTCCATTCCGTAGCCGCGTGCTGATGGCGTTAGGAGATTATTGTGATTCAGCAAAGTCCAGGGGACATCCTGGAAATCGGATTCGAGGGTAAATGGTATTACTTGGTCGTCGTCACAAAAATCGTCATGTTTGGTGGCAATATCGTTTATGCGTTCCACGGAGATGGAAGTAGGGTTGAGCATTTCGAGCCAAGCCCCAAGAAAGCCGGATTCAACATCTGCACTGACTTGCTGCTTCCCAAGAAAGAGGGTGAAGTGAGGAGAATTGGAAAGGTTGAAGATCCAAATGAGTACTTGGTGGTAAATCTCACGAAAGGGTGCCACGAACACCGTCCGGGAATGAAGGCTCGAGAGTGGTGGCTGTACACCATTGATCCTCCGCGGGCGTTCGTTAAGCGAGTATCACGTTTGTCTCGGACTGAAGAGCTTGCGATGGATTCGGGCATGTCATCTTTTGATTTGGCAGCAAATAAGATAATAGCTGGGTATTCTCCGGACAAAAATCCGTTCATTGAGCGCCGAAGGTTATTGGGCTTATTTTCCTAACCATTGCAGACACGGCGACACCCATTACATTGCGCCTTCGACGTAAGCGTCCGGTGATCCCATCTTGAGCACGGCGCTGCCAACGTCAGGATAGTGTCCACTTATTTTCTAGTGGACACTTAACATGAACGAATTAAGCGTAACCAAGCCCTACCAACGCCGTCGCCGGTTTTCCCGCGAATTCAAAGCCGAGATTGTCGCCAAATGCCTGGAACCCGGGGCCTCCGTTTCCCGGATTTCACTGGATAACGGTCTCAACGCCAACATGGTCCGGCGCTGGATGAGTGAAGCGCAGCGAGCGGATAAAACACCAGCAACACCGGGATTTGTTCCGGTTAATCTGCCTGCTGCAACCTCTGCACCGGGCAACCAATCGGTCTCGGATAAGCGTAGCACCATCCGCATCGAGATTCCCCGCGCCGGTGGTGCGGTGGTGGTGGAGTGGCCTGCGGAGCAGGCCCACCAGTGTGCCGCCCTGTTGCGGGATCTGCTGGGATGATCCGCATTGACGAGATCTGGCTGGCCACTGAGCCGCTGGACATGCGAGCCGGGCCAGACAAAGCGCTGGCTCGGGTTATTCAGGTCTTCGGTTCTGCCAGGCCGCATTGCGCCTACCTGTTTGCCAACAAACGGGGCAACCGGATGAAGGTCTTGATCCACGATGGCCTGGGCATCTGGCTCTGTGCTCGCCGGCTGAATCGGGGCAAGTTCCACTGGGGCGAAGCCTGGCGCGGTGACCAACTGCGCCTGACTGAGGAACAGTTATCCGCTCTGGTTCAGGGCCTGCCCTGGCAACGCCTTGGCGCTGAAGGCGTGATCTCCATTCTGTAACCATAAGCTGAGTGATATCGCCATAGCCAGAACCGCGAATCGCTTGCGGCACATGGACTTGGCATACTGACGGGCATGACTCAGCGCCCCGATCTCGACCAACTCTCTGCCGATCAGCTCCGTGCTCTTGCCACGGAACTGTTCGATCGTGTCGAGAACAAGGAGCGGGCCCTGGTGCACCGTGATGCGGTCATCGAGAAGCTGACTCACGAAGTGGCCATCCTCAAGCGCCATAAGTATGCCCGGCGCAGCGAGCAACTGGACGCCGTCCAGGGACGACTGCTGGATGAACTGATCGACAGCGACCTGGCGGCTATCGAAGTCGAGCTGGAACAGGCGATGACCGAGGAGCAGAAAGCTGCCCGGCCAAAGCAAAAGCCCAAGCGCACCCCGCTGCCGCCGGAACTGCCCCGCACCCTGATCCACCACGAGCCCGAAAACACTCAGTGCCGCTGCGGCTGCCAGCTCAAGCGCATCGGCGAAGACGTCAGCGAAAAGCTGGACTACGTTCCGGGCGAGTTCACGGTGGAACGCCACATCCGGGGCAAGTGGGTCTGTGACAGTTGCGAGACCCTGGTCCAGGCACCGGTGCCACCGCAGGTGATCGACAAGGGCATTCCCACCGCTGGTCTGCTGGCTCAGGTCCTGGTGGCCAAGTACGCCGATCATCTACCGCTGTACCGTCAGGAACGCATCTTCGGTCGCGCCGGCCTCGAAATTCCGCGCTCCACCCTGGCCGAATGGGTCGGTGCCTGCGGTGTGCAGTTACAGCCCCTGGTGGATGCGCTGAGAAACACCCTGCTGGACCACAGCGTTCTGCATGCCGATGAAACCCCGGTCAGCATGCTGGCCCCGGGCAAGAAGAAAACCCACAAGGCCTACGTCTGGGCTTACTGCACCACACCGTTCTCGGACCTGAAAGCCACCGTTTATGACTTCGCGCCCAGCCGTGCAGGCGAACACGCCCGCACCTTCCTGGGTGACTGGCAGGGCAAGCTGGTCTGTGATGATTACGCTGGTTACAAGGCCGGGTTCGGCAACGGCATCATCGAGATCGGTTGCATGGCCCACGCCCGGCGCAAGTTCTACGATCTGCACGAAGCCAACAAGAGCGAGCTAGCCGCTAAGGCGCTGGAGTACATCGGAAGGCTCTACGAAATCGAGCGGGACACCAAAGACCTGCCACCGGACAAGCGGCAGGAAATCCGGGAAACAAAAGCCAAGCCGATTGCTGATGCGCTGCATCAGTGGATGCTGGCGCATCGCCAGAAAGTGCCGGATGGTTCCGGCACGGCCAAAGCGTTGGATTACAGCCTCAAACGCTGGGCAGCGCTGACGCGCTACCTGGACGATGGTGCTGTGCCCATCGACAACAACTGGGTGGAAAACCAGATCCGGCCCTGGGCGCTGGGCCGCTCCAACTGGTTGTTCGCGGGATCACTGCGCAGTGGTCAGCGTGCGGCTGCCATCATGACTCTGATCCAGTCGGCGAAGCTGAACGGACATGATCCGTATGCCTATCTGAAGGATGTGCTGACCCGTCTCCCGATGCAGAAGAACAACGCCATCGATGAGCTATTGCCTCACAACTGGAAGCCGGCTATTACTGACAAGGTGTGATGGCCGGACGCTTAC
>NZ_JBJJLB010000034.1:0-3755 GCF_045449795.1 Marinobacter alkalisoli
GGTATGGAAGGGTGGTTGAAAAAGTGGATAGTGGTCTTTGTGATCATTTTTGTTTGGGACGGCGGTCAGGAAAACAGCCAGAACTTATTGACCTGACGGGATTTTCTGCCTAGTTTTGGGAAACTGTTGAATTGAGATATGAGTCAGTGGAAAAGTGATCATTCAGACTCATATACAAATGTTAGGTCCCAGAAATGATCAAAAAATTTGAAATAGTGCCTAGATCTGCTCTCGGTCCTCTCCGGTTAGGGATGAGTAAGGTCGATTGTGAATCTTTGCTGGGAGCTGCAACTGAGAGCTTTAAGAGAACCGAAGATTCAACCGAAACCGTTTTGGCTTATGACGAAGAATCGATTCATTTGGAGGTTGATTCAGAGGGTGTTGTCGTTTTGGTGTCAGCTTTTCAGCCCCGAGAGGTGTTTCTCGATGGTATCCAGCTTCTCGGTCGGCCGCTAAACCAAATAGCTGAGGCGCTCTCGTCCGCTGGAGTCCAGTTTGAGGAAAATGATGTCGGTCTTTGGTGCGACCAAGCTGGAGTCAACATTGTTGTAGTCGATGACATCGTTGATGGGGTAGAGCTAAGTGCTTAGCACCGGGCCTAACAAATCGGTCAACCGGACGCCAAAAGCGTGGCGCTTTTGGTTCCCTCCGCTGGCGCTCCGGCGCCGGTTACCTCTGCGTTATGCGTCAGGGAGTAACGATGAAACCTGTCATCCTCAGCTACGATTGCTCTGATCATGATCCAATAGATCAGTGGGCGCCCAACGACGTCTATGACGTCGACTTTTGGATGAATTTCACTATCGGTCCAGATCACGAAGGCGGCGACAATTTTCAGGTGCATATAGTTACGCCCAATAATTTGCATGGACGCAACGCCACTAAGCACGCCATTGTTCTCAACGAATTTAGTTGGCCGGCGGTTTTAGCCGAAGTCAAAGCTATACTTGCTCAATGCGAAGGGCCCAGCTGGTCAGAAATTTCAGAAAAATTATCTGGCTACATGGCTTGGGAGTATGAAGGCTATCGGCCCTAAGTTCTTGCTGGGACATCGCATAACCAGTAGCGCAAGTCGGACCGGTTTTCCGGTGCGGTTGCGCCTCCAAACCGGCCGCTTCGCATGGCGTTAAATTCTATGAGTATCACGTTTAGACATTCAGCCGGATTTGGAAAGCGCATCGAGTACTGGGTGGCCGGGTTGATGCTTAAAGAAGGCATCGACGTCTACATGCCGCTAATCGATGACAATGGCATTGATGCGGTTATTCGTCGGCCTGACGGTACCTTTATAGAGGTCCAAATCAAGGCGAGATCCAAGGATGTCAAGATGGGAGACGCAGCTTTGTTTGCCGCGCTCACACACGAAATCCGGGATAATTATTGGTTCGTTTTCTACTCTGAGCGCATGGAGACTTTCTGGATAATGACTTCAGAAGAGTTTGTTCAGGAGTCGGTCCAGAATCGCACTGGTAAAAACCAAGGGAAACGCTCGATATGGTTCAATGGGAAGCGCAAGAATAAAGAAACAGGGGAATACACGGAGCACTGTCATGAGCGCTTCAAGAAGTATATCGAGACGGACTTTTCCCGGCTGGTCACAATTTAACAATACGCGTCACTCGGATGACCTTATCTCCGCTTCGCTCCAAAAAGGCCACCGGTGCGCTCTGCGTTAACAGTCAGGTACAGAATGCTGCATCCCAAGTTTGAGTTCAGGTTATCTAGAGCGCGCGTAGAGGCGCGCGATCCAAAAAGTGGCATCAGCGTCTCGTTTTCCCTGGATATTACCTTGGATTCAGAACATATCGTGAGAGATGTTGGTGGCTTCAGCCCTAAAGGCAGGGTGCGGGGAACAACGTACATGCCCTTTACCTCGGCGCCTAAATCAGAAAAACAGGTCAGAATGGCAAATTTGGTTCTGGCGCACACCATTAGAGAACTCGATACCGCCCGGAATGGTCGTTTCTTGGGCATGTCGTTTTCACCGGAGATTGAGTTCAGGCTCAGTCGTGACATGGCTTATTTGGAGGACTATCTCCAACAAAACAAGGATGGTTACGGTGCGCACAGAATTTCGGTTGTTACCGAGTGACGGTTAACCAAGCCATCCACCGGATGCCAAAACCGCCGCTTCGCTCTGGTTTTGTCATAGGTGATGGCGGGCGTTAGAGTCAAAACAAGTCAGCCTGCGGGAGGTGAAAGTGAAGGTAAAGCGCATAGTCACGAACATTGCGGCAACCAACCCTTCAGAAGCAGACAGGTTTTATGAGGCAATTTTTGGGCTGAAGATCGTGATGGATCACGGGTGGATAAGGACCTATAGCTCGGGCGAGGAAATGACCACACAGGTAAGCGTGGCATCCGAGGGTGGCTCCGGCACGCCGGTTCCTGATCTATCTATAGAGGTGGATAGTTTGGATGCAGCTTTGGAGAGAGTGAAGAACGAAGAAATTAAGATCGAGTATGGTCCCGCAAGTGAGCCTTGGGGTGTTCGCCGCTTCTATGTCCGTGATCCTTTCGGGAAACTCATCAACGTATTACAGCATGAGTAATCTTGAGTCAGCTCTAACAAGTGACTGTGGTGTCAATCGCATATATTAAGCCACTTTTTCACGCCACGGTTCCTGATTTTTGACCATGGTATTGAGCACCACAATCATCTTTCGCATGCAGGCAACGACGGCCACTTTTGGAATCTTCCCCTGGGCCTTCAAGCGTTCGTAAAAGCGTTTGAAAACGGGATTGCACTGAATGGATGAGAGCATGGCCATGAACATCACGGTTCGGACTCTGGGGCGCCCACCTCGTATCCTCCGTTTGCCATTGAGCTTGCCGCTGTCTCGATTGATGGGTGCGACACCGACCAGTGCGGCGATCTCCTTTCGGTTCAGAGAGCCGAGCTCCGGCAGCTCACTCAGGAAGGTGTAGGCGAGCACTTTTCCGACACCGGGCACACTGGTCATGATGTCCATTTTGGTACGCCAGTGATCCACTTTGGCCACTTCCTGCTCGATTTGTCGGGTGATCGTTTCAATCTGGCTCTGCAGCATCCTGAGTAAGCTTTTAATGGATCGGTGAAGGGGTTTTGGCATGATCTGGAGACGGTTTTTCTCCATGGTGGACATCTCCATAAGCTGAGCCCGCCTGGCCAATAAGTCTCTGATCTTTTGTGATGTTTTGTCCGGGATAGGTCTGAATTCCGGCTTGAGTGTGGCAGCATATTTGGCAATCACCTGGGCATCAATACGGTCAGTTTTGGCGAGCACGCCGATGGCCTGAGCGTAACGTCTGACACTGGTGGGATTGACGACTATGATCGGTAAGCCTGCCTGATTGCAGGCCTGAACCAGGGCATGCTCATGGCGCCCTGTGGCCTCCACCACGATTCGTTCAATATCGTAGTCCTTGAGGATCTTCACGAACCGACGAATGTGGGCTTCGCTATTGGGAATTGAATAAAACTGTCCGGAAGGATGGAGAGCGATATCAAGGTTGGCTTTACCAACGTCGACACCGATATTCAGTGAAGTTTGGATTTCTGTGGTGTTCATAATAAGCTGACTCTGCCTTGCTATACGGGCTCGAGGCCCCGATGACTGTACGAGTTATCGCTTGAGAGTCATGCAGCGCTACGCACTTGTTACCGGTCTCTCGAATGAGGAGCCTGCCAACATCGAGCTGCTGCATGAAGGCCCCCAGCGGCCACTGGGGGTGGGCCTCAATTTACCCAAACACGGCAGAAATTATCCATACAA
>NZ_JBJJLB010000035.1:0-4322 GCF_045449795.1 Marinobacter alkalisoli
AAAAAATGCCCGAATTATCTGGGCACTACTGATGAACCAGACAGAGTTTAAAACACAGCCCGTGTCGGGCTGATAACCGAGCAACAACGACAGGCAGAACACGCCTGCCAGCCGAGTCTTGCAACGGCAAGCGATGACGGAACGGTCAGACCGAGAGTGATAGAGCCTGTTTAGCTCAGCGGCTGTCAAAAGCCGACTAACGAATGAGGCCATCGCTCACACGCATCATCATCCTGGCCCGGGCAGAAGTGCCCACAAAGAGGCCGAATGTAGAGCTGCAGTCTCAAACCGCTTCGGATTCAAATGGCGTTGCTTGACCGCAGGGGGAGTCCATGTAGCTGAGGTAACCGGCGCCGGAGCGCCAGCGGAGGGAACCAAAAGCGGTACGCTTTTGGCGTGGACTTCCCCCAATGGTTATGTGCTTGATCTACGAGGCACATGGTTGAAGCGAAAAAATGAAAAGCCCAAACCATACATTACCAAGCAATATCAGCAATTTGATTGCTCCCCGAGCAAACGCGGGAATATTTTGATAGCAGTATAAATAGCCAATGACCACCCATTGCACAGCCAGCCACACAGCTGAGAAATACAAAATGCCTTGGTGGCACTCTATGTCAGAGGCTGTGTAATAGGCATACCACCACCCCGAAACCATACCCGTGATGAGAAGCACGAGAATCGCGCAAGACAGCAGATTCCGCCAACGCGGGTACTCCGTGCTTAAAAGCTTTTCCTTCGCTTCGGTCAAATTTTTGGCCATTCAAATCTCTTCACGAACTGCCACATAACGCCGCTCAGCATGCACGGCTACGAAATGAAGGCGAAGCCTCAATGCAGTAGCCGTCGATGTGAGTGGCCTGGTTATGTTTTTGAATACGGTTTGCCACCGTTTACCGTAGGCCCACCATATACTTTGACATGGTTTATAAGCCTGCCATTTTCCGACTGTTGTTCAGAAGACAACTCATTGCCGCGCCACAACAGTAGCGTCCGGCGGCCATCGACCGTGAACTGCTGCGACTTGTTAAGAGCCGAAGCACCTGAACATATTCTAGCGGCACTGGACTCGGCGAGGCTTCCCACCAAGATCAGAGAACCCAGTATGGGAACGCCAAGAAAGAGATACAGCCCTGCCCAACTCATATTCCTAAGTATGTGAGTTGCATCGAACGCCAAGAGCAGCCCATGCTGCAGCACAACCGGCATCTGCAAAATAATATGTTTTCCTTTTGGATCGCTGATGAATTGCGCCCAAACCACGCAGCCAAGTGAAGCAACCAGGTAAAGAGAGCAGAGAACTATCCCTGTTTTGGTGATCCGCATACTTTTCTATGGCCTCTTAACGCCCCCCATCCGTGTGCATCACGAATACGGACGATGCGCAGGTTATGGCATCCGGTGCATGGCCTGATTATGTGATTTTCAATCCACGACGAAGAGCTTTGCGCCCCGCTCGGTCGAGGACCGATGAAGCTCAGCGTTGTCCGCCACCTGATAGCTCGAACCCGGCTGGAGAACAAAGCAACGCCCGTCCTTTAACTCAGTGTGGAGCTCACCTTCCAGGCAGAGCAGAATGTGCCCTTTGGCGCACCAATGATCGGCCAGATAGCCGGGACTGTACTCGACCATACGAACCCGGATATCGCCGAATGTGCGGGTCTGCCAATAAGCAACTCCCTGTTCACCTGTGTGTTCGGTCTTCTCAACTTCAGACCAGTCAGTAATCCCAAAGGGTAGATCCCTAATGTCCAAATTGCTTCTCCTTAAGCACATAACGCCCGGCTCACGCGCCGGTTTGGAGCCGCAAAGCGGCGGAAAATCGGTCGCCGTGCAGCCGATTGTTAGGGCTTGACTGGCCAACGATGCAACCCCCATTTTAATTCACCGTTCTCTACTCTACGACCACCACACCTAGGATAACCTGGGGGAACACATGCGATATTTTGCATTGAAGCCTGAATCTCAAAGCGACCAAAGATACCTTTTAGCTTATTATGCTCAGGGTTTAGTTCGAAAAGAGAGAAATAGATCAGCTCGCCAAGCGATTTGCATAGCCATTCTTCAACTTCCTCATCTTCACCCAAAGGAGTAGTGAAGGTTATTGATTCTGCCATTTCTTTAAGGCTGGCGTACTGTCTTATAGACCAACTACAGAACTCAAGAATATCGTCTGCATAGCACTGATCAATAACATAATCCATATCCTCTTTAGGAACGGACTCCTCTTCTTCGTCTGAAATTTGATCGTATAAAAATTTAGCCGCTAGGCTTCCAAGCTTATGAACAACAAGACCGGGGTGTTCACCACTACCGCCACCAAGAATAAGATTATCTGGAGTAGCACTAAAGTCATAGCCACCCCATTTATCTCCCTCAATAACTTGGAGCGGACGATAAATAGGAAGATATCCTAATGATCCAATATATTCGTGATCGTAAGAATCAATATAACTCATAAGCTTCCAACTTTGATGGCCCTAACGAGGCTGTAGAAAAACTCGATTTCGAGCCGTCCCCAGCGCCTGGTTCCTAAAATTTTTGTAGCGGCCATCCGCTAGCCGATGATCGCGACTCCGCTGTTCAGCCATTAGTTTCGGCCGATTTGGCGCTGCCAGCGCCGGTATTGCTGACTTCCAGAAGCCCCATTTCCGGCTCTTCTGGTCCCTGCATCACGCGGCTAACCGCCCGTAATTCGCCAGCTTCTCAATATTGTGCACTAGGCAGTATAGCTGCCACTGGCCCTGTACCTTCTTCTTACCTCTCAGGCTGAAGCGGTTCAGCCGCTTCGTGGTACCAATATTGCCGAACACCGGCTCGACCACTGACATGCGATGACTGTAGATTTCCTTGCCCTGCGGGCTATCCACTCGGTGCTTCATCCAGTCGGTGTAGTTGGGCAGGCGCTTGTTCTCGATGGTGAACGAGACTTGCCTGCCAGAGCCTTTTCGGTGGTCGGCGGAGGCCGGATTCTGCATACATTGATGCTTCTTGGGGCAGTGTCGGCATTGCAGCAAACGCCCTTCGAAGTGCACCCGGATTTTGCCATTCTCGGCTTCGCGTGTGCCCTGATAACTAATGGCGTTACCCGCCGGGCAGATGCACGTCAGGTTCACTGGATCGAACTGGAATTCACTGGCCGGGATGGTTTTCTTCCAGCCTGTATCCGGCAAATTCTGATGGCGTTTGCCGTACTTGTCTTTCTGGTTCTGGAACTTCGGATCCCGGCTGCGGAACCGGTTGTCTGGCACGTAGCCGTTGATCTGCCGTTCGTGCAGATACTTCATATTGGCTTCGTTGGCGAAGCCGGTGTCGGCGGTGACGACCGTGCCTTGTTGGTAGATGCTCTCGGCGATGCCCAGCTTTTTGTAACGGGCTTCGACGGTTTCCAGTACCGGCTGTAGAGTGTGGTGTTCCTGGCCTTCGCCAAAGGCCTGGGCATCAATGATCACCTGGTGTTTCTTGTCCACCGTGGCCACGCCGTTATAGCCCTGGATCGTGCCCTTGCTGGTGGTCATCTTGGCGCTTTCGTTATCCGTCAGGTTGCTCTTCACTTCCTTGCTCCGCTTTCCCCGGCCCATCCTTGGGCGGTTCGTCTTTAGGAAGCGGTCCACTTTGTTCATGGCTTCATCCAGCGAGAGGATGGTGTTCGCCCGACGGATATCCCGATCCAGTTCGGCCTCAGTTTCCGCCTCATCCCGCTCGTAATGCTCCTTCAAGTGGTGACGGATCAGTCGTCGCAGTTTCTCTCGTTTCTCACCCAACTCTTTAAAGGTGCCCGACCATTCCTTGGCGGCGTTGGAGGACATCTTGCAGCCGTCGATAGCAAAGAGTTCGTTGCCCAGAAGACCCTGTTCATGGCACACCAGCAGTACCTGCTCGAACAGCTCTTCAATCTCGCCGGAATGGCTGCTGACAAACTTGGCCAATGTCGTGAAGTGAGGAACGGTATCGCAGGATAGTGCCTTGAAGATGATGTTGGTCTCGCAGCACCACTGCATCTCACGGCTGGAGGTGATGCCTTTGGAGTAGGCAAACAGGATGATCTTCAGCAGGATGGCCGGATCGTAAGCCAGCCGGCCGGTGTCTTCGTTGCGGTACTTGGGGTGGAACACCGACAGGTCCAGCTTGTGTTCGATCAGGTAGTGCACCGCGTGTTCAAAGGTGCCGGGTTGAAGCTGTTCCTGGTAGTTGATCACGACCATGGCATCCTGGTCGTAGTTGTAATGCTTGAAGCGGGGCATGCCAACGACTCCTTGTCCGTTTGCCTGATCCTACCAAACCGAAGCGGTGATTTCGGGGTTTTTCTACAGCCTCAACGC
>NZ_JBJJLB010000036.1:0-3974 GCF_045449795.1 Marinobacter alkalisoli
AAAAAATGCCCGAATTATCTGGGCACTACTGATGAACCAGACAGAGTTTAAAACACAGCCCGTGTCGGGCTGATAACCGAGCAACAACGACAGGCAGAACACGCCTGCCAGCCGAGTCTTGCAACGGCAAGCGATGACGGAACGGTCAGACCGAGAGTGATAGAGCCTGTTTAGCTCAGCGGCTGTCAAAAGCCGACTAACGAATGAGGCCATCGCTCACACGCATCATCATCCTGGCCCGGGCAGAAGTGCCCACAAAGAGGCCGAATGTAGAGCTGCAGTCTCAAACCGCTTCGGATTCAAATGGCGTTGCTTGACCGCAGGGGGAGTCCATGTAGC
The DNA here is from genome assembly GCF_045449795.1 of Marinobacter alkalisoli. Taxonomy (NCBI): domain Bacteria; kingdom Pseudomonadati; phylum Pseudomonadota; class Gammaproteobacteria; order Pseudomonadales; family Marinobacteraceae; genus Marinobacter; species Marinobacter alkalisoli. The sequence goes on from NZ_JBJJLB010000036.1 coordinate 340, forward strand.
GAAGCTAAGCGGCGCCCTGACAAGGGCGTCCGGTGGACGGCCGCCAGGACGGGAACGAACTTAAGCGCATGGTTAGGCATTACGCCGACACCAGCCGCTAAATCTCCGCATGGTCAAACCAGTGGGCCAGCTCATCAACCACATGAGATAACTCAATTTTATCGTCGTCAGATAGAGTTTTAGCTTTGACCGCCCAGAGCCCTTCTTTGTTTGGGTCGGAAAGGCCTGTAGTGTCCATTAGAGCATCAAGATTTCTGACCCAAGTAGTCGCATTGTCATCAAGCTTTGAACGATCAAATTGATGTAGAGCCAAACTAATTTCGTGAAACGCACCTGCTATCGATTCGTGCTCGCCCCCGGTGTGAGGAAGCATTAAGGCACTGCGCGCTGATGAAAATTTCTCGGCTTGATAACTAAATCTCACATTACACTCCTTATCAAAATGCCTAACGCCCTGTTAACAGGCAAAAATAGTTGGTTAAAATTAGCGACGAAGGAGCAAAACCTACTGTTTTTTGTCCTTGTTTAACAGTTTGTTAGCTTACCCTCGCAAGACTTTGTACACAAATTTACCAGGATCTATTTCAGTACCATCAGCAAACTTGGGAAATTGGGCTCCTTCATAAAGCCTAAATTCATCAATAAAGTGTTCGAGTATTACTGAAAATGATACTGGGTCTGGTGCAGATAAAACCTCGTTCATTTTAAGCCTATCTGAAAAGTGCAATACATGCTCTTCCGTTAATGGTTGTTTAGGGCAGTTAAGTAACTTGTACCAATTTTTTATATCGTCAGGGGGCACAAGGTTCTTTTTTGTGGAGCCATGTTTTTCAAAGCACCTCTCAATGATTTCAGAGTGTAAGCTAGCAAGCTGAATGCATGACCGTATAAAGAATGGAAGCTTTTTATCAGGCTGAAAACTATTTTCAAGTTCATAAAGAAAATCATTTGGTGGCATGTTATACGAGTAATACTCTCTCAAATACTTAAACATATAAAAAACATCACCGATATCCTCTCTTATCATATGCGGCTTTTGATCACTAAATTGTGCCTTAAACAACTTTATTAGCTTTGTGTGAGTGATTTTTGATAAATTTTCAATACTTTCACTAGGTAATAAAACCACGCATGACATCAAGGAGTGAAATAATGAATAATAACTGAGGAAAAAGAAAGCTGCCCAAGAGTTCGCCTCTTTTGCTATTAAAGCTTCTTGATAGAAGCTAGTCGCAGTAAACACTTCTTTTAGTGATTTATGAATTCTAATACCCCATTGATATACTTCTTCGGAGCCACCTTTCTTTATCATTTCCGTGTATGCCTTAGTCCATCTATTGACGTATTTATCTTGTTCAGATATTTCTCGAACTCGATAAATTAAATGCCCAAAGTTTGCATACCTATCTTTTATGAAACAGTAATGACTCAAAATATTCCTCTATCCGTGGGTAGGTAAGCTAACGCTTTTGTTTAGCGGCGCCCCGACAGGGGCGTCCGGTGGAGGCCGCCAGGCCGGAACGTACTACAACTATTTGTTAAAGCGGCCTTACTCAGCACTGGAATTTCCCGCCTTTGTAGCAGTAGATTTTGACGTGATGCAAAAGCTCAGCATCCTCAGATTGGGGCTCTGAGGTGAGCTCCGTGCCACCCCACGACTCGGACATAAGGTGATCGTGATCAAAATACCCTTGCTTGGTATTTTTCACGAGACGCAGTAAGGAATGAGCCAGTGCCTCTAGGCCATCAGGAGACCCGTGAATGGCCAACTCCTGCGACTCGTCCTCTATGTTGAGCTCGAATGTAAGCATGTAATCTTCCATGACTGCTCCTGCCCTTTAACGCCGCTCAGCACGCGCGGCTACGGAATGGAGGCGAAGCCGCAATGTAGTAGACGTCGCCGTGACTGACCTTGTTAAGTTTTACCATTCCATCGCGTGATCAATACAGAACCGCAGCCCATTTAACGCATTTTTCTCGCAGCCGGACTGAATGCAGAGTTCCCCTGATAAACCGCCTTGGAGCTGAACCATTAAATCTTTCCGGTACTGAACATCATCGAACTTAAGGAATTCGGATTCTGATTGAACTTTCACCGCCAAAGGTCCGCGAGAGTGGATGTCGATAATCCATAGCTGATGGCAGCTGGGGCACTCGAAAAGCCCATAGTCACCACTCTCTTCAAACTTGGTGAGAGAATCTATGAATTGCGGCAGCTCCTCATCTGGGTGAAGCTCAAGATACTGATTTTTCGATGCGCAGATACAGCTCATAGTTTGTAAACTTAACGCCGTTGTTCAGCGGCAGCCTTGACAGAGCGAAGCGGCGACAAGGCTGTCCGGTGGAGGGCCTTCAGGCCCGGAATGGACTTCCCCCAATAAATCGGACACGCGCCATCAGCTAATTCCTTCGAACTCTAGCGGAGTCCGGTAGCCAAGGCCACTGTGCAGCCGGTGGCTATTATAGAAGTCTTCAATATAGTCACTTATATGCTTTCGTAACTGTCTCAGCGTCACAAAGCTGGTGGCGTGTAGCAATTCTCCCTTCAACGTCTTGAAGAAGGACTCCACCTCCGCGTTGTCAGTACACTGCCCAGGGCGATTCATGCTGTGGCGCACCTGATGCCGATTCAGCAGAGCCTGTGTTTTATGAGCCCGATACTCGATGCCTCGGTCGGTATGAAATAACAGGTCTGAAGCCGGTTTTCGGGTTTTGAAGGCCTCCCTGAGCGTGGCCCTGGCGAAGTCTGCATTCAGATTCTCTCCCAGTCGCCAACTGATGATTCTCCGTGAAAACAAGTCCAGCACCACCGCCAGGAACACGTATTTCTTGCCCAGCTTGATGTAGGTGACATCGCTGCTCCATTGCTGGTTTACCGTGACGGGCTTCTCGGCATTCAGACGATGATTCGGCAAGGCTTTCAAGTCATCACGCAGCTTCGTCAAACGCCGGTATACACGGGCTACTCGAGCTTTCATGCCCCATTCCTGCATCAGCTTGGCCACTCGATTTTCACCCACTTCAACGCCCTCACGTCGAAGCGCCTGGTAAACCCGAGGACTGCCGTATCGGCCTTTGCTCTCGTTGTAGATGCGGCGGATCTTCAACAGCAACTCCGCATTCTCAGCGGCTCGTTGACTGGGCTTCCGGTTTGCCCAGGCGTAGTAGCCCGATCGTGAGATCTCCAGGTGCCGACACAGGGCCTTTACTCCGTGTTCCCGTCGGTGTTTCCAGACGAATCGGAACGCTTCCGTCGTTCCTCGGCCTGAAAACGTTGAAACTTTTTTAGAATGTCGTTTTCCTCCTGAAGCTCCGATATCCGGCGTTTCAGGCGGGCAACCTCGTCCTGTTCCTGGATCTTCTGCTTGGCCTCGGCTGGCGCTTTCTTGACCCGTTTCATGGCGAACTTTCCTTCATGGTATTCCTTGCGCCAGCGTGACAGCATGAAGGGGTGGATATCCAGCGCTTCGGCTACGCTTTTGACACTTCGGTGGGCCTGGTGACTCCACTCCACCGCTTTGACTTTGAACTCAGTGCTGTACTGCTGAGTTTTCTTCCCCGTGATCATCTCCGGCATCGGTTTTCTCCTATTGCGGAGTTATCGATGCGTGTCCACTACACTGGGGGAAGTCCAG
>NZ_JBJJLB010000037.1:0-3121 GCF_045449795.1 Marinobacter alkalisoli
AAAAAATGCCCGAATTATCTGGGCACTACTGATGAACCAGACAGAGTTTAAAACACAGCCCGTGTCGGGCTGATAACCGAGCAACAACGACAGGCAGAACACGCCTGCCAGCCGAGTCTTGCAACGGCAAGCGATGACGGAACGGTCAGACCGAGAGTGATAGAGCCTGTTTAGCTCAGCGGCTGTCAAAAGCCGACTAACGAATGAGGCCATCGCTCACACGCATCATCATCCTGGCCCGGGCAGAAGTGCCCACAAAGAGGCCGAATGTAGAGCTGCAGTCTCAAACCGCTTCGGATTCAAATGGCGTTGCTTGACCGCAGGGGGAGTCCATGTAGCTGAGGTAACCGGCGCCGTAGCGCCAGCGGAGGGAACCAAAAGCGATACGCTTTTGGCGTCCGGTTGACCGCCTGGTTATGTGATAGATCCAGGCTCAGTCCAAATACTCCTGCAAATCGGCACACAACTTTCTGATTGCTGACTGAAATTCACCTTCCCTAGACTCAAGGACTTTGGTGGGCAACGCATACCACTCACCGTTACGCCACACCTCAGCGAAGCCAAGACCCTCTTCACCGCACCATTCTAGGAGAACCTGCTTTTCACCTTTCGCGAAGATCGTTCTGATTGAGCCGCAATAATCGACCTCATCATTCTCTGACTCTTTGACGAACCCCGCTTTCTGTAGGTAGGGCCATATCTCTGCTTCTATTCGATAGTGCTCGTGCATGGTCCCTCACACATAACGCCAATATTAAGCGGCGCCCGACTAGGGCGTCCGGTGGACGGCCGTCAGGCCGGTAACAAGCTTGAATGACTGGTTAGGCATTTCTCAGTTTGCACCGCACGGTGCGGACGTTGACTCGTCTACAAATGCCCGCTGCCATGCACTGGCAATTTCCCGGGAACTAAACTCTCCATATAGGGTTCCCTCAGAAATTGGCTCTCTTATCGTGGCCCTCAAGAACTGGCGGCCATCGACAATAATCCGGCTCATTCTGCCAACGTTTGCTTCAGTGAATTTCTCAAAGCTCTTGGCTCCAAGCGCTGTCAATTTGACAATAACTGGCCAGCCACCACCAGCTTGTTCGCCCACTTCTGATTTCTGCACATAGTGCGCGCACAGATGAAATTCTGGCTCAGTTTCTGCCGCGGCAATGCTAGGAGTCAGCAGCAACAAGGTAGCGATCCATTTCATGGTTCCGATTGCCTAACGCCCGCAGCATGCGCGGCTTTGGAATGGAGGCGAAGCCACAATGGAAAAGCCGCGCATGCTGCGGGCGTTGAGGCTGTAGAAAAACCCCGAAATCACCGCTTCGGTTTGGTAGGATCAGGCAAACGGACAAGGAGTCGTTGGCATGCCCCGCTTCAAGCATTACAACTACGACCAGGATGCCATGGTCGTGATCAACTACCAGGAACAGCTTCAACCCGGCACCTTTGAACACGCGGTGCACTACCTGATCGAACACAAGCTGGACCTGTCGGTGTTCCACCCCAAGTACCGCAACGAAGACACCGGCCGGCTGGCTTACGATCCGGCCATCCTGCTGAAGATCATCCTGTTTGCCTACTCCAAAGGCATCACCTCCAGCCGTGAGATGCAGTGGTGCTGCGAGACCAACATCATCTTCAAGGCACTATCCTGCGATACCGTTCCTCACTTCACGACATTGGCCAAGTTTGTCAGCAGCCATTCCGGCGAGATTGAAGAGCTGTTCGAGCAGGTACTGCTGGTGTGCCATGAACAGGGTCTTCTGGGCAACGAACTCTTTGCTATCGACGGCTGCAAGATGTCCTCCAACGCCGCCAAGGAATGGTCGGGCACCTTTAAAGAGTTGGGTGAGAAACGAGAGAAACTGCGACGACTGATCCGTCACCACTTGAAGGAGCATTACGAGCGGGATGAGGCGGAAACTGAGGCCGAACTGGATCGGGATATCCGTCGGGCGAACACCATCCTCTCGCTGGATGAAGCCATGAACAAAGTGGACCGCTTCCTAAAGACGAACCGCCCAAGGATGGGCCGGGGAAAGCGGAGCAAGGAAGTGAAGAGCAACCTGACGGATAACGAAAGCGCCAAGATGACCACCAGCAAGGGCACGATCCAGGGCTATAACGGCGTGGCCACGGTGGACAAGAAACACCAGGTGATCATTGATGCCCAGGCCTTTGGCGAAGGCCAGGAACACCACACTCTACAGCCGGTACTGGAAACCGTCGAAGCCCGTTACAAAAAGCTGGGCATCGCCGAGAGCATCTACCAACAAGGCACGGTCGTCACCGCCGACACCGGCTTCGCCAACGAAGCCAATATGAAGTATCTGCACGAACGGCAGATCAACGGCTACGTGCCAGACAACCGGTTCCGCAGCCGGGATCCGAAGTTCCAGAACCAGAAAGACAAGTACGGCAAACGCCATCAGAATTTGCCGGATACAGGCTGGAAGAAAACCATCCCGGCCAGTGAATTCCAGTTCGATCCAGTGAACCTGACGTGCATCTGCCCGGCGGGTAACGCCATTAGTTATCAGGGCACACGCGAAGCCGAGAATGGCAAAATCCGGGTGCACTTCGAAGGGCGTTTGCTGCAATGCCGACACTGCCCCAAGAAGCATCAATGTATGCAGAATCCGGCCTCCGCCGACCACCGAAAAGGCTCTGGCAGGCAAGTCTCGTTCACCATCGAGAACAAGCGCCTGCCCAACTACACCGACTGGATGAAGCACCGAGTGGATAGCCCGCAGGGCAAGGAAATCTACAGTCATCGCATGTCAGTGGTCGAGCCGGTGTTCGGCAATATTGGTACCACGAAGCGGCTGAACCGCTTCAGCCTGAGAGGTAAGAAGAAGGTACAGGGCCAGTGGCAGCTATACTGCCTAGTGCACAATATTGAGAAGCTGGCGAATTACGGGCGGTTAGCCGCGTGATGCAGGGACCAGAAGAGCCGGAAATGGGGCTTCTGGAAGTCAGCAATACCGGCGCTGGCAGCGCCAAATCGGCCGAAACTAATGGCTGAACAGCGGAGTCGCGATCATCGGCTAGCGGATGGCCGCTACAAAAATTTTAGGAACCAGGCGCTGGGGACGGCTCGAAATCGAGTTTTTCTACAGCCTCGTTA
>NZ_JBJJLB010000038.1:0-35119 GCF_045449795.1 Marinobacter alkalisoli
GTAAGCGTCCGGTGATCCCATCTTGAGCACGGCGCTGCCAACGTCAGGATAGTGTCCACTTATTTTCTAGTGGACACTTAACATGAACGAATTAAGCGTAACCAAGCCCTACCAACGCCGTCGCCGGTTTTCCCGCGAATTCAAAGCCGAGATTGTCGCCAAATGCCTGGAACCCGGGGCCTCCGTTTCCCGGATTTCACTGGATAACGGTCTCAACGCCAACATGGTCCGGCGCTGGATGAGTGAAGCGCAGCGAGCGGATAAAACACCAGCAACACCGGGATTTGTTCCGGTTAATCTGCCTGCTGCAACCTCTGCACCGGGCAACCAATCGGTCTCGGATAAGCGTAGCACCATCCGCATCGAGATTCCCCGCGCCGGTGGTGCGGTGGTGGTGGAGTGGCCTGCGGAGCAGGCCCACCAGTGTGCCGCCCTGTTGCGGGATCTGCTGGGATGATCCGCATTGACGAGATCTGGCTGGCCACTGAGCCGCTGGACATGCGAGCCGGGCCAGACAAAGCGCTGGCTCGGGTTATTCAGGTCTTCGGTTCTGCCAGGCCGCATTGCGCCTACCTGTTTGCCAACAAACGGGGCAACCGGATGAAGGTCTTGATCCACGATGGCCTGGGCATCTGGCTCTGTGCTCGCCGGCTGAATCGGGGCAAGTTCCACTGGGGCGAAGCCTGGCGCGGTGACCAACTGCGCCTGACTGAGGAACAGTTATCCGCTCTGGTTCAGGGCCTGCCCTGGCAACGCCTTGGCGCTGAAGGCGTGATCTCCATTCTGTAACCATAAGCTGAGTGATATCGCCATAGCCAGAACCGCGAATCGCTTGCGGCACATGGACTTGGCATACTGACGGGCATGACTCAGCGCCCCGATCTCGACCAACTCTCTGCCGATCAGCTCCGTGCTCTTGCCACGGAACTGTTCGATCGTGTCGAGAACAAGGAGCGGGCCCTGGTGCACCGTGATGCGGTCATCGAGAAGCTGACTCACGAAGTGGCCATCCTCAAGCGCCATAAGTATGCCCGGCGCAGCGAGCAACTGGACGCCGTCCAGGGACGACTGCTGGATGAACTGATCGACAGCGACCTGGCGGCTATCGAAGTCGAGCTGGAACAGGCGATGACCGAGGAGCAGAAAGCTGCCCGGCCAAAGCAAAAGCCCAAGCGCACCCCGCTGCCGCCGGAACTGCCCCGCACCCTGATCCACCACGAGCCCGAAAACACTCAGTGCCGCTGCGGCTGCCAGCTCAAGCGCATCGGCGAAGACGTCAGCGAAAAGCTGGACTACGTTCCGGGCGAGTTCACGGTGGAACGCCACATCCGGGGCAAGTGGGTCTGTGACAGTTGCGAGACCCTGGTCCAGGCACCGGTGCCACCGCAGGTGATCGACAAGGGCATTCCCACCGCTGGTCTGCTGGCTCAGGTCCTGGTGGCCAAGTACGCCGATCATCTACCGCTGTACCGTCAGGAACGCATCTTCGGTCGCGCCGGCCTCGAAATTCCGCGCTCCACCCTGGCCGAATGGGTCGGTGCCTGCGGTGTGCAGTTACAGCCCCTGGTGGATGCGCTGAGAAACACCCTGCTGGACCACAGCGTTCTGCATGCCGATGAAACCCCGGTCAGCATGCTGGCCCCGGGCAAGAAGAAAACCCACAAGGCCTACGTCTGGGCTTACTGCACCACACCGTTCTCGGACCTGAAAGCCACCGTTTATGACTTCGCGCCCAGCCGTGCAGGCGAACACGCCCGCACCTTCCTGGGTGACTGGCAGGGCAAGCTGGTCTGTGATGATTACGCTGGTTACAAGGCCGGGTTCGGCAACGGCATCATCGAGATCGGTTGCATGGCCCACGCCCGGCGCAAGTTCTACGATCTGCACGAAGCCAACAAGAGCGAGCTAGCCGCTAAGGCGCTGGAGTACATCGGAAGGCTCTACGAAATCGAGCGGGACACCAAAGACCTGCCACCGGACAAGCGGCAGGAAATCCGGGAAACAAAAGCCAAGCCGATTGCTGATGCGCTGCATCAGTGGATGCTGGCGCATCGCCAGAAAGTGCCGGATGGTTCCGGCACGGCCAAAGCGTTGGATTACAGCCTCAAACGCTGGGCAGCGCTGACGCGCTACCTGGACGATGGTGCTGTGCCCATCGACAACAACTGGGTGGAAAACCAGATCCGGCCCTGGGCGCTGGGCCGCTCCAACTGGTTGTTCGCGGGATCACTGCGCAGTGGTCAGCGTGCGGCTGCCATCATGACTCTGATCCAGTCGGCGAAGCTGAACGGACATGATCCGTATGCCTATCTGAAGGATGTGCTGACCCGTCTCCCGATGCAGAAGAACAACGCCATCGATGAGCTATTGCCTCACAACTGGAAGCCGGCTATTACTGACAAGGTGTGATGGCCGGACGCTTACTGAGTATCACCAATCACAACGCTGCCACTGCCGATGGTGACACCACCGCAGGAAACCGCACTACCCGTCACGGCGGCAGGAATGCCATTGATCAATACCGTTGCCGAACCAGCAGCAATAGCTCGCGGATGGGGAGGATGCTTGGGCTTGGAGTGTGGGGCGAGAGGATCGCCAACACGGGCGACGGGTTTTCCATCAATCAGTACATCGGGAGAGCCGGCAATAACCGGAGTGGGCGGGAACCCCTGATGATCTGTTCCCAGATCACCCAACAGCACAACTTTCTTGCTCATTCCTTTACTCCTTCTGTCCTTGAAGAATCATCCGTATTGTCGAGGTGGGCCGTCACTGGCTCCGGACCCAATGGTAAACAAAGCTGCCTCAATACCCAAGTTACAGCGCATTCGCCTTACGATAGTGCCCCTGATAATCGAAAATCCGCTCCTGCACCTGCCAATAGTGCTTCTGCTTACGAGCAACCACAAAATCCGGTGCCGGCAACAGGGCCTGACTCTCAAGCACCTCACCAACCCTGCTGAACGCTTTCGGAGCCTCGCCATTCGCGAAACGACGCCCGAACAGCTTGTTAAAAACGGTTCGCTGAGCAGGCTTGCTGAAATCAAACGACTCGCTAAGTTCCTCCCCATCTTCACCGTGATAGGTGAGCCTCAGCTTGCTCTCACCGCCACTTAACGTGATCCCGGCACAACGGATCACCATGGCATCCTTGAGTTTCAGGGCATCTCTCAGCTGATCATCCGGGTCGATGATGGCTTTTTGGCACTCGTGGCAGTTGCGGGCGGCAATATCATTCTCGCCACCGCAGTGCGGGCACTCCTTGAAACGAAAACGGTAATCGCACTGTTGCAGGCGCCTGTTCTGCACAGCATGGTTATCCCCTTCAGCAGGCTCCAGCAGCCCCTGACAACGGCGGCCGTAGTGCTCGACAACACCGCCGTCATCGTCGGTTTTGCCCCAAAAGATATTGGCAAAACCACAGTCCGGACAGAATACCTGCACCGGCTCACTATCTGGGTTTGGTTTCGGCTCCCCCACCTCCGGGTGGTGCAGATTCACATGGTTGCCCGCGTAATCAATCACCAGGCAATCCTGCTTGCCTTCGTCAAGACGAAGCCCGCGGCCCACAATCTGCTGATACAGGCTGACCGACTGGGTCGGGCGGAGAATGGCGATAAAATCCACATGGGGCGCATCAAAGCCCGTGGTGAGCACAGACACATTCACCAGATACTTTAACTGCCGCTGCTTGAAGCGCTGGATCAGCAACGCCCGTTCGGTCAAATCGGTCGCGCCGGTTACCAGGGCGGTCTGGTGTTCCGGCAGATAGCCGGTGATCTCCCGCGCATGATCCACCGTGGCAGCAAAGATCATCACCCCCTGGCGCTCAGCGGCCAGCTCCATCACCTGCTCAATGATGGCCCGGGTCACACGCCGGTGTTTACTCAGCAGCTGGTTGACGTCTTTCTCGGCGTATTCGCCAAAGCGGTCCTGAGCCAGCGCGGAGAAATCGTATTGCGCCACAGCCGCGTTCACCAACTCCGGCCTGGTGAGATACCCCCGATTGATCATGTAGCTCAACGGCAGTTCAAAGATGCAGTGCTGAAAGGGCTTATCCCGATCGCCTCGGACAAAGCCCCGGTAGTGATAGCGATAGATCCAGCCCATGGCCAAACGATAGGGAGTAGCGGTTAACCCAAGCACTTTGAGGGCGTTGTTCTGTTGCCGCAGCAGCTCAATGATCCTCTGATACTGACTGGTTTCCTCACCGCTGACCCGATGGCACTCATCGATGATGACTAACGAATATTCATCCCTGAACTGATCCAGGTTCGCCGATACCGACTGTACACTGGCAAAGGTCACCTGATGCCGGTGTTCCTTACGTTTCAGCCCGGCGGAGAAAACGCCGCCCATTAGCCCATAACTCTGGTATTTGGCGTGATTCTGCTCCACCAGCTCTTTGACGTGGGTCAGCACCAGAATCTTGCGGCGGGCAAGACGCGCCAACTCTGCAATAACCAGACTTTTACCGGCACCGGTTGGCAGCACGATGACGGCAGACTCATCGGACTGGCGGAAATGGTTCAGTGTGGCCTCGACCGCTTCCTGCTGGTAAGGCCGCAGCGTGAAAGGCGCATTCATGTTGCAGGGCTTAATCGATCAATGATGCCCACCCGGCCCATGCGCATGGCCGTGCGCTAACTCTTCCGCATCGGCAGCGCGTACTTCAAGGATTTCGATATCAAAGGTCAGGGTTTTACCGGCCATCGGATGGTTGGTGTCGACATCGGCAAACTTGTGGCCGACCTTGGCGACGACCACATGGCGCGGGCCCTGCTCGGTTTGCACCTGAGCAATCATGCCGGCCTTCCAGCGCTTGGCACCCATCAAATGCTTGATCGGCACGCGCTGCACGGCGTCGGCCTTGCGCGGGCCATAGGCTTTATCCGGAGTGACGGTGACGCTGAACGTATCGCCGGCCTCGCGACCTTCCAGGGCTTCTTCCAGCCCTTTGATAATGCCGCCGTGGCCGTGCAGGTAGGCGTTCGGCTCGCCACCACGGGAGTTTTCAACAACGTTGCCCTGTTCATCACTGACGCTGTAGTGAAACAAGACCACCTGATTCTTTTCGATTGGCATAGGGTTCTCTGCGACGGTTAAAGGGACGCCATTATAACCGGTGGCGGCTCTGACTACAGCGGAGGGAAACCGACTGCCTGATAACCCACGGCCAAGGATTTGCAGCGGGAGGGATAATCTACCAAGCTTAAAGTAGTCAATCAGCGCAGCCACAGGGGAGGAACCACCATGGAAGACTTCCTTGAGCAAAGCACCCGCCTGATGCACCAGGCCGCAGAGATCGGCAAGATCAATCCCGATGTTGTGGAACTGCTATCCGCCCCCGGTAGGGCCACCAGCTTTCGCATCCCACTAAAAATGGACGACGGCAGCAGTCGTGTATTCGACGCCTACCGGGTCTGTCATACAGACGCCCTCGGCCCTACCCGGGATGGCACCCGCATCTCCCCGGACCTCAACCTCGACGAGTGCAAGGCGCTAGCGCTGGTTATGTCGATCAAGCATGCCGCAGGGCGAATTCCCGCTGGTGGTGGCAAGGGTGGCATTGCCGCTGACCCCGGCAAGCTCAGCAAGCACGAACTCGAACGGCTGTGCAGAGCCTATATCCGCTATCTCAGGCCCTCCGGCCCGGACTGTGATGTCCCCGGCGCTGACGTAGGCACCGACATGCAAAGCATGGCCTGGATGCTCGATGAGTACGAGCAGATTACCGGCCGCCACTCACCAGTGGCGGTGAACGACAAGCCGCCGATTCTGGGTGGTGTTCTGGGCGGTTACGAGGCCACAGGTCTCGGGGTTTTCGAAGTCTTTCAGGCGGCAGCGGAGCAGATCGATTTCAAACTCGAGGGCGCGCGCGTGGCGATTCAAGGCTTCGGACAGGTGGGCTCAGTCGCTGCCCAGGCGTTTCACAACGCAGGCTGCAAGGTCATTGCCATCCGCGAAATCGACAGTGGCGTCTACGCTGAAGAAGGCCTGGACATTGACGAGCTTCTGAATCACCGCGAGAAGGAAGGCAGCCTGAAAAACTTCCCGAACACCCAGCCGATCACCAACGAAGAGCTGTTTTCCTGTGACTGTGATGTGCTGGTACCGGCAGCCCTGCAGGGAGTGATCACCAAAGAAGTCGCAGAAAACGTGAAGGCAAGAATCCTCGTTGAAGCCGCCAACGCCCCCACTACACTGGAAGCGGACGAACTGTTGCTGGATCGCGGTGTCACCATCGTACCGGACGTCCTGGCGAACGCTGGCAGCGTTCACCTTTGCCAGATGGAACGGACACAAGGCCTTGCCGACGACTATTGGGGGGCGGAAACCATCAGTGAGCAACGTCGACAACGGCTGGTTTACAGTTACCAACAGGCCACCGAGTGCGCCGAACATCACCAGCTCAAATCGATTCGCCTGGGGGCCTGGATTAACGCACTCAAGCGAATTGAAGAAGCTGTCATCGCCAGGGGCTGGTGTTAACGGGAAACCGGGACAAATCTATCTACCACTGGCCTGTGAGCAAATTTTTTGCACAGCTAGATCCTGATAAGCATGACCGGCTTAATCTCCAGCGCCTGCCGGGCAAACTCTGCATCCGGCCACACCAACAGCCAGGCGAGAACCGCAAGATTGAGAATCACATAGAACCAGAAGGCCACCTGAAACGAGGTCTTACGGGTTTTATGACGAAAGAATTGCTGGCCCACCAGCGCTCCCGGCCAGCCACACAGAAGTTCAAACAGATGCAACCGCCCCTCAGGTACCCGCCGGTTGCCGCGCTCGGCGGCGCCTTTGTCGACCGCGTACATCAAGAAAGTAATCAGGCTCATCACCCCATAGGCGACCGGCAAAAGCAGCGGCACATACCCCTGAACATACAACACAGAGACCGCACCTCCCACTGCGGCTGCAATCAACAGAGCGACCCAGACACCCGTCGCTACCGCTGCGCGGTGTCGTGCAACGCCAGCGTACTGGAAACTAGCCGCCCTTAACCGGCCCTTCTCGTCTTTTGTTTGCGCGTAAACCACCTTGCGGCTGGCCGAAGGCCTGCCCCGCCCCTGATAGGCGCTGATATGAGCAAATAGACGGTCACCCCCGTTTTCAGGGGTGATGAAGCCGAAGCCTTTGGCGTCGTTCCATGAGGTGAGTGAGCCTTTTTGATTCAATGCACTTCCCCTTGCAGAACCTTATACCGAGCACACGCCTTGCCCCTGTCTCTGAGAAGGCGCGGATCCTGATTACCAATAGCGGCAGCGATCAATGCGTTACATTCCTGCCTTGCCAAAAACAACTCCGAGGGCGGTTGATGGACACGCTGAACACCGGTGTCTGAGGAAGGCTCGGGTTCCACTTTCCTCGAATCAATTTTTGGTTCACTTTCTGATTGACGAGGAGTGGGCTGCGGTACACCTTCAACCCGTTGTTCAGGCATCCTTTTCGTGCCTATTGCCATCGCCCCCGAAACAAAGTTCGAATACGCGTTCACTCCGATCGCACCGACTCCCAACATCAAGACTGGGAAAACAAGGAGCTTGAGAAGCCTCCTACTCCGGCGACGGGGCGCATCACCGTGACGCTCGGCCACCAGACCTCTCACATAGCGAGCATGGGCCTTATCGGTGGCGAAGGACGCCTTGAGGCGACCGGATGCCACCTTTTCCCGAACTTCCGCCACTTGCTCCGGGCTCAGCACTAACTTCTGTCGAGACTTTATATAGCGAACATACCCGAGCCCCTGAATCACGTTTCCCGGCATGGGCGTTTTGAACGTGCTGTCCCCCACAAACACGACCACCGAGTGCATCTGATGGTCGCCTAGCCCGAGCAGCGACTGAAGCGTTTTTACGTGCTTGTAGTTCTGGTGTAGAGGGTTCTGGAATTTGTGATTGGACCGGTAAATCTTTTGGGTCCAGAAGCGCTGATGAGGACCACCGAAGATCCAGCCCTTCATGTTTTTGGTCTCGACAACGAAGACACCAAACTCCGAAACCAGAACGTGGTCGATCTGCGTGGTGCCGTCCTCCGTGGGGAGGGTAACGTTCTTGATGAGATGGTAGTGGGATTTGTCTAGGAAACACCGCGCCGAGAGGTTGACCAGAAACTCGCCGAACTTGCCCTTGAACCAGGGCGACCGGATCAGTGTCGCTATCAGGCAAAGAGGTAACAGGTACCAGAATTCAGCAATAAGGGTATGGGCCAGGCTCAAATCCATTTGTCAGACATCCTTGTTTTGCTTCCTTCAATCAATCAGAGGTGAAACATAAATCAGTCTTTGATTCGACGCCTTAGGATTTTTGTAACTCCTCGCCAGTGGAGCACTCGGCCATCGTGAGCGAGAGAAAATAGATCTGTTCCGGTTTTCTGAACCATCATGACCTGCCAGTCCAAAACCATAACAACAAGCCAGCAACCCCAAGAAGCACTGCAAAATGGATAGCCAGGTTCTTCTGGGTGGTTGGGGCGGGCTTTCTGGCGAAAGTGAAGTAGTCCTCGCCAAACAGCCCAACGCCGCAGTCCTCACAGTAGTTCTTTGAGTAATGAACCCTGAGCGCCGATGGCTCAAACTTTTTCCGACAGCTGTAACAACTAGGCTTAATCATTTCGGGCTCCGGGCACAACGACTGCGTACCATGTTTTCGTGCATCACATACAGTAAGATTATAATCACGCACCAAGCCAGACCCACTCTACTTCTGAACACCAAGCCCCGGGCCTATTTCTGTGAGCACCCTCCATCGACGTAAACAAAGCCAAGCCAAGCCTGTTCGCAAAGGTCTACACCCGAGGAACCTACACAACCAGGGCTATGACTTCCCAGCGCTCGTAAAAAGCCACCCAGCACTGGCTCCCCATGTAAAACCGAACGCTCATGGCGACCTTTCCATCGATTTCGCAGATCCATTGGCCGTAAAAACCCTCAACGCCGCGTTACTAAACCGACACTACAACATTGTCGATTGGGATATTCCAGAGGGTGCGCTTTGCCCTCCCATCCCGGGCAGAGCCGACTATATCCATTACATGGCTGACCTGCTTGGGCTTGGGACCGGGCCTGGGCCTGGGCCTGAACAGCCCAACATCAAGCTGCTCGACATAGGGACGGGAGCCAATGGAATCTACCCGCTACTGGCCTGCCAGATTTACGGCTGGCAGTGTGTCGGTAGTGACATTAACACCCAGTCGCTTGAGAACGTCGCCACGATTATCGCCAACAACCCCACCCTCAAAGACCGCTTCACGCTGCGCACGCAGCACGATAAAAACCATATCTTTGAAGGGATCATTCAAGCCGGGGAGTTCTTTGACGTCAGCGTGTGCAACCCACCCTTCCATGCCTCACTCGATGAAGCACTTAAAGGTAACCAGCTTAAACGCAATAACCTTGCTCGTAGTCGCGGTAAACAGCGCGGTGAACAAAAAGCAGAAACCGACTCCCCCACCCTGAATTTTGGCGGGCTGGGCGCAGAGCTTTGGTGTAAGGGGGGTGAACAGCTGTTTCTGAAAAAGCTGATAAGAGAAAGCCAGGTGTATTCAAATCAATGCCGCTGGTTTACCAGCCTGGTTTCAAAAGCCGACAATGTTAAGCCTGCAAAGAAGTTAATTCGTAAGCTCGGTGCCGTTGATAGTCGGGAAATAGAGATGAAGCAGGGAAACAAGATTACGCGGGTATTGGCCTGGACATTCATCTGAGCCGCTCCCGAGGTGGCGCATGGTTATGCGAAACCTACCCACAATCCGGGACAGATCTATTTTTCAGTAACGAGTACCGCAAAATGTCGCCACACCGACGAGCAACGCCCTAACGAATGCCCTGGGATTGCAGCCACTGGCTGATCTGGGCCTGGTTCATGGCGCCGCTCTGGCGGGCGATTTCCCGGCCATTCTGGAACAGGATCATGGTGGGTATGCTGCGGATGCCGAACTGGCCGGACGGCCCAGGCGCCTGTTCGGTGTTGAGCTTGGCAAAACGCACTTTACCCCGCCACGCCTTTGAAGCCTGTTCGAACTGTGGCGCCATCATCTTGCAGGGACCACACCAACTGGCCCAGAAGTCCACCAGCACCGGTACATCGCTGCGCCCAGTGTGAGCCGCAAAGGTCTGCTCCGTCAGCTCCAGCACCTGATCGGGCCAGAGCGGTTGCTTGCAGGCACCGCAGTTGCCCCCGGCGGACAGCTTGTCGGCAGGTACGCGATTCACTTTGTGGCAATGGGGACACACGAGGTGTCGGGTATCGGTCATGGTTGATCGGCCTCTGTCTGTCTAATGATTGCAATAATCAGGGCACATGGACGGAATTCAACCGAAACCGGGACAGATCTATTTTCCAAAAAAGACTATTTCAGTAGGTGGTTCAGGGTCGAAAATAAAAAAGCCTTTCCGTTGGAGAAAGGCTTTTTGAAGCGCACAAATCAAATTGCAGGCATGTCGCGTTTCAGCAGTTGCCCTTTTTCGCCTGGCCCGGTGGGCAGAAATGGCCACCAGACTTCCGGTAAGACCGGCGATCGTCGTAGTCATGACGACGGCGATCATGGTCGCGATCGTATTCTCTATGATCTTTGGTGGAAATGGCTGTTCCGGTTGCCGCACCGACGGCACCGCCGAGAATAGCACCATCTCTTCCACCTACCTCGTTGCCGATGGCAGCCCCAATCGCTCCGCCAATACCGCCACCTAGAGCGGCGTCGGCTGTATCATCCGCAACGGCACCCAATGAGGTGGCACTCAGAGATAAAAAAACGAGCAGTGATTTCATTTTCATTGATGTAAATCCCATTGTTCAGGTGGTCTGACCTACCCACTATGACGAGAAGGAGACCATTTTCTCCATCGTCCCATCAGGCACGTGTCAGTTTTTTGAACCATTCGAGAATATCAGAAACACACGTGAAGCAACCTGTTAAATTTTATTTACATTTCAATAGGTTAACAAAGTTTAAGAGATGCGCATTCCTTATGAATCGGACCTGAATAGGCACCCTAATATCAATTTGATTCAGTTTTAGGTACCATCCCGCGCCAATTTTTTATTAATTGAACGTTCAATTAAAAGGTGCGACATGCGAACGATATTCCTCTTGGCGATTTTTGCGTCGGTTGTGGTTGGACATCAGGCCCATGCAGCCGAGCAGTGTGACCAGATACGATTCGGTATTGTGGATTGGACTGATGTTAAGGCGACCACCGCCGTGGCTTCTGAACTGTTGCAGGCGCTTGGCTACGAAGTGGATATTTCCAACCAATCCGTAATGGATACGTACGACGCTATGGCGAATGGCGATATCGACGTCTTTCTGGGCAACTGGATGCCGAGTATGGCACCCGTGGCAGATCCACTGATAAATGACCAGAAGGTAGAGCGGCTACGCCCCAACCTCAAAGGCGCAAAATACACCCTGGCTGTACCGCAATATGTCTATGACGCCGGGCTCAAAAGCTTTTCTGATATCGCCAAGTTTAAAGATAAGTTTGATGGCAGCGTGTACGGTCTGGAGAAAGGCAATGATGGTAATCAGCTAATTCTCGACATGATCGATACCAACGCCTTTGGTTTAGGCCAATTCAATTTGGTTGAGACATCGGAACGCATCATGTTGGCTCAAGTAAATGGCAAAATTCGTGATCAAAAGTGGATCGTGTTTCTGGCTTGGGCACCTCACCCAATGAACGAGCGATTTGATATCGCGTATCTGGAGGGTGGCGATGATTACTTTGGTCCCAACAAGGGTGATGCAACGGTTTACACCAATACCCGCGCCGGGTTTTCCGAAGAATGTGCGAATGTGGCCCAACTTCTGGAAAACCTGGAATTTTCATTGGCGATGGAAGGTGAGGTTATGGACATGATTATGAACCAGTTTGTTCCTCAAGACCGGGCGGCTCGCCATTGGATGAATCAAAACCCGGATGCAGTGGAAACGTGGCTGGAGGGCGTGACACATCGTGATGGCAGTCAGGCCGATGCCAAAGCCATAGCGCAATCCATGAAGCTGACTCTAAGCAACTAAATTATTCAGTAAGACTGCAAAAGCCCCAGCGTGATGGCCAATTCGTCAGGTTTGTGGGACCCGAGACACTCCGAAAATAAATCTGTCCCGGTTTCCTCACTTATCCTGACAGCGCATAGTCGATCGCCGCACACACCGCGGCAACCTGCGCGGCGTTGCATTGCTCGGGGGTCACTCGATCGCTGTCCGGGTAGACCTCGGTGGTGGTCCTGTAGCGGGCGTTGGTCATGCTGGTGCCAAGGCCAAGCTGCGCCAGCGGATACTGAATAACGCCCCGAGCGACCGCCGGCGAGCCGAGGATCTCGCCATTGTCATCCGCCGGCGCGATGTGGGTGATCTTTTCCACCGCCTTGATCAACGCCTGCTGGAATTCCGGGTGCGGGCTTTCGGTGTCATCCACCAGGTAGAAGCCATCCGGAATGTCCCCCGGCTCAAACGGTTTGCCATCACGGGCCGCAAGCGCCGGGCGGAACTCGGTTTCGTCGGTATCGGTGGTCTCGTGCAGGTCGATGTGCAGCAGTATTGGCTCCTCTGTCGAAGCGATCAGCTGCATGAGCGCCACTGACTCCCCCGCCTGGCCGTCATCACGAAACGAGCGGTTTGGATCAATCGCGTTCGCGTTCCAGCGATGGATGCGTTCGTAAGCCCAGGGGCTGACGCAAGGCGCGACCAACAGGTTTACTCGACCGGCATAATCCGCTGCCTGCTGCTCAACGAACTGCAGCGCACCGTGAACACCGCTTGTTTCATAGCCATGCACTCCGCCGGTAATCAGCACCACCGGCCGATCGGCACGCCAGTCGCGGCTGCGGATTGCCATCAGCGGATAAACGTCCGGGCCATATTCCAGACGGCCATACTCTTGCACGTTGAAGCGCGAACGCAGCCGCTCGACCACGCTCAACACGTCGGACTCGTAACTGCGTTGACGAGTCTGCCGTGACAGCCACTCAGCACGTTCCGCGTCGCCCCAGGGAGTGCCGGGCGTACCGATTGGATAGGCCGCTGAAGCGGAGTTCATATCGTGGAAATACCGTCGATCTCGGTCACCGTTTTCGCATCCGCCCGCTCAATAATTTTCACGAGGGTGGATTGAATCGCTTCATCGTCCCGGGCATCACCGCCACTTACAAACGTTTGCTTCTGGGGCTCGGCGCCCTCTTCCTCAGTAAATGACACAACAACCTCGGTGGCTGAATCCGGCGCTTTACCAACGTTCGCTTTACCAAAGTACTCCAGCGAAACCAACGGATAGCCATGAAAGCCCTTCTTAACCTGCTTTGCAATACGCTTTTTTGCTTTATCCAAATGCATAATAAGGCCTTTCGCTGCGCTTTATATCTGGGTGCCACATGAACATCCAGTTGATACCGTTCGCCAATTCTATGCCGTTCAATTCATCAAAAATAGATCTGTCCCGGTTTACCACGGTTTTGATGTCGAGAATGAATTAACGGCACCGTAACCTCGTACTTCCACCAGTTTGCTATAGTGAATTTTTAATAATTTTGTCTGCCGTACTTGCAAGTTGCCCCCTTTTTTTCGTCTAACACCTTCGCAGTGTGAAGCTGTTGTGCACATGCCAATCATCCTTTGCCCGCTTCAAGGAAGAACGACCAGTGAAAACAGCGATACCGAAAGAGCGACCTTTTTCAGCTCAGTCCTCCCGCCTACCCGAGCCCGCAGAACCCCAAGAGATTGTTGTGTATCACTGGGGGCGCATCTTTGCTGCTCTCTTCGTATTGTTTCTGGTGGTGGGGGGCACAATATGGGGAGCCTTTGAGATCTTTGGCACCGGGGAACAAAAGGAAGCGCTGGTAGAGCATCAGAGCGTTGAGGCGCCCTCTCTCCCGTCGGTATATATCGACCAGCCCGCGTCCGAGCCTGCATCTATCCAGTTACCGAATACCGCAGCACGAGAAAAACCGGAAGTTGCCGAGCCGACTGCCGGAGAATCCGAACCGTCCCCGGAAGATGCTACGTCCATCAAGCTACTTTCTGATCACTTGATCCGGGCGCAATTGAGTACGGGCCTGGAGGAAAAAGAGCCAATCGACGAAATCCCGAACGTTTTAAGGATGGACAGTGACGGACTGATTCGAATTTACCTGTTTACCGAAATCCAGGGCATGGAAGGCCAGCTGCACTTCCACGACTGGTACCTGGAGGACGAACGTATTGCGCGGGTGGGAATCAGGCCGTCGGTTGACCCCATGCGCGCATCCTCAGCCAAGTATATCGACCGGCACATGTTGGGAGACTGGCGAGTTGAGGTGGTGACAGAGAAAGGCGAGCTTTTGGCCAAGGGGGCGTTTTCCGTCCTCCCTCAATAAGCTTCGTGGGGCTCGTCCCTCAGCCCAAGCAAAAATAAGTCTGTCCCGGTTTCCCCGGGGCGGACCCCTTAACGCGGATTCAATCGATGGACGTCCCGGGGATGCTGTTCAGAAGCTCAGCATTTGTGGGGTACTTCTCAAGCAGCTCAACCAGCTTTCTTGTGCCCTCTAGCGGTTTGAGACCGCTAAGCGCCCGGCGCAACGCTCTAATTTTGTCTAGATATTTCGGATCTAACAGCAGCTCTTCACGACGGGTACTGCTTTTCGAAATGTCCAGCGCGGGGAAGATTCGCTGATTCGCAACGTCTCTTGATAAAACCAGCTCCATGTTCCCCGTGCCCTTAAATTCCTCAAATATAACCTGGTCCATACGGCTGCCGGTATCAACCAGAACGGTTGCCAAAATGGTAAGCGAGCCGCCATTTTCAAGGTTTCGTGCAGCGCCAAACAACCTCCGCGGGATCTCCATCGCTCGAGCATCAACCCCGCCAGACATAGTGCGACCGCTGCTCTTTCGCTCCGCATTATGCACACGCGAAAGCCTCGTGAGAGAATCAATCACAATCATCACGTTGTGACCCTCGCCTGCTTGTTGGCGGGCGATATCAAGAAGCTCATCGGCAACGCGAACGTGATGAGCATAGCTTTCATCCGAAGAAGAAGCGTGGACCTCAGCCGGGACGCTGCGCCTGAAATCAGTGACCTCTTCGGGTCGCTCATCGATCAATAGCGCGTAAAGTTTAATCTCGGGATACGCCTTTCCCACCGCCTGGCAAATATCTTTTAAAATCGTCGATTTTCCAGACCCCGGCGGTGCAACTATCAAACCCCGCTGCCCCATTCCAATCGGCGTAATCAAATCCATCGCACGCACTGTGAGCTTTTCTGAACCTGTCTCCAAACGAATCCCCGGCGCTGGATTGATAGCCACACCGTTTAAAAAACGTTTTTGTGGGTCAGTCTCAACATCAACCATAGCTTCGGCTTTCTCAGCCACTGGCTTGGCGTCTTTAATTGGTTTCCGGGTTAAACCTAATGTCTTTCTCGTCATGTCTGTTTGATAGCTCTTGTTTGATAGATATTTTTCGAAATGGGCTGAAAACGCCAAAAAACAGAAGCCCTACAGATTACTGAAGACCAATTTCGACAAAGCCAGCCCAAGACAAAAAAACAGTGTGCACAAAATAAGTCTGTCCCGGTTTTCTTACGCCCTCCTAACCAAGCTTTGCTTACTTCTACTAATATGCCCGGTCTCCAATCCCCGACTCGAATCGTTCCCGCAGCCATGCCCTGATGTCATCAGACTCGTACAGCCATCGCTCACTGCCATCATCCTGACGCATCTTCAGGCAAGGCACCTTGATCTGACCGCCGCCGGCCTCCAGCGCGGCACGGTGCTGCGGGTCATGCTGCGCATCTCGGGTTTCAATGTTCAGACCCAGCCGGGCGATCTCCTTGCGTACCTTGATGCAGAACGGGCAGGCCCGGAACTGGTACAGGGCGAGATCCTTGCTGGCCTCGTCGACGCGGGCCTGCTGTTCAGCGCTGCGGGTAACGCCCTTGGGCGTGCTGAGCTTTTCGCTGAGCAGCATGAACGGCGTCAGGACAAGGCGCAGGGCGCGGAAAAAATAACGAATAATGATTCTCATGGGTAACACTCAAACTCCGGATTGAAGGTAATCTACTGGGTGCCGGCACACGTGTACACCTCATTTCCGCTACTATCAAGATAAGTCGGTGTCAGAGGCACAGCCGCTATGGGACTGTCGATAAAACAATCGGAATTCACGGCGGAAGAGTTTGACCGTTTTGCTGCCAAGGTGCGAACGGACCTTACCGCCCTCACCCGCCTGCTAAACCGGCCCGGCTTTGGTGAGGGAGAATCTTCCATTGGTGCCGAGGTCGAGTTCTACATCGTAACCCCGGACCTGCGTGTTCAGCCGATCAACACAGAAATAGCTGCCAGCGTTCAGGATCCACAACTGACGGTTGAGCTCAACCGCTTCAATCTTGAATACAACCTCAGCCCCCAGGCCTTCAAGGGAGCCCCCTTTGCCAGAACCGAGCAGGAACTGCTCGAGGCCATGCAGCGAATCAACCAGCACGCCGCCCCATTGAATGGCGAACTGGTCCCCATCGGCATTCTACCCACTTTGCGCCAGTCCGATATGGGCGCGAAAGTGATGACAGACGAACCCCGCTACCATGCGCTATCCAACGCATTGATCCAGCAACGGGGCGAGCCATTCAGCATCCATATCGGTGGCAATGACGTCATCAACCTGGAAGCGGACGACGTCACCATGGAAGGGGCGAACACCGCGTTCCAACTGCACTGGCGCGTTCCTGCCCAACGCTTTGCAGACTATTTCAACGCAGTGCAGCTGGTGACGCCCATTGCGCTGGCTCTGGCCAGCAATTCGCCCAGCCTGTTCGGCCACCACCTCTGGGACGAAACCCGTATCGCCCTGTTCAAACAGTGCGTCGACAGCCGGTCGCCCAACCACAGAACCTGGAAACACCCGCCACGGGTCTATTACGGCAACGGCTGGGTACGCAGCGCCTGGGAGCTGTTTGCAGCCTCGGCATCCCTGTATCCCCCCATCCTTCCATTGATGTCGGAAGAAGATCCGATGGCTGTTATTGACCGGGGAGGCGTACCGGAACTGACCGAACTGCGACTGCACCATGGGACTACGTGGCCCTGGAACCGGGCCATCTTTGATCACAAAGAAGGCGGCCATCTGCGCATCGAGATTCGTTCCATGCCTGCCGGACCAACGGCCGTGGATATGTGCGCGAACGGGCTGTTCGTCATCGGAGCGGCGTTGGCGGTACTCGAGGATATCCGTCACCTGACGTCGATACTTCCCTTTCATTACACCGAACACAATTTCTATCGTGCCGCCAAATACGGCATCGGTGCAGACATCATCTGGCCACACAAAGACCAGGTACAGTTACAGGATACCCCCCTGTTGAACGTTGCCCGTGACCTGCTGCCGCGCGCCCGGGAAGCCTTGCAACGAACCGCGGTGGACGAGGCGGAGATCCACCGCCTGCTCGGGATCATCGAAGGCCGCATTCAAACCAGGATGACGGGTGCCCGATGGCAGCGCCAGATCACCGAGTCTTTTTTCAGGTCCCAGACTACCGACGAGGCGTTCAAGAGTATGCTGTCTCTTTACATGGGCAATCAGAAGACAAACACACCCGTGCACGAATGGACCTTGTCACCATGAGCCGCTCGAACACCCTGGATTATCTCAACAACCCGTCACCCCAGACCCTGGGCCGCTCGCCCCTGGAGTGGCTGAACCGGCTGCAACGGCCCACGGTGGTTCGCGTTGCTGGCCGCGATCCTTCCAGGACCCGGGCCATGGCAACGCTGCTTCACGGCAACGAACCCTCAGGGCTGTTCGCGATTCACCGATGGTTACTGGAGCAGCACACCCCCGAGGTCAACCTGCTGTTCCTCCTGGGCGGCGTTCATCCTGCGAAAATCCCGCCGGTATTGTCGCTGCGCCAACGGCCAGGCGGACGTGATCTGAACCGGTGCTTCAAAGAACCGTTTGAAGGAGAGGAAGGCGCCATTGCCCAGGCCATGCTGGCCGAGCTTCAGACCGCCAACCCCGAGTGCCTGCTGGACGTGCACAACACCTCCGGCACGGGCCCCGCCTTCGCTGTGACCATCACCAACGACGCTGCCCACCAAGCGCTGGCGTCGCTCTTTACCGACCGGCTGATCATGACGGATCTTCGCCTGGGTGCACTGATGGAGTATTCCGAGCAGGAGGTTCCCACGGTGACCATCGAGTGTGGTGGGGCTCAGGATGACCACGCGCACCAACGGGCGTACGAAGGGCTTGTTCGGTATGCCTCGCAATCTGACGTGCTCTCGCTGGAGAAAGCGGAATGGAACGTTGCGGTACTGCGCAATCCGATTCGGGTGGAGTTGGCACCCGATGCGACGATCGAGTACCGATTAACGCCCAGTGGGCAGGCGGACCTCACCTTTCCGCCCGACATCGAACACCGCAATTTCGGGATTGTGTCGCCGGATGAGCCTCTCGGATGGGTTGGGCAAAAAGGCCTGGACGTTCTCACGGCGATCAGCCACAACCGGGCCGAGAACATGGAACAGGTGCTTCAAATCAAGGATGGGCGAATCTACCCCGCCCAGGCCCTCAAAGCCTTCATGATCACCACCAACCCGGTGATTGCGAAGAGCGATTGCCTGTTCTATGCCGTCAAAGCAACGGGCGATCCCATTTTTTAGACCCTAGCGAGCCGCTTTTAATCGTAGATTGCCCGCTCTCTCGCATCTCGTTTTCGATCAGGGTCTTCCTGGCTTCGCGTGGCTGAAATGGCATCGAGATAGTCAGCGGGAACGCCTGTTTCTTTCGCACCAACGATGACGTGATTCAAATACCAGGAGTGCGGCAGCAAAGATGGATCCGTTGACGTTGCACAGTAGGTGAAAGCGTCAAGGGAATTCCCGAGAGCATCCGTAACCGTGACCCGCTTTTCCTCGTAACCGAAACCCAACCCCTCAGCCCTGTCCAGCGGGCCTTTTTCGCTGCGCGGTATCTCAAACAGTGCGCCGATGACAAAGTCCTCCGAATTGCCGGTGAACAGTGCATCGCATTTTGCGGATTGGTCTTTCCGGCTCCACTTATGAAACCGAAGGGAATGCTCAACGAGCGTGAACATACCGATGCGCTCCGCGCTTGGAACCCTCGCTCTTAATCTGAGGAGTGACATATTCGATCCGTAAGCAAAATACTTCATGCTGCCTCTGTGTCCGCGCTGTTCAATCAGGAATAAGCGAGACCAGCCTTCATTCTGGTCTAAAAAGAAGCGATTCAGGGAACCAATGGCGCGAAGACCCTAACGGTCATCAACTTCATTAGTCCAGAGTCGGACTTTACGATATAATTTTGCAAAAGCCTGAAAGCACCACTAAGGATACTAATTGATTGAAATTAATGACACTCCGCCGAAACCTTTCTTGAAGTGGGCCGGAGGCAAGCGATGGCTTACCCAAGGCGATTTCAATCTTTTCCCGGCGAACTTCAACACCTACATCGAGCCATTCCTAGGAAGTGGCGCTGTCTACTTTCACCTACAGCCTGAGCATGCAATATTATCTGATTTAAACAATGAACTGATATCTACTTACAAAGCGATAAAGGAAAACCAAGAATTAGTTTTAAAGCATTTAAAAAAACACCACTCAAATCATAGCAAAGAATATTATTACAAAATTAGATCAGAAAAACCTAGATCTATCTACACGCGCGCCGCTAGGATGCTCTATCTCAATCGCGCTTGCTGGAACGGGTTATATAGAGTCAACCTTAAAGGTGAGTTCAATGTCCCTATTGGCACAAAAACCAACATTCTCTTTGACATCGATAATTTCAAAAGCACTTCTAGCTCGCTCAAGAACGCTACGCTACTTAGCAATGACTTTGAAGAAACAGTAGATCTCGCTGGTCCTGACGACTTTGTTTTCTTAGATCCTCCATATACTGTGAAACACAACTGCAATGGCTTTATAAAATATAATGAAAGCTTGTTCTCATGGAAAGACCAGATACGTCTCAGGAACTCCATAGAGCGCGCAGTAACAAGAGGGGCCAAAATTCTCTTACTTAACGCAGCCCATCAATCGATTGTTGACTTGTATGACGACTTCGATCAGGTCACCCTGTCTAGAAAAAATTCACTATCGGGAGACTCAAGATATCGAGGAAAATATGAAGAGCTTGCTATCAGTTGTGGATATAATCTCTAAAACTCAATCCCCCAACAAAGGCTCGCTTTTAACTGTCCTGCACGAGATGCACTTTCTGGCTCTTCAAGCCAAACCCGTCTAAGATTTAATTCTGCTATTTCATCCGCTGCATCCGCGAAACTCTCAGAACTCCCTACGACGTCTTCTCTAGACACGTCATCATGTAACACGCCAGATTCTTCAAGCCACCTCCGAATCCATTCTAGAGCTTGCTGGCATTTGCTTTTCGATAAGTTAACGTTCAGCTTATTTGTTGCAAAGCGTGCCAATATAAACGCCCTTGCAACAACATTCTTTACATCAGTATTACTAGATGCAGCAATATCAAAGAGATCAAACCTACTATCATCTTTCTCAAAATCAAAATGTGTTCGTAACGACTCTACAGGAACCCCCGTATTTTTGCTAAGCTGCTCCAGAGTACTCTGTAGCTTTTTTGCAAATTCTGATTCTTCATCCTCAGCACCGGAACTATAGTCCTTGCACGCGCCAGCTAACAAGTATTGTGCATAAATTTTTTCGAAATATAACTGACCGTCACTGCCAGTTGAGGACAAATGACTCCAAATTAAAGAAAGCAAATCACCATGCTTTTTCGAGTCTGAATCACCAACACCATGATAAACACGGTATACCTGATAACTTGATCTATTGCGAGACGTGTGATCTTTATCAAAATGAAGGAGTTCATAACCCCATTTAAGAAGGCTCTGACTAGGGCTCTGCCTCAAATTGAGAGAGTTATAAACGTCCAAAAGGGTAACTGAAGGCAATACTTTGAGCGAAGTGAAAGCTTCAACAGTATCAGGACGCTTACACCAGTCGTGCCAAATATCTCTCACAAATTTATGAGTTTTTACGTTACATGCCTTTCGCTTTTGAGCTGAATCTATGAAATAGCTTTTGTTTTCTTTATTTGCAATTCCTGTCGCAGCCAGTAAAGAATTTGCGGAGCGAAGCTCTGAATAATAGGCCATGTGAATAGCTATATCATCTTGACAACCAAGCATTGCCAAGATTGCTTGCGATAGGTACTCCCACGCTTCTAAGCAATGTTCGATTTGTCTTGCGGCAAGATCGGCCTGCATTTCACTTACTACGCTCGATGAGGATTTTTGATCCACCAATATATCGCCGAACTTTAATCTCGGAAACCCTTTTAACGATGCATCTAACAACGCGTCTTTAGCGGCGTTAATCGCAAACTGTACATCTGGATCTGTCTTTTTAGCCATTTTATTTAGCCTTAACCAAAACGCTACCAACGGCCTCAGCTATTTTCCTAACCTCCTGATCATTTTCGTATTCGGTCAAAACATGGACCAAATCAAGAAGCAAGTCTCCGTATCCGCTACTACCTCGATATGAAGCCTGAATTTTCTTTTTTTCTCGATCTAGCCCTGGAGCCGTAGAAAGCCTCCAATCGAAGTTATCAACTAACGTAGACGAAATTGTTTTTATCGCATGATTTGCAACATTCAGCTTTTGGAAAGATTTAAATGCCTCTGTAACAGCTTCTTCCGTAGGCTCCCCACCTTCAACTCTCCATTTGTCCAGTTCAAAATAGTCAGGTTCGTGCTGGAAGATAGCATTAAAAATACTGTGAATTGCCCTAACGCCTTGGTCGGTTGCAATTAAGGTATGGGGGCCAGCAAACGCGGGATGCAAATCATCAAGAAGACTAGCTTGCGATTCATTTTCGAGCGATTTAGCCCAAGCAGCATTTGTGCGTTTAGTCGCCGAAGCTACCGCACTCCAAATTTTTATTAGAAATGCTGCCTGTTGTGCTCTATTCCAAGGAATAACCCTCCCAAACTGACCTAATGAGCCAAACAGACCACCAATTTTATCTCCCTCTACCCATTTTTTAATGAAGCTACTATTCAGAGACCTAATAAACGCTGCATTCGATACATGTCCTCTAACCCGCTTTCCATGCAATTCAATTCTTCCATTCCATGGACTAAGTGAGTGCGACCAGAGAATCTCCGTCATTTCTTGAGATCTATGCTCTTGATAAATCTTTATTGATTCAGACTGGTCAAGCCACTCTTGTCTTCGCAGCTCTGGATATAGGTCAAATGCTAGGCTCGCGTTAATCTTCTTGGGCTCAACATTTATTGTCCAAAAAAGGTACGCCTGCCACCCCAGTGATAAGTTATTAAACACGACAACGGGGACATCATAGTCTCCCTCATATGCAGTACTATAATCAGAAGCAAAAAGACGATGTTGTCCGTCGATTATTTCGATTGGCTCAACAAAATCACCTCTTCCAATCCTATATTTCTCGACCTCAGCAGTCGATGGGAACTCCATACTAGAAAAATCACTATCATCGACAGTAACTTCCATCTCTTTCGGCACAGTCACCATCTCACCATTTCGGAAGCGAGACTCTCCAGCCGGAATGATATTTACAATTATTGCATTCGGTAGCCACCCCGGATTTATCAACTGCTCATGCTCCTCTGGCGACAAGCCTGAGCTAGTAGATAGCGGGTAGCCATACTTTACATATCGATTGATTTTCCGGGAGCGAATTTCCTCATGAGCCCGCTGGTATCCATGAATGGCCTTGGGATCTTTACGTTGCTCCACATCTCGCTTCGTCACGCCTGCAAGGGCTCGAAGCTTTTCAAGAGAAATTGCACCTACAAAAAAATGATCTGAAGGTTTTCCGAGACCCTTATCATCATCCCAGTGAGCCTTGTCCCATGTTTTCAACCACTGGTTTACACGTATTAAAGGTATCTTCTCTCTCGACATAATCAACCCAGAATAAATTAAATAAATAAAATAGCTGCAGACCTATCTAAGCGATTATCACAGGCAAACATGAACTAAAAACATGGAAGATATAACCCACAATATCTGAGGGCACTTTCGTCTCGGCTTACTTTTATTTTACCCGTCATACATCCATCGCTGAGACAGCTCATTTTGCGCGATCACTAATAGTCCACTCAGGTCGCTGAGGAGCTTCCCTGTCCCGACTACCCCCTACCTTAGCCTATGAAATTACTCGCGTCTCGTCTGATTACAAGATTTAAGACCCGCGCGTCGAAATTCTCTGACAGAGGGTTTGTTCGAAAACTATCTGAGAAGCGGCTTGAGCCATCTGCGCTGCCTAAAGTACGCTAGCATTTCTCTGCAAATTGTTTGCGCTTCCGTCAAACTTGAAGTCGTGATAGAGCAGCGTCTGAGTTTGAGAGTCATATCCAAGGATAGGTTTGGGCTTCCTCAGTTTAAACGGCGGTGTTCCTTCAACCCCTTACACTGCCGGCGGATTCAGTCTATCCACATAGTTAGTAACGTTAACGTCGGGGTATTTTTTGACGGTCAATGAGTGAGCACATTGTCAGACCGTCAAATGCCTCTTAATCAACTCATCAGACAAATCCCCAATCCCCCCCTCAGCAACCCTTCTCCCCCGATCCAAAATAGCAAACCGATCCGCATACTTCCGCGCAAACGGCAACTTCTGCTCCACCAGCAGCACCGTCAGTCCATCTTCTTCGATTAATCGGCGAATAACCTCCCCAATCTGCGCCACAATATTCGGCTGAATCCCCTCCCCCGGCTCATCCAGAATCAGCAGCCTGGGCTCGATCACCAACGCCCGGCCAATGGCCAGTTGCTGTTGCTGCCCACCAGAAAGGTCGCCGCCTCTGCGGTGTTTCATTTCCTTCAGCACCGGAAACAGCTCATACACGCGCTCAGGGATTTTCTTGCTGCCGTCTTGCCGCACGGCCAAACCGGTGCGCAGGTTTTCTTCCACGGTCAGCAGGGGGAAGATCTGCCGTCCCTGGGGCACGTAGCCGATGCCGAGTCGTGAGCGGTCTTCGATTTTCTTTTTGGTCAGTTCCACATCCTGGGCAAATTCGATGCTGCCGCTTTTGGTGGTTTCCTCGCCCATGATGCATTTCATCAGGGTGGTTTTGCCCACGCCGTTGCGGCCCATCACGCAGGTGCACTGGCCCTGGGGTACGTCCAGGTCCAGATCCCAGAGGGTGTGGCTTTCGCCGTAGTATTGGTTGAGCTGTTGGATCTTGAGCATTACGCCTCCTCCCCGAGGTATACCTTGATCACTTCCGGGTCGTTGGAGACCTGGTCCATGGTGCCTTCGGCCAGCACGCTGCCCTGGTGCAGCACGGTGACCTGGCGGGCGATGGAGCGCACGAAGCCCATGTCGTGCTCCACCACTACAACGGACTGTTTGCCGGCGAGGCTGGTGAGCAGTTCCGCGGTGCGTTCCATTTCCTGTTCGGTCATGCCGGCTACCGGCTCGTCCACCAGCAGCAGCCGGGGTTTCTGCATCAGCAGCATGCCTATTTCCAGCCACTGTTTCTGGCCGTGGGAGAGGATGCCGGCGGGTTTGTCGCGCAGTTGTTTCAGACCGATCATTTCCAGCACTTCGTCGATGCGGTCACGGTATTCCGGTTTCATGATGGCGGTCAGTGTGGGCAGGATGCGCTTGTCGGTGGCCATGGCCAGTTCCAGGTTTTCGAACACGGTAAGGGCTTCGAACACCGTGGGTTTCTGGAACTTGCGCCCGATGCCGAGGCTGGCGATGTCCGGCTCGTTCATGGTGAGCAGGTTGTGGCGGCTGCCGAACCACACGGAGCCGGTATCTGGTCGGGTTTTGCCGGTGATGATGTCCATCATGGTGGTTTTGCCCGCGCCGTTGGGGCCGATGATGCAGCGCAGCTCGCCGTCGTCGATGGTGAGGTTGAGGTTGTTGATGGCGCGGAAGCCGTCAAAGCTCACGTTGACGTCTTCCAGGTACAGGATCGGGCCGTGGCGCACGTCCACCGGGGAGGCCACGGGCGCGAGGAATTCGAACACGCGGTCGCGGTTGCTGAGTTGCTCGAACATGCTCATGCGGTGGCCTCCTTGGGTGATGTTGTATCTGTGCCGGAGTCGTTATCTTCATCGTGTTTTTTGCGCTTCTGCAGCAGGCCGGCGATGCCCTTGGGCAGGAACACGGTCACCAGCACAAACAGTCCGCCGAGGGCGAACAGCCAGGCGTCCGGCATCACGCCGGTGAACACGGTTTTGGCGTAGTTCACCAGGATGGCGCCGATCACTGCGCCGTAGAGAGTGGCGCGACCACCGAGGGCGACCCACACCACGATCTCGATGGAGAACAGCGGCGAGAATTCGCTGGGGTTGATGATGCCCACCTGCGGCACGTACAGCGCCCCGGCCACACCCGCCAGCATGGCGGACACCACGAACACGAACAGCTGCACCCGTTCCACCCGGTAGCCCAGAAAGCGGGTGCGGGCTTCGGCGTCGCGGCAGGCGATGCTGACCCGGCCGAGCTTGCTGGTGACAATGCCACGGCAGATCACGTAGCCGATGGCCAGCGCAATGCCGGTGGCGATGAACAGCCCCAGCCTTGTCGCGTCGGTGCGCAGGTTGAAGCCGAGGATGTCGCGGAAGTCGGTCAGGCCGTTGTTGCCACCAAATCCCATTTCGTTGCGGAAGAAGGCCAGCATCAGCGCAAAGGTCAGCGCCTGGGTGATGATGGACAGGTACACCCCGGTCACCCGCGAGCGGAACGCCAGGAAGCCGAACACCAGCGCCAGCAGGCCCGGGGCCAGCAGCACCATGATGAAGGCGAACCAGGCCATGTCGAAGCCCTGCCAGTACCAGGGCAGCGAATCCCAGTTCAGGAACACCATGAAGTCCGGCAGCACCGGGTCGCCGTAGGTGCCGCGATCGCCGATCTGGCGCATCAGATACATCCCCATGGCGTAGCCGCCGAGGGCAAAGAAGGCACCGTGGCCCAGGCTGAGAATGCCCAGGTAACCCCACACCAGGTCCACCGCCACCGCCAGCAGCGCGTAGCACAGGTACTTACCCAGCAGGGTGACGGTGTAGGCGCTGACGTGCAGCGGGTGGCCTTCCGGCATGGTCAGGTGCAGCAGGGTGACCAGCGCCACCGCCGCGAACAGCACCCCGAGAAAGATCTGTGTGGAACGCTCCTGAAAAGGCCGGAGCAGCCAGTTTTGTGATGTCGGCATAGCTCAGCCCTCCGCGGCCCGGCCCTTCTGGGGGAACAATCCCTTCGGGCGTTTTTGAATGAACAGGATGATCATTACCAGCACCATGATCTTGGCCAGTACCGCGCCGGCCCAGGGTTCGAGGATCTGGTTGATGGTGCCCAGGGTGAGCCCGGCGACCAAGGTGCCCCACAGATTCCCCACGCCGCCGAACACCACCACCATGAACGAGTCGATGATGTAGTTCTGGCCCAGGTTGGGACCGACGTTGGTGATCTGCGACAGCGCCACACCCGCCAGCCCGGCCACGCCGGACCCCAGGGCAAAGGTGAGAATGTCCACCCGGGTGGCGCGAATGCCCATGGACCGGGCCATGGCGCGGTTCTGGGTGACCGCCCGCACTTCCAGGCCGAGGCGGGTCTTGCGCATGATCAGCATCAGCCCGACGAACACCACCAGGGCAAAGCCGATGACGTACATGCGGTTGAGGGTCAGCGACAGCGCGTCATTGATCACCAGCGAGCCGCTCATCCATTCCGGCGTGGTCACCGAGCGGTTGAGGGGGGAAATCACCGTGCGCACTAGCTGCTGCAGGATCAGGCTGACCCCGAAGGTGGCCAGCAGGGTTTCCAGCGGGCGGCCTTTGAGGTGCTGGATCACGCTGCGTTCGATGGCAATGCCCGCCAGCGCCGCCACCAGGAACCCGGCGGGAATGGACAGGATCAGCGCCAACCCGGGCTGGCCGGGTAACAGTTGCTGCATGCCCCAGGTGGTGTAGGCCCCCAGCATGATCAGTTCGCCATGGGCCATGTTGATCACGCCCATCACGCCAAAGGTGATGGCCAGGCCGATGGCCGCCAGCACCAATACCGAGCCGAGGGACAACCCGAAATACAGGGTTTCAGCGGCGCGATTCATTTTCAGTTTCTGTTCGATGGAGACCAGCGCTTCCTTGGCCCGGGCCGCCAGGGCGGGATCGTCCCCGGCTGCTGCGTTGTTGAGGGCGGCGCGGGCGTTGCTGTGCAGGCTGCCGGTCAGTACGTCGATGGCTTCCGCGTCGCCCTGCTCCAGCTGGTAGATGGCAACGGATTCTTCAATGCGATTGCGGACCGGGCCCGGCAGGTCCCGTTCTAGTAATTTGGTCAGTGGGTTCACCACACTGTCGTTGACCTTGCCCATCATGGCTTCGGCGGCGGTTTCCTGCACCTCGGGGTCGTCCGAGTACAGGTCCAGCATGGCCAGCACGCCTTCCAGTTTGCCGCGGATGGCGTTGTTGATGTTGACCCGGTCCAGCTCCCGGCGGGAGATCTTGCCGAGGTTCTCACCGGTGAGTGGGTCGGCGATGGTCCAGTTGCGGCCGACGTTGCGGAGCACTTCCACCACCTGCCCGGTGTCTTTGATGCGGCTCAGGCGGTTGTTGCCGAAGGCGTCCAGCCAGTCTCTTGCCCGGGGATCACCGCTGTCCACAA
The DNA here is from genome assembly GCF_045449795.1 of Marinobacter alkalisoli. Taxonomy (NCBI): domain Bacteria; kingdom Pseudomonadati; phylum Pseudomonadota; class Gammaproteobacteria; order Pseudomonadales; family Marinobacteraceae; genus Marinobacter; species Marinobacter alkalisoli. The sequence continues at coordinate 27,635 of NZ_JBJJLB010000038.1, forward strand.
TCGCTTCTATGGCGGCGTCTATCTCTCTGGATGAGGCGTCTGCCAAGTTGGTGAGAAGCGCCTGCCCCGGATCGGTTTGGGTCTGGCTGTGAGCCGGCAGGCTCAGCACCAGCAGCAAGACAAGGCCCAGGGGTTTGAGGTAGAGGGCTTTGAGACAAAGAGGCGTGAGCCACCGGAAGATGCCCATGTGTCCGTCCTGTTGTTGGAAATGAATCGTGGGTTCTTAGGTCGGGATCACCGGGGCAGTCACGCTGCCCCGGCGTACTTGCTACAGGGTTTCCCCTTCAGATCAGTCAGCGTCAGCCAGGGCCTGCTCGCCGGCGGAAGCGCCGCAGGTGCCGGATTTGACGTTGAAGTTGCCGCACTTCAGCGGGGCGCGCCAATCGGAAATCAGGTCACGGGAACCCGGCAGGAAGTCAGACCAGGCATCGCCGGCCACGGTGGAGGAGGTTTCCCACACTACGGAGAACTGGCCGTTGTCCTGGATCTCACCGATCAGCACCGGCTTGGTGATGTGGTGGTTGGGCATCATGGTGGCGTAGCCGCCGGTCAGATTCGGTACGCTCACGCCGATGATGGCGTCTTTCACCGCGTCCACGTCGGTGGTACCGGCTTTCTCGACCGCTTCCACATACATGTTGAAGCCGATGTAGTGGGCTTCCATCGGGTCGTTGGTGACGGCGGTATCATCGCCCTTGTACTCGATCCAGGCGTCGATGAAGTCGTAGTTGGCGTCGCTGTCCACGCTCATGAAGTAGTTCCAGGCGGCCAGGTGACCGACCAGCGGGCCGGTGTCGATGCCAGCCAGTTCCTGCTCGCCCACGGAGAAGGCCACAACAGGGATATCGGAAGAGGCAATGCCCTGGTTACCCAGCTCGCGGTAGAACGGCACGTTGGCGTCGCCGTTGATGGTGGAAACCACGGCGGTCTTCTTGCCGGCGCTGCCGAACTTCTTGATGTCGGATACGATGGACTGCCAGTCGGAGTGACCGAAAGGCGTGTAGTTGATCATGATGTCGCCTTCGGCCACACCCATGTCTTTCAGGTAGGTTTCCAGGATCTTGTTGGTGGTGCGCGGGTACACGTAGTCGGTGCCCGCCAGAACCCAACGCTCAACGCCCAGTTCGTTCTTCAGGTAATCCACCGCCGGAATCGCCTGCTGGTTGGGCGCAGCACCGGTGTAGAACACGTTCTCCGAAGACTCTTCGCCTTCATACTGCACCGGGTAGAACAGCAGGCCGTTGAGTTCTTCCACCACGGGCAGTACGGACTTGCGGGATACCGACGTCCAGTTGCCGAAGATAACGTCCACGTCTTCTTTTTCCAGCAGCTCACGGGCTTTTTCCGCGAACAGCGGCCAGTTGGAGGCGGGGTCCACCACCACGGCTTCCAGCTGACGGCCGTTGATGCCGCCTTTTTCGTTCTGCTGTTCGATCAGCATTTCCATGGTGTCTTTCAGGGCGGTTTCACTGATCGCCATGGTGCCGGACAGGGAGTGCAGGATACCGACCTTGATGGGATCTTCCGCCGCCATGGCGTGGAAGGATACCGACAGCGCCAGTGCAGAGAGGCCCAGTTTCACGTGTTTTTTGATGCTCATGTTGTGAGTCCTTTTATCTTCGTTGGGTTATGTCGTTCGTCGTAAACGCACTTCCCTCTCTGCATCTGCCGTTCCACATTGCCTGTATATTCAGCCAAAACAGTCAGTTATCTAGTATACAAGCCATGAACACTATGCCAGCCCATGGCTAACCCACCCTCAAACCCCTGTTTTCCGGTTCAGTTTTGGTGCGACCGCACCGGCTTTGGGCATTCCCTTTCGCACCAACTTTGAGCGAGAAATTATTAACCAATTGTTTTATATGGATTTTAAAGAAATTTCACCAAATGGCACGGGCATTGCCAATCAGGATGTATACAAGATGACAACCTGCACGAGGACACCCAATGCCTTCAACACGTGGATGGACACTTCAGGACTGGCGCGCCGCCTATGATCAGGGCCAGTCCCCGGAGACACTGCTGGGCGAACTACTCGCCAGCCTGGATACAAAGGACATCGCCTGGATCTCGCTGATCGATCAGGCCGGTTTAAAGAAGGCCCTGACCGAGCTGGACCAGCTTCGGGAACAGGTCGGCGGCGATCTGGCAGCCCTGCCCTTATACGGTGTGCCATTCGCGGTGAAGGACAACATTGATGCCGTGGGCTTTGAGACCACCGCCGCCTGCCCCGCCTACACGTATGCACCAGAGCAGGACGCCGCCACCGTCGCCCGCCTGAAAGCCGCCGGCGCGGTGCTGATCGGCAAAACCAACCTGGATCAGTTCGCCACCGGGCTGGTGGGTACCCGCTCCCCTTACGGTGCGGTGCCCAACACCTTCAAACCAGAGGTGGTCAGCGGCGGTTCCAGTTCCGGCTCCGCTTCCGTGGTCGCCCGGGGCCTGGTGCCTTTTGCCCTGGGTACGGACACCGCCGGTTCCGGACGGGTGCCGGCGGGGCTGAACAATCTGGTGGGGCTGAAACCCACCAAGGGCCTGTTCAGCATTGAAGGCGTGGTACCCGCGTGCAGATCCCTGGATTGTGTGTCCATCTTCGCGTTGACCGTGGGCGACGCCGGTGCACTTCAGGAAGTGATGGCCGGTTATCAGCCAAGCGATGCATTCTCCCGCAAGGCACCGGCTAACTTGCCCAGCGATGGCCCCGCCATTCGCCGTAGCGGCCCCATCAAACGCCTGGCGATTCCCGAGCATCCGCAGTGGTTTGGAGATCAACAGGCGGAAGCGGCCTGGAACACCGCCATCAGTAACTGGCGCCAGCAGGATGTGGAACTGGTGCCGATGGATTTTGCGCTGATGTCGGAACTGGCGGCGCTGCTGTACGAAGGCCCCTGGGTGGCCGAACGCCACGCCGCGGTGGAAGCGTTTATGGCCGATCACGCCGGTGATATGAACCCGGTGGTTAAAAGCATTATCGAAAAAGCAGGCAACTTCAGCGCCACCGACACCTTCAAGGCCCAGTACCGCAAGGAAGAGCTGGTCCGCGCCATTGATGAACAATTGCAGGCTATCGACGCCCTGCTGGTGCCCACCGCTCCAACCGCGCCCACTATCGAGGCGGTGAATGCGGACCCGGTGACGCTCAATAGCCAGTTGGGCACCTACACCAATTTCGTCAACCTGGCGGATTTCTGCGCCCTGGCGGTGCCAGCGGGTTTCCGCGATGACGGCCTGCCCTTCGGCGTCACCCTGATCAGCGGCGCCTGGAAAGACGCCGAGCTGCAGAAACTGGCCTGTCAGTGGCTGAATGCACATCCCACATCGCTGGGCGCAACCGACCAAGCCCGTCCGCTGGAAGAACCGGCCGCAGCGGTCATTGGTGACACCATCACCGTGGCCGTGGTGGGCGCCCACCTGAGCGGCATGCCCCTGAACACCCAGCTTACCGAGCGCAACGCGGTGCTGCTGGAACAGACCACCACCTCGGCCAACTACCGCCTTTACGCCCTGCCGAACACCACGCCTCCAAAACCCGGACTCAAGCGCGTCGCCCCGGATGAGGGCTGCGAAATGATCGTGGAGGTGTGGCAGATGGCCAGCTCACAGTTCGGCTCCTTCGTTGACCTGATTCCCGCCCCCCTGGGCGTCGGCAATGTCGAGCTGGCCGATGGCCGCTGGGTCAACGGCTTTATCTGCGAAGGCTACGCCCTGGAAGGGGCCCGCGACGTGACCGAATTCGGTGGCTGGCGCGCCTACATCACCGCTTTGAAATCCGGCCAGGCATAAGGAGAGCCCAAACATGTTCAGCAAAGTATTGATTGCCAACCGTGGCGAAATCGCCGTACGCACCATTCGTACCCTCAAGACCATGGGCGTGGGCAGCGTCGCGGTCTATTCCCATCAGGATCGCCACAGCCTGCACGTGACCCTGGCGGACGAAGCCGTGGCGCTGACCGGTAACGGCGCCAGCGAAACCTACCTCGACAAGGCACAGATTCTGGCAGCCGCCAAAACAACCGGCGCGACGGCTATCATTCCCGGCTACGGCTTCCTGTCAGAGAACGCAGACTTCGCCGAAGCCTGCGAAGCCGAAGGCATCGCTTTCATCGGCCCCACCCCGACACAAATGCGGGAGTTCGGCCTGAAACACCGGGCACGGGAACTGGCGGAAGCCGCCGGCGTGCCCCTGGCTCCGGGCAGTGGCCTGCTGGACAGTCTGGACGAAGCCCTGGGCGTGGCCAATCAGCTGGGCTACCCGGTAATGCTGAAAAGCACCGCCGGCGGTGGCGGCATCGGCCTGACCCGCTGTAACAACGAAAGCGAACTGCGGGACGCGTTTGAAACCGTCCGCCGGCAGGGCCAAAGCTTCTTTAATGACAGCGGCGTGTTCCTGGAACGCTTCATCGCCCGCGCCCGCCATGTGGAAGTGCAGATGTTCGGGGATGGCGAAGGCAATGTCGTCGCCCTTGGCGAGCGGGACTGTTCCCTGCAACGCCGGAACCAGAAGGTGGTGGAAGAAACCCCGGCGCCGAACCTGCCGGCAACCACCCGCCAGAAGATGCTGGATGCCGCTGTGTCCCTCGGCCAGTCGGTAAATTACCGTTCCGCGGGTACCGTGGAATACATTTACGACGAGGAACGGAACGAATTCTACTTCCTGGAAGTAAACACTCGCTTACAGGTGGAGCACCCGGTGACCGAGTCTGTCACCAGCCTGGACCTGATTGAGTGGATGCTGAAAATCGCCGCCGGCGAAAGCCCGGATCTGGCCAGTTTCCAGCCGGAGCTGAACGGCGCGTCCATGGAAGTGCGCATCTACGCCGAAGACCCGCTGAAGGATTTCCAGCCCTCCCCCGGGGAACTCACCGACGTGCACTGGCCGGACGATGGCGTGCGGGTGGACACCTGGGTGGAAAACGGCAGCGAAGTCTCTGCCCACTATGACCCGATGATCGCCAAGCTGATCGTGCACGGCAAAGACCGCGCCGATGCCCTGGCCAAACTGCAAGCTGCCCTCGCCGAAACCCGGCTGATGGGCATTGCCACCAACCTGGATTACCTACGCCAGGTGGTGGCCCAGAAGAGCTTTGCCGATGGCATTGTTTCCACCCGCGCACTGGAGACCTTCGAGTTCAAACCCTCGGTGGCCGAGGTCGTGAAACCCGGCACCTACACCACCGTGCAGGATTACCCGGGCCGCGTGGGTTACTGGAACATCGGCGTGCCGCCCAGTGGTCCGATGGACGACTACGCCTTCCGCATCGCCAACCGCATTGTCGGTAACCACCACGAAGCGGCGGGGCTGGAAGCCACGTTGATCGGCCCCAGCCTGAAGTTCCACAAGGATTCCGTGGTGGCGCTGACTGGCGCTCTCACCGAAGCCACGCTGGATGACAAGCCCGTGGAGTTCTGGAAACCCATCACCGTGAAAGCCGGACAGGTTCTGGCAGTCGGCAAGGCCATCAAAGGCTGCCGCACCTACCTGGCCGTACGCGGCGGCTTCGATGTGCCGGTCTATCTGGGTAGCCGCTCCACCTTCGCCCTCGGCCAGTTCGGCGGCCACGGCGGCCGGCCCTTGCGCCCCGGTGACATGCTGGGCATCAGCCAGATAAACCTGCCCGCCTGCACCACCACCGCCCCGACCCACGACCCGGCGCCGGCCGACCCGGACCTGATCCCGAACTACCCGGACCACTGGGAAATCGGCGTGCTCTATGGCCCCCACGGCGCCCCGGATTTCTTCACCGAGAAGTCCATCGAAAAATTCTTCCAGCAAGACTGGGAAGTGCACTACAACTCCAACCGCCTGGGCATCCGCCTCAACGGCCCGAAACCAGAGTTCACCCGGGAAGACGGCGGCGAAGCGGGCCTGCACCCGTCCAACATCCACGACTGCGAATACGCCATCGGCTCCATCAACTTCACCGGCGACATGCCCGTGATCCTCACCAAGGATGGCCCCAGCCTGGGCGGCTTCGTGTGTCCGGTCACCATCGCCAAGGCCGAGCTGTGGAAAGTCGGCCAGGTGAAACCCGGCGACACCATCCGTTTTGTCGCCATCGACAACGACACCGCCGTGAAACTATCCGAGCGCCAGGAACTGGCCATCAACAGCCTGATGGCCCCGCCGGCGGTGGACCTGATCGCCCCCGACCTGGCGCCACTGAACGACCTGTCCGCCACCATCCTCGCGTACCTGCCGGAAAAAGAAGGCCGCCCGGAAGTCACCTACCGCCAGGCCGGCGACCAGTACATCCTGCTGGAATACGGCCCCAACGTCATGGACCTGGGCGTACGCATGCGTATCCACGCCCTGATGGAAGCCATCGCCGACGTACAACCCGGCGGACTGCTGGAACTGTCCCCCGGTGTGCGCTCCCTGCAGCTACGCTACGACGCCCGCATCCTGCCACAGCAGGCACTGATGGAATACCTACTGGACCTGGAAGGCACCCTGCCGCCCACGGACGAACTTAAAGTCCGCAGCCGCGTCATCCACCTGCCCATGGCCTTCGAAGACAGCGCCACCTTAGAAGCCGTCGACAAATACCGCCAGTCCGTCCGCGACACAGCACCCTGGCTGCCCAACAACGTCGACTTCATGCAACGGATTAATGGGTTGCCTACAAGGGAGGAAGTGCGGGACGTTCTGTTCTCAGCACGCTATCTCGTTCTTGGTCTGGGCGACGTCTACCTCGGCGCCCCCTGCGCTGTCCCGCTGGACCCAAGGCACCGCCTGTTAACGTCCAAATACAACCCGGCAAGAACCTACACCGCCGAAGGCACCGTAGGCATCGGCGGCGTCTACATGTGCATCTACGGCATGGACTCCCCGGGCGGTTACCAGCTGGTAGGCCGCACCCTGCCGATCTGGAACAAATACCTGAAGAACCCCCAGTTCGCCGAAGGCGCCCCCTGGCTGCTAAGGTTCTTCGATCAGGTGTGTTACTACCCGGTGACTGAAGCCGAGCTGGACGAAATGCGGGACCAGTTCCGCGCCGGCCAGTTGGAAGTAAAGATTGAAGAAGAAACGTTTGATCTCAAGTCTCATCAAGCGTTTCTGGATGCCAATGCCTACTCCATCGCCGACTTCCGCAAAATGCAGCAAGCGGCGTATGCGAAAGAAGTCGCCCTATGGAAAGACAGCGAGGCGGAAGAACTCGACAAACTGGCCAAGGCACCTCCGAAACCAGATGCATCCGATCTGGAAAAGTTCGGCGAGTTGGTCAGTGCCGAAATCGCCGGCAATATCTGGAAGTGCCTGGTAAAACCCGGCGACACTGTCGCAGAAGGTGATCCACTGGTCATCGTAGAAGCGATGAAAATGGAATTCGAAATAAACGCGACCCTGTCCGGAGAAATCAGCGCACTACACACCTCCCCAGGCAAAGCCGTCACCCCGGGAGAACCTATACTAAGCATTAAAATCTAAGGGACTCCAACACCGGAGTATGTAGCGGTGGTGGGGGAGGTCTTTTTTAAAAACGT
>NZ_JBJJLB010000039.1:0-28719 GCF_045449795.1 Marinobacter alkalisoli
CCCCCCCCCCCAAACTCCCAGTACAAAAGTCACGTAAAGAGCAACGCTATGACTCGAAAACCAGCGGTTAAACGCAAAGAAAGCATGGCCGACCGCGTCTACGAAGCCCTGAAGGATGACATCTTTGAGTTTCGATTGATCCCCGGAGACAAATTCAGCGAAGGCGATGTAGGAACCAGACTGAGTGCCAGCCGAACGCCCGTACGTGAAGCACTGTATCGATTGCAGCGGGAAGGCTACGTCGAGGTCCTGTTTCGCAGTGGGTGGCAGGTCAAGCCGTTTGACTTCCAGCAAGTTGAGGAACTATACGACCTGAGAATTACGTTGGAACGAGCGGCCATGCATAAAATCTGTGCTTTGGACGAGCCGCCACAAGCCTTGCGGACTCTAACGGCTATCTGGAATCCGGATCATCCTTCTGAGAGGGCCGTCGGAAGCACAGTCAGGGCACTGGACGAAAGTTTCCATTGCGATCTGGTTGCCGCTGCTGGCAACAGAGAGATGACCCGCATACATCGGGAAATTACCGATCGATTGCGAATTATCCGCCGCCTGGATTTCACCCGGGAAGATCGGGTGGATGCCACTTATGTAGAACACTCAGAAATTCTGGCCGCACTTCGAGCCGGAGAAGCAACCGACGCAGCCGACAAACTGACCAGCCACATCCGCATCTCCCAAAGGGCCGTGCGGGAGATCACCATGGAGCGAATCCGGGAGGCTGCGGAGGCCCATCGGGGCGGGCAAAAAATTGCCCCGGAAGGCGCGTAAATACTGAATTCCGGTTCATTTTCAGCCCACTCCATGAGCTTACAAATCTGTAAGAAATATCGCACAGGAGCGGGAGCGAATCTCCGGTTTGTACAAACCCCATCCCCTGTAGAATGACAACTGTCAGGGATGACAAGCCAGCAGGGAAGTTGGTACAGGGATGATAACTCCACGGATCAGGAGTTGCCCAGGGAGACGGGCATACAGGGACGACCACCAGGGATGAAGCACACAGGAAGTGTGCAGCCTGAAGGATCAGGCGGGGGTCAGACACGGATTGGGGGCCACATGGAATGTGGTCCTGTTCCGTGCACTTATTATACCTTCCAGTTTTTGCTCACCTGCAACAATCATCCACCAAGCGAACTTCTCTGCTGGCTGCGTTCTGGCACCTAACCATAACGATAGTATTCAGACTCAGGAGTTCAAATCCATGAAACGCACCCCGATGATTGCCACACTGGTACTGCTGTTCAGCCTGTTCACAGGCTTCGCCCACGCCGAACCCACGGCAATCAACATCAACACGGCAGACATCGAAACCCTGGCAAGCCTCAACGGCATTGGCCAGAGCAAGGCAGAAGCCATCGTCGCCTACCGCGAAGCCAACGGCCCTTTCCAGACGGCCGATGATCTGGTTAACGTCAAAGGCATTGGTGAAGTCACCGTCGAGAAGAACGCTGACAGCCTTACTGTTAAGTAAAACGAGTAACAGAATAATTGCCAGCGGGAAAACCCCGCTGGCAAGCCAGCTTACAAATTTGAACCTCTATGCACTGTCTGTGGATTCGACCGCTTTAGGACGGTACTGCAGGATAAACATAGACAGCATCCCGGCAACCATGCCCCAGAACGCCGCCCCCACACCAAACAGCGTGACGCCCGAAGCGGTAACCAGGAAGGTAATGAGCGCAGGTTCTCTATCCGTCTCTTCCTTAAGCGCTGTGGCCAGTCCATTCCCGATCGTACCAATCAGGGCAAGGCCGGCAATGGCCAGGATGAACTCATTGGGAAAAGCGGAAAAAAGTGCGCCGACCGTCGCACCGAAAAGACCCACCACCGTGTAAAAAACACCCGCCGCTACACCTGCAACGTAACGCCTGGATGGGTCTTCGTGTGCCTCTTTGCCCACGCATATTGCGGCGGTAATCGTGGCAAGGTTGAGAGCGTAGCACCCAAAGGGGGCAAGTACCGTTGTGGTAGCGCCGGTCCATCCGACCAACGGTGAAATCGGTGCGTTGTACCCCGAAGCTTTTAGCACGGTTAAGCCTGGCACATTCTGTGAAGCCATGGTCACCGCGAACAGCGGTAACGCAACCCCGATGACTGCCTGCCATGAAAACGTCGGCGCCACGAACACCGGTGTCGCCAGTGCCAGGTCTACCTCTGTGAAATTTAACGTCCCCTGTATGCCGGCGATAGAGGCACCCAACAATAGCGGCACCAGGATCGCATAGCGAGGGATCATTCGCCGTGCCACGAGATAGGAACCCAGCATCGACAAGACCATGGTGAACTCGGTGTTCAGGGACGCAAACGCATCCAGCCCAAACTGCAACAGAATGCCTGCCAACATACCCGCCGCAATAGACATGGGTATGCGGTTCATGACGCGCTCAAACCAGCCGGTAAATCCGCAGAGCGTGATGAGGGCACCTGAAATAATAAAAGCCCCGATCGCTTCGCTCATGGATATGCCCGCTGCACCGGTAATCAGCATGGCTGCGCCAGACGTGGACCAGGCAGTGGCAATGGGCATCTTGTAGTACAGCGACAAACCAATCCCGGTCGCCCCCATCCCAATGCCCAACGCCAACATCCATGATCCAATTTCTTCAGGGGTAGCACCCAGGGCCTGCGCTCCCTGGAAAACGATCACGGCCGAACTGGTGAAGCCCACGAGAACGGTTACGAAGCCGGCATTGATCGCCGATATTGAAAGGTCTTTTACGAAGCTCATGGTATTCCCCCTGTGTGCCAACATCCCGCTGACAGTTTCGTCCTTAGCCCAAAGGGGCCGAGACCCCTTTTGTTAACCCCCTTTGCTACGCTTCCTCCATCTGGACAGCGCGCGCAAAGGCGGGGTGGGCTTTGACCTGCTCAATGAGCGCCTGAACATTCGGACCCAACTGGATATCTACCGGGAATAGTGCACCCCAGTTGGCGTAGACCGTCAGCATCGTATCGACAACGGTCGGGGTTTCTCCGCACATGAAGCGGTTAGTTTCCAGGTGCTGCTCCACCGTTGCCCAGAGGTTGGAGATCATTGCGCCGGCTTTCTCATACGCTGCTTTCTGCGCGGCTTCATCGGTGATCGCCTGGGAAATGAAGAACAGGCGACCATAGGCCGGATGCAGGGTGGCATTGGCAAACAGCAGCTGTTGCAGGAATCGCGCTCGTGCCGGTTGCTGGGTGGGCAGCATGGCGCTGTTGTGCTTTTCCAGCAGATACAGAATGATGGCCACGCCCTCGCGAAGTACCAGGTCGCCGTCAACCAGAACCGGGACCTGGCCCATGGGATTGATGTGATCAAACTGGTCCGTCTGGTTGCGGTCCACGAGTTCTACAGGCGCATCCAGTTCGTTTAACAGAGCATGAATGGCCCGTGAGCATGCGCCGGGCATGTAGTAAAGCGTGTACATAAAAACCTCCTGTCAGATACTTGCTTTTGGTCTTCCGACCTCCGAAATCGAGTCTAGACAGTAGAGTTACCAAAGTATACGTAGTTTATAATGTATACTGCATTTAGCGGTTACCTCCTGGTAACCAGTCATCACTGGGTAGAACCATTACCTCAGCCAAGGAGTTCTTTACGTGCTTCCACGCCGGAAAAATCGTGTTGAGGCGCCTCCCGAGAGGTGTCCCCTCACCGAGTGCCTGTCCATTATCGGAGGTGCATGGACGCCCAATATCATCTGGTATTTGAGCCAACGCCCACGGCGATTTACCGAACTGAAAGCCGACATCCCCGGCATTTCGGCGAAGATGTTGACCGCCCGCCTGAAGAGACTGGAAGCGGATGGGGTGGTGGAACGACGCGTGGAGCCGACATCACCACCCAGCGTGGAATATCGTCTCTCCGCGCTTGGTCAGGAACTGAAGCCTGCCATAGAAGCGATTGTAGACGTGGGACATCGTTTAAAGGAACTCAACGACACGACCGATACTGAAACCTGATCTACTGGCACACCCGCCAACGCACTGTTAACCTCTCGCCCTGCTGACAACGGCGTATGGGAGAGAATGTGGTAGAGAGCGCGGTGGTGACCCAATGATTCATGGCGCAATTCTGATCGCCCTGGCCGCCCTGTTATGGGCGACGACCGGCATTGTGGCGAAATTCCTGTTTAACGGAACGGAGTTGCAGGCCATTACCCTGGGATTCCTGCGTTTGGTGGTCGCGCTGCCGTTTTTCTATGCTTTGATGCGCCGTGAACAGCGGGAACTGGCGGGCACGGCATCGGCTGTTTCCCTCCGAGACCTGACCCTGAAGGCCCTGATTCCCCTGGCGGCGCTGGGGTTATTCCAGGCGTTCTATCAGGGCAGTTACCTGCTGGCCGTTGACCTGACCGGCGCCGGTATTGCTACGCTGATTGCCCTCTGCCTGCCACCGGTGCTGGTGGCCATTATGGCGGCACCACTGCTGGGCGAGCGCCCGGGGCTGGTGACGGTGCTGGCACTGATCGCGGCGATCATGGGTACCGGCATGCTGGTGATCAGCGATATGGACACCACCGGCCAACTGCGCCTGGCCGGCATCCTGATGGCCTTGCTCGCTGCGGTGGTGTATACGGGATTTACCCTGACCAGCCGCTATAATTCCGCCGGCACACCGGTGTTCACCACGGCCTTTATCTGTTTCCTGACCGCTGCGTTGATCCTGTTGCCCGTGGTGGCGCTAACCGGCGGTTTTAGCGGGCTGACGACTCTCGAGCTCAGGCACTGGCTGATGGTCGCCTACATCGGCGTGGTGCCAACCTGCATCGGCTACGTCTGTTTCTTTTCCGGCATGAAAACCACACCGGCGACCCTGTCCAGCATCATCGTGACCCTGGAGCCGCTGTTTGTGGCGCTGTTGGCGTGGGTGATTCTCGGGGAGGTACTCGGGGTGATCGGTATCGCGGGGGCGCTGATTCTCACTACAGCGGTGATCGTGGCTTCCAGGAGCAGCGCCGGGAAGGCTCCCGGCACTGCCAGCGCTGACTGATCAGTTGTCCTTGCGCTGCTTCTCCAGCATGTTTGGCTGCAGGATTTCGATCCAGTAGCCGTCCGGATCCGCGATAAACGCCAGGCCTTTCATTTTGCCATCGTCTGGCCTCTTCACAAACTCCACACCAAGCTGTTCAAAACGGTCGCAGGCAGCGTAGACATCCGGCACCGCGATACCGATGTGGCCAAAGCCCTGGGGCTCGTCGTTGCCGTTGTGGTAGCCAAAGCCTTCTTCATCTTCTGTGCCCCAGTTATGGGTCAGCTCAAGCATGGCTTCACGGCCGAAGATAAAGGTGGTTCTGTGGGCGTCGTCCGTGGGCACGGTGTTGGCCTGGCGGTCGTCCAGGTAGGCCAGGAAATACAGGGTAAATTTCATTTCCGGGAAATCGAGCTTCCGGACCAGGCGCATGCCCATTACCCGGGTGTAGAAGTCCATGGAGCGCTCGGGGTCTTTGATGCGCATCATGGTCTGGTTGAACACGTAGCCTTCGGTTTCGGGCACGGGTGCTTCGTGCAGGCCTGGGGCTTGTTCGAAGTGCTTGGGCATGGGGTGCTCCCTTTTATGGGTTCAGGATTCATATATTAAACAGGTCGCCCTTAAGGCGGTGACTGAACCCGATGATAAAGCGTTCAGGGCAGGCTTCCAATCAGGGATCGGCACGACCCCGCAGGATGACCGCCAGCGATTGTTCGAGGACTAAGCTATCCTCTGTTGATAGTCGACGACGTTTTCAGCCTCCTGCATTCTGGACCCTTGCCATGAAATTCGCCCGCCGAACCAAGAGGTCCCCGTCTGCAACCGATTTCGGTCACCTGCAAGGTGTTTGGCGATCCCTGGGCTATGGCAAGGTGCTGCTGATCGAGGAAGACCAATTCACCTTTTTCGAGGAAACCGCGATCAGTTGCCTGCCGCTGTTCTCCGGGTCGCTCGATGAGTTGAGCGAGCGTTACGATACCCTGACGGTATCACCCGGCGGACAGGCCTTCAGCGCCCACCGGGCAACAGGGGTAACCCGCATCGGTTTTCGCCGCCTCAAGGCCCTGCCGGCAACCGTGGCCGATACCCGCGGCCGGAACCCGGAAGATCCGGAGTACAACTTCGAGGTGTTCTGGCACACTTTTGCGGAGCAATACGCTCTGTTCGACCTCAAGGGCGTGGACTGGCATCAGGCGTATCGGGATTTCCGCCCCAGGATCACACCGGGCTGTCACCCGGAGGTACTTTACGCCACCCTGGTGGCCATGCTTCACCTGCTGCGGGACGGCCACGTCCACCTGTACTCGTCCTGGGGACAGTACAACTCCGCCCCCCTGCCCGCTATCTTCAAGCGCCTGGACGACGAACTGGAGGCGGCCGACACCACCGAGGATATCGACAGCTACCTGGGCGGGCTGCGTGCGTGGCTGCGCGAGGTGATTCACAACGACTATCTGGGTGGCCGCGTCCACCAGGGCGGCAATCGCCTGGTTGAGTGGGGCCGCCTGAGCGACGACACCGGTTACCTCAACATCCAGGCCATGGCGGGCCAAAGCGGCAGGATCGGTTATCCGGCGGACGACCTGGCCGCCATCCACGCCCTGATGCAACAGGTGATGGCAGAGGTGGGCCACCTGCCCAATCTGGTGGTGGATGTACGGGGTAACGGTGGCGGCTACGACGGCGTGGCGCTCTGCTTCGCCTCCTACCTGATGGACCGGAAACGCCTGGCTTTCACCAAGTCCGCCCGGCAGGGCAATGGTTACACCGGCCGGCAGGCGATCCATGTATCGCCCGCCACCGCCGGGACTTATCGTGGGAACCTGTTCGTGCTGACCAGCGAGCTCACCGCCAGCGCCGCTGAAATTTTCGTGCTTGCGTTACTGCAACATCCCCGCGTGACGCTGATAGGCGAGCCCACCCAGGGCATCCTTTCAGACACTCTGGAACGCCAACTGCCCAACGGCTGGGAACTGACCCTGTCAAACGAGATCTACCGGGCCTCTGATGGAGAGATCTACGAAGATGTGGGCATCCCGCCCCACATTCGCCTTAGGTTCCTGGGTCGCCGTGGCCGGGAAGCCGGCCGGGACCCGATGCTGGACCACTTGCTGAGAGAGAATCGGCATGGCGACGTAGTCGGCCGGAAGCTGTAAGGCTGTGATAGACTTGGCTTTTACGTTCCGTTCAGAGAGCCCTTATGGATTTTCAGGTTCCCAATACCCTTGCCGAGCAAATAGCCAACTATCTCGCCGAACGCATCATGACTGGCCAGATCCGGCCCGGTGAACGGATTCATGAAGCCACCACCGCCACAGACCTGAAGGTCAGCCGTGCCTCGGTGAAGGAGGCGCTTTATACTCTGGAGCGCTGGCACCTGGTGGACATCACACCACGCAAGGGGGCTTCAGCAACGCGGCTGGATGCGGCCCATGCGTCCGAGCTGTATGACGTGTACATGCACCTGTTGTTAATGCTGGCAGCCAAGGTGTGTGAACGGTGGCAGGAGGATGACAAGCCACGGATGCTGGATGTGGTCGGGGCGGTGATTGAGCAGATGAAAAAACCATCGGTCGACATTACGGCGGTGGTGGAAGCCAGTTTCGACGTGATGGAAGTCTGCTGTGAAGTGGCTCGGAACCCCTACCTCACCGAAGCGCTCTCCAATTTCAAGCCGGCGGTGAGCCGTGCCTACTACCTGAGCGCGGAACGGTACCGTCAGGGCCTGGCACAGACCAGTGAGTTTTTCACCCAACTGCCACAGGCGGTTCTGGCAAGGGATGCTGACAAGGCACAGTCTCTGATCCATGACTTTGCCGAGCACCAGAAAGCCCTGATCCAACAGGCGCTGGCTTCCTAGGCCACGCATCCAGCAGGCGCCCGATGACCGACGCAACCGATATCAGCTACTCGAAACGCTCCTCCTGGCGAAGACTGACGGCCTTCAGTCTGGCATTTATCGCGCTGACGGCTATCGGCCTGTATGTCGTTTACGATCTGTTTGCCGAGCGCAGCTTCAGTTTCGATTCCGACCTGTTATCCGCGCAGATGCTGGTCGCTGTCGCTGGATTGCTGTTCATCTATTTTCTGTCCGACGGCTTGCGGTTGTACTTCACCCTGAAGGCACTTGGACATCAGATGCCCCTGGGGACAATGTTCCGCCTGGTGTTCCTCAACCTGTTCTTTTCCAATGTCACGCCCATGGCTACGGGCGGCGGCTTCGCACAGATCTGGTACCTGCATCACCATGGCGTGCCCGTCGGGCGGGCCACTGCTGCCACCACCATCCGCACGGTTCTGGCGGTGTTTTTCATATTCTCCCTGACACCGGTTTTCCTGGTCACTCTGGATGCCCTTGATGGCGATACCCTGGCCGGTGACGTGGGTATGGCGCTGGCCATTTTCGTGCTCATCTACCTGGGCTTCTTCACCGTTCTTTTGCTCCGTACCCATTGGCTGATCCGGCCGCTCAGCCGTTTTCTGAAGAGACTCCATCACTTCCATCTGATCAGTGACGCCCGCCACCGGCGCTGGCAATTCAAGGCAAGACGGGAAATGCTCAGGTTTTCACGCAGTTTCCGTGACTACCTCGGCGGTCGCCCCCTGTTTATCGGCCTGTCGGTTCTGTTCACCGCGATCTTCCTTCTCAGTCTGTTCAGCTTCCCTGCCCTGCTTATCCATGGACTGGGCTATGATGTGGACTACCTGATTTCCCTGGGGCTGCTGGTGGTGACCACGTTTATCATGTATTTCGCGCCAACCCCGGGTGCATCCGGCATCTCCGAGGGTGTCTTTGGCAGCTTCTTCCGGGATATTCTGTCTGGTAACCATCTGATTCTGGTGATTGTGAGCTGGCGCCTGCTGACCATCTATCTGGGCATGCTGATCGGCCTGGTGGTTCTCCAGAGGGAGCTGATCAAGAACCGCAGGACATCCGGATGATTTTCCGAAACCCGTTGAAGTGGCTGTTTTACCTTTGCCTGGCGATCGTGCTCCTGCTGGTTGGCTATAAGGCCTACCTGAACCTGTTCCTGGAAGACTTTGACGGCATACATACCGAACAGGTGGAACGGATTCACCGGGACGTCCGGGAGGGCGCCCCCTTCAGCTTCGCTGTGGTTGGTAACATCAACAACTCTATCGGCATCTTCGAAGACCGGATCATTCCGGAGCTCAACCGCTCGGGTATCGACTTCATGGTGTCGGCGGGCAATGCTGTCAGCGGTGGCGGCGAGGACAAGTATCGCGCCCTGTACGGTTCCCTCAACCATCTCACTATCCCCTACCTGCTCACCTTTGGCGCCCATGAGTATGAGGAGTTTGGCAGTTTCCGGTTCTACGACCACTTCGGACCGCACTTCTACAGCATCCTGGCAGGCAACAGCCGGCTGATTTTTCTGGACAGCACCGGGAAAACCTCCTGGCAATGGCAGATGCGCTGGCTGAACGACCTGCTGAGCCAGGACACGTCCGCCACCAGGATCCTGTTTGTCGGCCACCCGCCAGTAGAGCCGGACGTCGATGCGCCGTTCGACGAGCGGGACGACTACCTGGCCCCGGATGAATTTCGGGAGGCGCTGCTGCGCACGATAGAGGAACACAACATCGACCTTGTGTTCTCCGCCAACCTTTCCCTGTATTCGGACCGTCTGGTGGGAGATACCCGGTTTATCACCACCGGTGGTGCCGGTGGACTGGTTCTGAATAACGACACCAGTTTCTACCATTTCGTGCGGGTAGACGTGAGCCCGACCGGCGAAGTCAGCCACTCCCTCCAGCGCCTGGAAGTGGGCCAGCACCCCGTCCTCGAGCGCCTGGAGGGTCTCTGGTTTTTTATCTACTCGCTGCTTTACACCGGCTACCTCAACTTCATCCTTATCGTCACGCTTTTTGCGGCCATTGCCATCAAGCTCTATGCCGCCATCTTTGTCGGTAAGGATTACTACCCGGATTACGATCTGGACCCGACGCCCTGGCAAGAGAAATCGCTGAAAGTGGCGATGTTCACCAACAACTACCTGCCCTTTATTGGTGGCGTTCCGCTCTCTATCGAGCGGCTGCGGCGCGGCCTGGAGCACCTGGGCGACAAGCTGCTGGTGGTAGCCCCCAGCTACAAGGATCAGCCCGAGGCGGAAGAACAGGTACTGCGGGTGCCCTCATTACTCGCCATGGGCCAGAAGCGGGAATTCCGGCTGGCGAATATTTTCCTGGCCCGCATCCGCAAGCGGGTGCGGTCTTTCCGTCCGGATATTATCCACCTGCACCACCCGTTCTGGCTGGGATCCCTGGGGCTGTTCATGGCGCGGCGGCTGAGGGTGCCGGCCATCTATACCTACCATACGCGGCTGGAGCATTACGCCCATTTTGTGCCCCTGCCCGGCATGCTGTTCCGCAACCTGATTTCCCATGCGCTGATCAAGCGATTTGCCAACAAGTGCGACGGGGTCATCGTTCCCACCTACTCCACGGAAGAATACCTGCGGATGATCGGGGTAAAGACGCCGACGTTTGTGCAGCCGACCGGCATCGAATACCAGCGGTTTCAACAGGTAAGCCCGGAGGAGATCGAGAAACTGCGGCAGTCCCTGGGGCTGGGGGAAGAAAAGGTCTTTGTCAGCGTGTCCCGGCTCTCCAACGAGAAGAACATCGACTTCATGATCGAAGCGATGGATTCACTACGGCAGCAGACGGACGTGCCGTTCCATTTCCTGATGATCGGGGATGGCCATCAGCGGGACCGTTTGCAGACGAAAATCCGGGACCTTGGCCTGGAACAATACGTCACTCTGGTGGGCGCCGTGCCGCCGGAGGACATGGCGACCTGGTATCGGCTCGGGGATGCATTTCTGTTTGCCTCCAAATCCGAGACCCAGGGCATGGTGATCCTGGAGGCTATGGCGGCCGGCCTGCCGGTTGTCGCGGTGCGTTCCAGCGGCATTGAAGACGTGGTCCGCGATGGATTCAACGGCTTCAAAACCCCGGAGAGACAGGATCAGTGGTGCGCACAGGCGAAGCGCCTGCTGGAGGACGATGAGCTGAGGCAGGAACTGGCGGAACAGGCACTCGCTTTTGCCGGGGACTTTTCCGTGGAACAGTTTGCCCGGGATGTCCACGACATCTACGCAACCACCCTGGCGCTGACAGCCAAGAAGCGCCGTCGCCCCGGTCATGAGTAGAAATACATTTCCACCGCGCCCTCTGATCGATTTACACTGCAATCACGTATTTCCTGTGACGATTCACTACCGGGAGGCAACACGTGAGCGGCATACCAGTTGGGATCAGCACCTGTCTGCTGGGCAAAGAGGTTCGCCACGATGGCGGCCACAAGCATTCCCGTTATTGCACCCAGGTACTTTCGAAGCATTTTGAGTTCCGCTCCATCTGTCCGGAGCTGGAAGCCGGCCTGGGCGTGCCACGCCCAGCCATTCACCTTCGGGAATACCCGGAGGGACTGCGACTGATAGAAACCAAAGGCACCGCTGACCACACCGACGCCATGCAGTCGTTCATTGATGAGGTGCTGCCATCACTGGCCCATCTTCGTGGTTACATCCTGATGGCCAAATCCCCCAGCTGCGGCATGGAGCGTATCAAGATCCATAACGAGGAAGGCCGGGTGGTGCATCGTGATGGGCGCGGCATGTTTGCCGAGGCTCTGATCAAGGCCTTTCCGCTGATGCCCGTTGAGGAAGAGGGCCGACTGAACGATGACATGCTGCGGGAGAACTTCATCGAGCGGGTGTTCGCCTACGACGACTGGATGCAGAACGTGGCGGGCGACAAGCTCTCACCCCAGGCACTGATCGAGTTCCATACCCGCCACAAGTTTCAGTTGCTGGCCCATTCGGAACGCATCTACCGCCAGCTTGGCCCGATGCTGGGGGACCTGAAATCCGGACCACTGCCGGATCTCGCCGATCGGTACATTTATAGTTTCATGGAAGCCATGAGCCAGAAAGTCAGCCGCGGCTCCCATGTGAATGCCATGCAACACCTGATGGGGTACCTGCGGGATTCAATGGCGGACGAGGACCGTAAGGTGCTGATGGAACAGATTGACGCCTACCACCGTGGAGAGGTCCCGTTGGTGGTTCCCATGACGCTGCTGCGTATGGCGCAACGAAGGGAACCGGTGGATTACCTTCACACCCAGCGTTATCTCACGCCTTACCCGGATGAGCTGGGGTTACGCAACAAGGTGTAGCCGCCAATAAAAAACGGGCCCCGCGAGGCCCGTTTTTTTGTGCCCGGTATTCAGAAACCGTACAACAGTGACACAGAGGTCTCAGTATCGGTCTTATCAGAATCGAGCGGAGCATTGGACACGTGCTTGACCCGGTAAGCTATTTTCAGGGAAAGATTACCGACGACGTTTGCCTGCAGCGACGTTTCCGATTCGGTGATGACGTTGTTCTCGTCCAGACCGATTTCCGAGCTCAGCTTCTGACGAAACAGGGCGTTCTCTGACAGGGCAAAGTCCAACTGCGCCGCCAGGCGGGCAATCGCCTCTTCTTCATCCCGGTTGCCATCTTCGTCCGGCTCTTCCAGCTTGTTGAAACGATAACCAACACCCGCTGACAGATCGAGGAAGGATTCATCGCCCCAACGCAGGATGCGGTTACCGTAACCGGTGGTCGCGGACGACTGGAAGTCGTATCCGGAGAACCGATCGTCCTCGTAACCTCCGCGCAGGAACCAGTACTGGTGGTCATCGAACTTGTAGTTGGTTTCCAGGTCGGCCCGGTAGCGTTCGGCCGTGGTCTCGTCTTCGGCCTCGGAATAGGCTGAACGGAAGTTACCGATGTTGCGCCATTCGATGACTTCGTGGATCAGGCCAAGACGGCCGTTGACGTTGGTTTCCTCGGTGTTGCCCGTGGTCTTGAGCACACCCAGTTCCGCCTCGCCTTCCCAGTCTTTCGCATCTGCCATCGCCAGGGGCGACATCAGAATCGCGGTAATGGCCGTTGCCTGTCTCAATCCCATGGAATCTCCTTGTTACGCTTTCGCGGATTTCCCGGCCTGCTCCCCCGCCAGACTCTTACGGGCCTGACGTTCGCGCTCCGCTTTCTTGCGGGCCTTGCGCTCGGCGATCATACGGGCCGCCTCGCCGCCCACATGGGCTTCGCCACGTTCTTCCGCCAGGCGCATCTGCCGCTCACGCTCTGCAAACCGTGCTTTCTGTTCTTCCGTCAGTGATTCAATACACTGATGGCAGCTCACACCCTGCTCGTACTCCGGGCGCTGCTTGTCTTCTTCGGTGATCGGGCGCCGGCAGGCATGGCACTGGTCGTATTCGCCCCGCTCAAGCTTGTGGTTGACGGTGACACGATCATCGAAAACAAAACACTCGCCCTGCCAGAGGCTCTGTTCCTCCGGGACGTCTTCCAGATATTTCAGGATGCCGCCCTGCAGGTGGTACACCTCTTCAAAGCCCTGCTCTTTCAGAAAGGCCGTGGACTTTTCGCAGCGGATACCACCGGTGCAGAACATGGCGACCTTCTTGTGTCTGGAAGGGTCCAGATTCTGCTGCACATACTCGGGGAATTCACGGAAGGTTTCAGTGGCCGGATTGACGGCATTTTTGAACGTTCCGATTTCCACCTCGTACTGGTTGCGGGTGTCCACCAGAACTACGTCCGGATCGGAAATCAGATCATTCCAGTCTTTCGGCTGCACGTAGGTGCCGACGATGCGCTTGGGATCGATGCCATCGACCCCCATGGTGACGATCTCTTTCTTGAGCTTCACCTTGGTGCGCTTGAACGGCTGGATATCCACGAAGGATTCCTTGTAATCAATGCCGTCGAAACGCTCATCGCTGCCCAGCCATTCCTTGATGGCATCAACACCTTCGCGGCTGCCGGCGATGGTGCCGTTGATGCCTTCCCGTGCCAGCAACAGAGTGCCGTGCACGTCCTTCTCCAGCATCAGGTCCAGCAGCGGCTGGCGAAGGGTTTTATAATCATTCAGTACTGCGAACTTGTAGAGCGCGCAAACAACTACGTCATTGCTCATGTTTTTCTCCTGCGGGCCGGACCGTAAATCCGGAGCATGTATTTGCATCCACCTCCCGCACCACCGGGGTTACGGGAGGGGCGCAAATTTTAACCAACTGAGCGATGCGATCAAGTTAATCCTGTTTATTGTCCGCCAGCTCGCGCTCCACGACAGCGGATAACTGCCCCCAGCCGGGACGGGTCAGGCGTATATTGTCGACCAGTACGGTCGGGGTGCTGGTCACCCGCAGCTGCATGGCCACCTGCCGGCTCTGCTCAACGGCTTCCCTATGCAGTTCGGTATTCATGCAGCGACGAAAACGACGTTCTTCCAGACCCAGGTCATTGGCGTAGCGGGTAAAGGTTGCCACCGGATCACCCGATCCACTCCACTCGGTCTGTTTTTCAAACAGTTGATCGTGCATGGGCCAGTAGGCATTCTGATCACCGGCGCATCTGGCCGCCTGGGCCGCCGGCATGGCGTTCTGGTGCTGCTGCAACGGCAAATCGAAATAAACAAACCGTACCTGTCCGGACTCTACATACTTTTCTTTCAGCTGCTGGCTGGCATCGGAGAACCGCCCGCAGGCCGGGCACTGGTAATCAGCAAATTCGCGAACTACTACCGGGGCTTCAGCATCACCCACGGAAACGCCGTAACGATCCAGCTCCGCCGGAAACGCATCGGCGTTCGGGGCGGCCACTGGCAACTCATCGGATGTCGGGTCCGGTGAGGCGGTGAGGAAGAACACGCCGATAATGGCGAGCACAACAACCAGGATCGAAGCGCCCACAATCAGAGGTTTGCGACTGTTGTCTTTCCTGGGTGGAGGGGCACCGGTTTCCTTGCGTCGTTTGGCTTCACCCATAAGAACTCCTTTTTATTCATTGGTGTGTTATTGATTTTCAAAGCCTGTGTTCAGGGATTGGTGAGCACGCTAAGATCCTTTATATCCTACAAAAGTTCCAACAAAAATTAAGGAATACTCATGGCACTGCCCGAATCTTTGAAGAATACGTTGTCCCTGCCCCTGATTGCCGCGCCCATGTTTCTGATCTCCGGTCCGGAACTGGCGCTGGCCTGCTGCAAGCGGGGCATTGTCGGAAGCTTTCCCGCACTGAACCAGCGTACCAGTGAGGGATGCGAGGAGTGGCTTATCCAGATGAACCGGGAACTGGATACGTACAGGGAGCAACACCCGGATCAGCCCGTGGCGCCGTACGCGGTCAACCTGATCGTTCACAAAACCAATCCCCGTTGGCAGGCCGATCTGGAGTTGTGCGTCAAACATCAGGTGCCCATCGTCATTACATCACTCGGGGCGGCGAGTCAGGTGGTGCAAGCGGTACACAGTTATGGCGGCCTGGTTTTTCATGATGTGACCAACCAGAAGCATGCACGCAAGGCGGCCGAAGCCGGCGTGGACGGCATTATTGCGGTCGCGGCTGGAGCCGGCGGCCATGCGGGGACCATCAACCCGTTTGTGCTGGTGCATGAAATCCGCGAGGTGTTCGATGGCGCCATTATCCTTGCCGGTGGTTTGTCCCACGGTGAAGACCTCCTGGCGGCGCAGGCCATGGGCGCCGACCTGTCGTATATGGGCACCCGCTTTATCAATACCGAGGAATCCCAGGCGGAGGACGCCTACCGCAACATGATCATCGAAGCGGTTTCGGCGGACATCATCCACACCCCGGCTGTATCCGGCATTCCGGCGAGTTTCATGCGCCAGAGTCTGGAAGCGGCGGGATTTCCCATGGACAAACTCCAGCAGGCGGGCGAGATCAATTACGGCGAAAAGCTGAAGCCGATCGATGATGAAGCCAAGGCGTGGAAAACCGTATGGTCAGCGGGACAAGGGGTCAGCCAGATTCACGATGTGCCATCGGTGGAGGCACTGGTCGCCCGGTTGAGTGACGAGTATCACTCGGCCCGATCGGCGCTGTGCGGCTGAGGCACGGAGAATGAAAACGGGGCCAGTGAGGCCCCGTTTTCATTCCGGCGTTCTGGTCAACCATCACTGTCGGAGTCTTCTTCCTCCAGTTCCACCTCATCAGCGATAAAATTGCCGCTGTTTGCAGGTTGTTCAGCGTAATCCACCTCAACCAGTGGCCGCTCACCACTGTCAAAGTCCGCCTTAAGCTGATCGCGCTGAGTGTCCTCAAACCCGGTTTCACCTTCAACCGCCCGTATCCGGACACCCAGTACGGTGATGGTAGTGTCATCAATGGCTCCCAGACGTCCCGTCACCTCATACTCATTGTCCAGGTCGTCCTCTTCTTCGCGTTCCACCTTGGTCGCCTCCAAAAACACCTCACCGCCTTCCGTTGACCGTTCAATGCCTTCCACTTCGACTTCAAAGGCGCCGTTCAGGTCTGCCAGCCCGATCCTTTGGTCATCGTTATCATCGGTGATGATGGTTAACGGCGTTACCTGAACCAGTACGCCCCCTACGAGGAAAGTGCTGGCACTGAAATCGATGGACGCCTGGTTGATACGCCCCTCGACTTCAGCGTTGGCGTCGCGGATCTCGATTTTCGCCGCCTCAACGCGACCATCCGCCAGGAAGCTCCCTTCAACCTGGATCAACAAGCCCGGCTGCAGGTCTGCGCCGGCCAGGCCATCTTCAAACACGTCGTCGTCCGGGACCACCACAGTCAGGCCGTTGATAGTGAAGGTGCTGTCAGCGTCGTCAAACGCTGTGGCAACCGGCCCGGCGAACTCGATGTCATCATCATCCCCACGTTGATAGCGACGGGTTTCATCCTGCTCAATGTTGCTGGCAATCAGTCCGGTGTCTCCGCCAACGAAACCGATGCGGCCCTCCACTTCGACGACAAGGCCGGGGTCCCGGAGATCGCTTTCCGTCAAACCACCTCCGAAGGTGGTGGTATTGTCATATCCAACCGGGAAGCCGTTGATCGAGAACCGGTTCTGGCTGATATCCACGGAGTTCTCGTCAATCCGCCCCTCAATCTCGACATCATTCGGAGAGGCTTCCAGTGAGCCTACATAGCTGGCCCGATAGCGACCGTCCGGATCCGGCAGGCGCCAGCCGCTGACGCGGACAAAATCGCCGTCATCCAGGGTTTGCAGCGACAATCCCCTGAACACGGTCTGCTTGTCTGCCACCACGGTCTGGCCGTAGACCGTGAAGGTCACGCTTTCCCGGATAGTGCTGTCATCAGGGTCAAGGGTTTCGGCCACAATGACAATTTCACCCCGGAAAGTATCATCGTATTCCACCCGCTCAGCGGTGCCTTCACCGTCGTTTCGCCACTCCCCATCAACCCGCAGGATCATGCCTTTATCGAGCTGATTTTCCGAGGTGATGCCATCATCACTGACCACGTTGCCATCGGTTTCAAAGCGGATGCCGTTGACAAACACGCTGCCAAAACCGGAGACCGGCCCCACGCTGGCACCGGTACCTCGAATACCGCCATCAGCAACCCCGAGGTCGTCACCACCACCTCCGCCTCCACAGCCGGAGAGCAGCAGGGCCGCGACAGGCAGCACGGGCATGGTCAGATAGCGAATCCTGGTTGTCAGTTTCATTCAGTTGGCTCCCTGCTTGGATCCGGCTGCACCGGTTCCTCAAAATAGAAAATACTGACGCCGGTTCTCACCGGTTCTCCGGTGTGGCCGCTCCCTTTCAGCCCCGCGATGTCCCGATCATGGGGTCCCAGCCATCGGTCCAGCTGTTCAAGCAGGGCCTGGGACTGGGCGGCGGCGTGTTTCCGCCAGCGGGCCATGACTTCCGGAGGAATGTTGTTATACGTCAACGTGCGCTGGAACAAGGGCTGACTGCCGGACTCACCACTGACCAGATTATGATCTATTGTCGCAATAAGATCAGATACGTCTTCCCCGAAGATCTGGAGCATTTCCTCACTGTCCCCGGCCGGCACGTAGGCACGCTGTTTCAAAACCAGTTTTCCGGTTGCGTCGTCAGTTCCAACAACCCCCACCCGGAGCAGCTCGTCGAGCACCGCCCTTGGCGGCATATCGCCACTGTATCGCCGGACCAGCTCACTGAAACTCAGCGATCCGTCAAACGCCAGCAACGCCGGCTCCCCGTCCCCGCTCTGAAAGGCTGCATCATGCACCCAGCCGGAAACGACCCGCGACGCCCGGTTGGAGTGAACGCCAGCGGTTGCACCGGCATGTTCGCCCGCCAGGATTTCACGGTGGCGTTTGACCTCCTTGCGTGTCAGACCGGTCATGACTGCCGCTCTGGAGTCCGTGGGCTTTTTCCGGCCATCGTGAAAATCTTCCATCGCCGCTTCCACATACGCGCGCTTGACCAGGTCCGCGAACTCCCCGAATGGAATACCATTGCGAAGCAGGAGCCGGGCAAGCGGGCGGAGAATACGGTACAGCGCCCGATGCAGGGGGTTATTGTTGAAATGTTTCATATTTGGGATTGTATTCCCATGGCCGCATCAAAACCAGAAGTGACCGGCCGGGGGCGTAACCCCGGCCTGCCTCCGGCATGATCAGTCGTCTTCCTCAATTTCATCGACGACATAATCACCGCCACTGTTGCGGAAGTAATCCACTTCCACGTCACTGCCGACCTGAATACCGGAGAAATCGGCACTGCCCCGCAACATTTCCAGGCCCATGACGGTGACGGTGGTGCTGGACAGCGCCGTCACCCGACCTTCCATTTCGTAGCCATCATCGCCATCGTCTTCCCGCTCGACCTTGATGGCCTCCAGAAAGCCACCGTCATCCGAGCGCTGGCGACCCTCGATTTCCAGAAAGTCCCCTACATTCAGGCTTTCTATGTCCTGGGTGCGCATGGTGATGCGGTCGTCATCATCGTCGTCTTCAATCAGGGTTCCGCTGGTCAGCGCCACACGCACACCGCTGACAATAAGGGTTTCACTGTCAGGCTTTGACTCGATAACACCCTCCAGTTCGGCATCCCCGTCCCGCGGCTCGATTTCCTCGGCAATCAACAGACCATTGCGGTACTCGCCTTCCACTTTTACCAGCAGGCCATTGGTCATGCTGCTCTCCCGAAGCCCATCATCAAACTCGGTGCTGCCATTGATCTGCACCTGGATTCCGTTGATAAAGAATGTGCGGGCGCCCGCGTCAAAGTCGTATACGGTGCCGGCGATCTCCACGTCATCATCGTCGTCGAACAGATCGTCCTCGTCGTCGATTTCCCGGGCAACCAGCACACCACCTTGCAGATTCCCCTCAACCTCAACGGCAATGCCATCGCGCAGGTCATCCCTGTTCAGGTCGTCGTCAAAGACGGCGCTGGTGTAGTCCACCGGAAAGCCATTGATGGTGAAAGTCTGGGCGTCGGTATCAAGATTCTCGACCACGCCCTCGATTTCCACTTCATTGTCATCATCGAAATCCACGCCGATGGCCTTCACGCCAACGAAACTGGCGCGAAAGGAACCATCATCCAGTTGCCAGCCGCTGACGCGTACTCGATAGGTGTCGGCAGCCACGCCGTTGAGGTCCACCGGGCTCAGGCCCTTGAAGACGGTCTGACCATCGAGACGAACCGTCTGGCCTGCAACAATCAGCGCCCCGGTCTTTTCGACATCGTCCCAGGTGGCGGACGTCAGGGGCCCGCGGATGGTGTCATCGTAATCAACGCGCTGCGCTTCACCCTCACCGCGATCATCCCAACTGCCACGAACCTTGAGGATCATGCCTTTTTCCAGCTGGGTTTCCCGCTCCACACCATCGTCACTGGTGACGGAACCATCGGTGCGGAAACGGGTACCGTTCACGTAGACGCTGCCGAAACCGGAGACCGGACCCACACTGGAACCGCTGGAAGTGTCGGCACTGTCCGAACTGCCGGAACTACTGCCTCCACCGCCGCCACAGGCTGCCAACGCACCGACAAGCGCACCACTGATGGCGAATTTGATTGCTACAGACAAGGCATTACGTTTCATCTCGATTCTCCAGGCTTGTTTGTTGCTTTCCCGCAAGGCCATTCCGCCCCGCTCTCTTGGAACTCTTGTTTGGGATATTTTTCCCAACCTGTATTTTGGGAATTTATTCCCATTTTCGGAGAATGTCGAGTTTTTGATCATTAAGAATTTATGAACTTTTGCTTTCCGAGTGCGTAAGCTGTCTACACACAATCGAAAACAGGTGCGGAACCATGCTGGGATTTCTCAAAGGTGACCCGAAGAAAAAGCTGAAGAAAGCTTACGAAGACAAGCTCGCCAAGGCGCTCCATGCGCAGCGCAATGGGGACTTGCGTGCCCATGGCACGCTCATGGAAGAAGCGGAGAAGATTTACGCGGAAATGCAGGCGCTGGAAAAGCGGGAGCAATAAAAAAGGGGGAGAGCGTTACCACTCCCCCGTCAGCTGCCGCAGCTGCTGGTTGAGGCGATCCACCTCACGGCGCATCTGCTGGACTTCATCAAGCAGCTCAAGCGACATCGCCAGCCCCGGCAGGTTCATCTTCAGGTCCCGCTGCAACCGCTGCGCCTTGCGCAACCGTGCCAGTGCCGCCAGGTCAAATTCCCAGCGCCGTTCCTCCGGCACATCTTCGACCGGCGCAATAACACCATAGCTGACCAGTTTGATGACAAACTCGGCGTGGCACTCACCTCGCTCGCAAATTTCTGTCAGGGTCAGCGTCATTTGAGGCTCTGCCACCTCCACGGTATGAATCGGATCTTTCCTGGTCATTCCCAGCTCCCCCGCTTATACATGAAGTTTGCTACGCGGATTGAAGTGTTTCTCCGCCTCGGCCAGCTGCTGATAAAGTTTTTCAGCTTCTTCAGAGTGCCGCTCCGGCATCACGATCTGCAGCACCACAATCTGGTCGCCCGGATGCTTGCCTGGCAACCCCTTGCCCTTGAGACGAAGCTTACGCCCGCTGGAGGACCCCTTGGGCACTTTCACGTTCACTTTGGAGCCTACCGTCGGCACCGTGACTGATGTGCCCAGCGCGGCCTCCCAGGGCGCAACGGGGACCGTCACCACCACGTCGCGCCCCTCGACGCTGAACAGCGGGTGTGGCGCCAGTTCCACCTCGATCAGCAGATCACCCGGTTCACCACCGCCAATACCGGGAGAGCCCTGACCTTTCAGGCGCAAATGCTGCCCTTCCCGCATACCGGCGGGAATTTTCACCTTCAGATTCTTCTGGCGGGCCACAATCCGGCCATGGTCATCGGCTTCATGGACGGTGAACGACACCTGCTTCTCGCAGCCGTGGAAGACCTCTTCCAGAAACAGTGCGAGCCTGGCATGCACATCTTCACCACGCATGCGGGTATTCTGGCGGAAACCACCGCCGCCAAATCCCTGGCTGGAAAACCCGCCACGGCCGCCACCGAAAATCTCTTCGAAGAAGTCACTGAACTGGCGGGCATCAGCCTCGGTGTAGCCGCCACGTCCAAACCCGGACGCGCTCTGCCACCCGGGCGGTGGCTCAAAGGAA
Organism: Marinobacter alkalisoli; assembly: GCF_045449795.1. Classification (NCBI taxonomy): domain Bacteria; kingdom Pseudomonadati; phylum Pseudomonadota; class Gammaproteobacteria; order Pseudomonadales; family Marinobacteraceae; genus Marinobacter; species Marinobacter alkalisoli. The sequence goes on from NZ_JBJJLB010000039.1 coordinate 21,400, forward strand.
CCATCAGGACGGGCACCGTACTTACGCAGCTCATTGTACTCCGCACGCTTTTCCGGATCTTTCAGGACCTCGTAGGCTTCGCCCAGGTCCTTGAACTTGGTGTCTGCGTTGTCTTCCTTGCTGACATCCGGATGGTATTTGCGGGCCAGCTTGCGATAAGCCTTTTTGATCTCCTCGGGGGAGGCTGACTCGCTCACACCGAGGACGGCGTAATAGTCTTTGAAGTCCATTGCACTCCTCGCATCTGGTCAAAGATTGTTCTCTGATTACTTATATTTGACGCTGTTAGGGAAAATACAAGGAGGAAGTATTGGCAGACAGCCCGCCTGGGCCCAGAGGCAGCAACTCCACTAAGAAACGGTCATTATCAATCCCCCCGAATAGCCATTAGTATAGGCACCCGCCGGCTATCGGCAATGCATGACTCTCGTGTTTCCTGTAACGACTACCAATGCAAACGGTGCGCCTCAACCCCATGACTCAAGCACGACCTCGACAAACCGGGCATCCCCGGTCAAGGCTGTTGCAGTTGGCCACTCCGCCGGGGGGCATGGTTGCTGACGACAGCCTGCCGTGCCTCGCCGAGCGCCTGGGCCGGTTATTCGGGCTTGGGGACACCATGAATCTGGATGCCGCACTGGCCTTCCGTGGCGGCCAGCCTGCCACGGTGCAGAGTGCGGTTATCGAGCAACTATCCCGGGAACTGGCCACCACGCGCCAGGCTTTGATCCGCCGAATTCACGGCTACGGGGTTGAGACTGAACAGCAAGACCCGGCTGCGTTTGAGCCCTACCTGAATGCCTGGCTCACGCTGCAACGCAAAATCGCCGCCGCCACCCGCCAACTGCGGGACAAGGTGCGTAAGACAATGAAAGATCAGGGCCAGAACCTGGCCCGGCTGGCAGAGCTGGACTCGGTGTTTGATCACACCATGGCCGGTTACACCAGCCAGTGTTTTTCCCACATTTCAAAGGTCCTGGAGCAGCGGTTCCAGGCCTTAAGGACATCCTCTGAGCAATCCCCGGAACCGGGCACCCAACCCGGTGACTGGCTCCACCGTTACTGCGAGGAAGCGCAGACTCTGTTACTCGCTGAACTGGACGTTCGGCTGGAGCCGGTGCTGGGGTTGCTGGAGGCCTGCCACAACGAGGTTAGCGATTCGCCATGACCAGACTTTTCTTCTTTCTCGCATTTGCCATCGGCCTGGCCGTGATGGCCTGGATTGGCCAGGGTTTCCTCGGCTCCGACCTGCTGGCACTGACCGTGACCGCCATTATTGCAGCGGTATATGGGCTGGGCTTCGCCGAATTGATCGGGTTTCGGCGTACCACTCACCAGTTGGCCGAACGGCTGAGCGCTGCCCCGGATAACCGCGAACAGGTCGAAGGCTGGCTCTCCGGCTTGCCGGAGCCGGTTCAGTTTGCCATGCAGAAGCGCCTGGACGGCCACTCCGCCGCGTTGCCCAGCCCGCAGCTAACCCCCTACCTTGTGGGCTTGCTGGTAATGCTGGGTCTGCTCGGCACCTTTGCCGGCATGATTGTAACGCTCAACGGTGCCGCCTCAGCGCTGGATGGCAGCACCGAGCTGAGCGTGATTCGCAGTGCCCTGGCCGCGCCTATCGCCGGGCTGAGCCTGGCGTTCGGAACCTCCATTGCCGGTGTGGCGGCGTCCGCCATGCTGGGGCTGGCCTCCACCCTCAGCCGGCGCGAGCGGCTGCTGGTCTCCCGCCAGCTGGACAAAACCCTGCGCCAGAAGCTGCATCATCTGTCGGCGGACTACCAGCGCCAGCAGGCGTTTCAGGCGTTGGAGTCCCAGGCCAGGGCTTTGCCCCAAATGGCTTCCGCCATGGAAACCATGACCGCCCGAATGGAACAACTTGGCCAGACCCTTGAGCAATCCCTGACCCGCAATCAGCAGGAATTCCACGACACCGTCGGGAGCCACTACCAGACCCTGGCGGATTCCGTGGCACAGTCGCTGGAGTCGGCTCTGGACGCCAGTACCCGCCTGGCCGCAGAGCGCATGGAACCGATTGTGGAGAATGCGATGACTCGCCTGCGCGAAGATGCCGGGGAACTGCACCAGAGCTGGTCTGATGCCACCAAACAGCAACTGACTGAGATCGCCGAAGGCTTCCAGAAAACCACGATCGAGGCCGGAGAACGCTGGCAGCAAAACCTCGCGACGCAGCAGGAGGCTTCAGAACAGAGCGTTCTGCACTGGCAAAAGAGTCTGGAGCAACAGCAGCAAACCACAGAATCCTTCATGGCCGATCTGCGTGACCGGCTTCAGGAGTATCAGTCCCTCTTCCGCGAGGAAAGCAGCCAGATTGTGAGCGATCAGCAGCAAGGTCTGGATACGCTGATCAGCAGAATCAGCGAACAACTCACAGCACTCCGTGACCAGGAAACCGCCCGAGGCGAGGCAGCGACTGACCGGCTGGCACAACTGGAGAAAACCGTAAGCGACCACCTGACCCAGCTGGGCACTGGCCTTGAAGCGCCGATGACCCGCCTGATTGAAACGGCCTCGGAAACCCCGAAAGCGGCGGCGGAGGTGATCAACCAGCTGCAACGTGAAATGGCCCGGAACAGCGAACGGGAAAACGAGTTGCTGGAGGAGCGCCAAAGGCTGGTTGAGGAACTGGACAGGCTGCTGGAATCCCAGCGCAGCAATGCCGATAGCCAGCGTCAGGCGGTGGATTCCCTGATCAGCGGCGCCGGTGACACCCTCACCGGGATCAGCGAGCGTTTCAACACCCTGATTGAGGAACAAAGCCAGCAGCTTGGCAAACTGGGCGACGACATTACCGGCAGCAGTCAGGAAGTGGGCGCCCTCAGCGAAGCCTTCCACCAGGCGGTGGAATTGTTCAGCACCTCCAATAGCAGTTTGCAGGAAAGCCTGGCGAACATTCAGAAGGCGATGGACAACGCCAGTAGCCGCCATGATGAGCAGCTGGCCTACTACGTGGCGCAGGCCCGCGAGGTCATCGATCTGTCTGTCAGTTCCCAGAAGGACGTCATCGATGCCGTCACCGCCCTGCGCAAGGGACACGCAGAGACTGCCGGAGCCAACTGATGGAGCACCTGGAAGGCGGCGAACAGCAGTCCACACCGATCTGGGCGATTTTCTCTGACCTGATGGCGGCGCTGGTGGGTATTCTGGTGCTGATCCTGGTGTGGGTGATCGGCGTACAGCTGGAACTCAGCCAGTCCCTGGCGGAAGAGAAGGAGCGCCGGGTGGCCGAGGAAGAGCGCCGTATGGCGCTGGAGCAGGCATTGGAAGATCCCCTCACCAAAGGCCTGGTGACGTTCCGGGATGGCCGTATCGGTATCAGCGGCAACGTCCTGTTTGAACTGAACTCGGATCAGTTACAGGCGGATGGCGTAGCCGTGCTGCAATCCCTGGTTGCGCCACTGCAAACCTACCTGACCCAACACGATGAGCTGCTCATGGTCAGCGGCTTTACCGACGACCTGCCCATGCACCGTGGCAACCGTTATCAGGATAACTGGGGGCTGTCCGCCCAACGGGCGTTGACGGTCACCCGTACCCTGATGGAACTGGGCCTGCCCGATGACCGGGTCTTTGCCGCGGCCTTCGGCCCCCACCACCCGGCAGTGCCCAATGTGGATGCCGAATCCCGGGCCCAGAACCGACGGGTGGAGATCAGCACGGTGCCACGGGCTCCCGCTATGGCTGCCGAAACTGATAATGGAGCCGGGAACTGATGACTGCCACTGCGGAAGCGACCACCATGGAGCAACAACTGGCTGATCTCAGGGGCTCTGGTGCGGATCGGCTGGATCCGATCCGTTTCCGCTATCTGGAAACCCTGGAGCAAAAGCTGCGGGCGAAAGGACTTCAGGGGACCCGGCATTGGCAGCGGCTGGCGCAGGCTGTGGCGGAGTATCAGGCCAGGTCCGGACAGCAGGCCGATGCAGAACAACCTGCCGAGACCGGACAGCCCTCACCATTGCAGCTTTTGCTGGATACCCTGAATCAGTCACCTGAAACACACGTACAAGCCTCCTCTTCACCCTTGGAAAGACTGATCTACGGTGAAGAGGATGGGAGGCCGACACAATCTGCAGTAACGGACAGCTCGCCACGCCCACTTAAAGCCATGGCCAGGGTGCAGGCGGATCAGGGCACACAGGCCCTGCAGGACCGCATCCGCCAGGCCATCGAACAGACCCCGGAAAACGCCGGCCCCATGAACGCCCACCGCTTGGTCAGCCGTGCGATTGCGACCATGGAGAAGCTGTCGCCCGAGTATCTGAACCGGTTTGTGAATTACGCGGATACGCTGTTGGCGCTGGAACGGCTGGGGCGAAAGGGATAGCTAAAGTTTTTCTGCTAGGCCCTGGTTATTAATTCGTTCCTCCAGCGCTTCGAGAACCTGCAGTAGTGATTCAAATTCAGGGACATCACCAAAAACCATTTCTGTCATGGCATCATAATCGACTTCAAGAGCCCGGATATGCGCATCAGAAGGCAGTAGCCGCATCGTGCCTGGTTTTGCCGTTTGGTAGCTTGCCCAGCCGGCGGGATAAAACTTTTGCTTGAAAGCCACTACCTCCGCCAACAGTTCTTTGTCCTTCAGGGCACTCTCTGCATATTGACTACTGGCCATACGGTACACGTCGTAATAGTGCCTGGCATAGCGGGTAGGCAATGGTTTGTCCGCAGGCCGGTGCGCCTCAGCGTGAAGGATTGTCATTTTTTCCCAGAAGGTTCTTTCCGCGCGAATGGTTGGAACTTCGACTCCAGGCGTCTGGAAGACTTGTGGGAAACACTGAGCGGCGTAACTCGCAACAGTTTTTGATTCCATCGGCAACATGGCCGCTAGCGGGCCGATTTCTAACCGGACAATTGGGCGCAAATAACCGGGGGCAAAAAGTGCCGGGTATTCTATATTAATGGTGTGTGGGTCATCTTTATCCAGGCTTGCCTGACATACTGGTTGTAGAGCCCGCTGCAAATCGGGCAATAATTGCTCACGAATCAGAAACTGGGCGGCCTGGTTGATGGATGCATTCAACCGCCCCTGCTTGGTTTTGCTCCGCCCCGCGACCGGATTTTCATCGCTTAGCCCGGTCCAATCCAGAATCAGGTCAATATCTTCAGAAAACCGTTCAATCACCCCGTAAGCCTTCGAGAGACTGGTGCCACCTTTAAAGCGCAGACGGGATGCCCAATCTGGCAGGCTGAACAGGGTGTCCAGGCACCAGACAACCCAAAAATCCTTTTCCGCGGCAGCTGGTGTCATTGTCATTTTACTGGAGGTTGCTGCAAACAGATCCTGTCGCTGTTGTGCCGTTTCCCTGGCGATATTCCTCATACCACTGCCTCCTCCTTTGAGGCCATATTCAAAATGACAGTAATGGTTTCCTGAATCCAGCTGGTCACGAATTGAGTATCTTTGGCGATCGCCAACCTCTGCCGCTCAGGCAATGGGCCTTGCGGACTCAGGTATCGAGCCATGACGGCAAGATTTTCTTGAGTCAGGCTCTTCTGACCCAGCGCTTCTATGGCCTGCACCAGCAACGCGCTTTGGGTATGCTTGAGATTCAGGTGAGTGAAGCGGGATTTCCTGAACGTCAGTTCATTGCCCAGTATCGAATAGATGCGGCTGGGGCCATCACTCAGGTAGATAAAGCGCGTAGGAACCTGCGTTGAGATACCGAGGATATTCAGCGCGGCGTTGCCCGTTACCTGGATACTCCAGCCAAATTTTCGTGCCAACGCATGGGCTACCTGGTCCATGTCCGGTCCAAGCTCCTGTTGCAACCACTTGCTATAGCGAGGGTAATCATACAGCCCCCGAGTCAGTCGCCGTATGGTGCCTTTCTGCGCCAGACGAGACAGCCCTTTATCGATGGATTCGGCACTTCCCAGCAGGCTAAAATCTTTTCTTGAAAAAGACCAACCCCTACCCATGCCATAAATCTTGCTAACTAATTTGTTTTCAAGGCTTTTCATTAGACACCAGCCATGAATTTTGTCCGGAAAACAACATCACTTTCCGGACAAGATAGCACACTCAGGTGAGCCTTGCCTTTTTCATAAAGCCATTCGACAGGAAAAAACTTGAGCTTCGAAAGGGGAGTCGGAGGGAATTCAGGAGCCCCCTGACTCAACGCCAGGGGGCGACTTTAAGCAGGATTACTTAACTTTCGGATCCAGCTCACCAGCCGCATACCGCTCGAACATGCGCTCGAGGTTGACTGGTTTGATCTTGCTGGCGTTGCCGGCACAACCGAAGGCTTCGTAGCGTGCGACGCACACGTCGGTCATGGCCTTCATGGTTTCCTTGAGGAATTTCCGCGGGTCAAACTCGGCCGGGTTTTCGGCCAGGAAGCGGCGGACCGCGCCGGTGCTGGCCAGACGCAGGTCGGTGTCGATGTTGACCTTGCGAACGCCGTGCTTGATACCTTCAACGATTTCCTCAACCGGTACACCGTAGGTTTCCGGGATTTCGCCACCGTACTGGTTGATGATTTCCAGCCAGTCCTGGGGTACGGAGCTGGAGCCGTGCATGACCAGGTGGGTGTCCGGGATGCGGGCGTGGATGGCTTTGATCTGGTCGATGGCCAGGATGTCACCGGTCGGTGGACGGGTGAACTTGTAGGCGCCGTGGCTGGTGCCGATGGCGATGGCCAGGGCGTCGACGTGGGTTTTCTTGACGAAGTCGGCGGCTTCTTCCGGGTCGGTCAGCATCTGGCTGTGGTCCAGGGTGCCTTCGGCGCCGATGCCATCTTCTTCGCCGGCCTGACCGGTTTCCAGGGAGCCGAGGCAACCCAGTTCGCCTTCCACGGAGACGCCACAGGCGTGGGCCATGTCTACGGTGCGGCGGGTGACGTCTACGTTGTATTCGTAGTCCATCGGGGTTTTGCCGTCTTCACCGAGGGAGCCGTCCATCATGACGGAGCTGAAGCCGAGCTGGATGGAGCGCTGGCACACGGACGGGCTGGTGCCGTGGTCCTGGTGCATGACGACCGGGATGTGGGGCCATTCTTCGATGGCCGCGAGGATCAGGTGGCGCAGGAAGGGGGCACCTGCGTATTTGCGGGCTCCGGCGGAGGCCTGAACAATCACCGGGGAGTCGGTTTTGTCAGCCGCTTCCATGATGGCGCGCATCTGTTCCAGGTTGTTGACGTTAAAGGCTGGCACACCGTAACCATGCTCGGCGGCGTGATCCAGCATTTGCCGCATCGAAATCAGGGCCATGGGTCGTCTCCTTCGTTGGACGTTTGGTAGTTGAATTCTTTTGTGCTGCAGACTTTTGGAGTCTGCTGCGGAGGGTGGGAAGTGTGC
>NZ_JBJJLB010000040.1:0-7188 GCF_045449795.1 Marinobacter alkalisoli
CATCCATGTGCGCTTCTCTCAGGCCATCCTTGGCCTTCGAAATTCCGCGAAGCACACTTCCCACCCTCCTTGCGATTCTGGCTTTTTTCTTAACGCCTAAGCTTAAAAAACAAAAAAGCTTATGCGCCACGCTCCTCTAGTACAGCTACTGCTGGCAGGGTTTTGCCTTCCACGAATTCGAGGAACGCGCCGCCGCCGGTGGAGATGTAGGAGATTTTGTCAGCAACGCCGTACTTGTCAACGGCCGCTACGGTATCACCGCCGCCGGCCAGGGAGAAGGCGTCGCTTTCGGCGATGGCTTCTGCCAACGCTTTAGTGCCGTTGCCGAACTGGTCGAATTCGAAGACGCCAACCGGGCCGTTCCAGAGGATGGTTTTGGCGTTTTTCAACAGTTCGGCGAACTGGCCGGCGGTTTCGGGGCCGACGTCGAGGATCATGTCGTTGTCGGTGACGTCGGCGATGCTCTTGGTGGTGGCAGTGGCGGTTTCGGCGAATTCGCTGGCCACGACCACGTCTACCGGCAGTGGGATTTCCACGCGGGAGGCGATTTCTTTGGCGGTGTCGATCAGGTCGTGTTCGCACAGGGATTTGCCGACCGGGTGGCCAGCTGCGGCCAGGAAGGTGTTGGCGATGCCGCCGCCAACGATGATCTGATCGCAGACGTTTTCCAGGGCGTTGAGGACGTCCAGTTTGGTGGAGACTTTGGAGCCGCCGACGATGGCAACGACCGGCTTGGCCGGGTTGTCGAGGGCTTTGCCGAGGGCGTCCAGTTCTGCGGCCAGCAGCGGGCCGGCGCAGGCTTCGGGGGCGAATTTCGCTACACCATGGGTGGAGGCCTGGGCGCGGTGGGCGGTGCCGAAGGCGTCCATTACGTAGACGTCGCACAGGGCGGCGTACTGTTTCGCCAGGTCTTCGTTGTCTTTCTTTTCGCCCTTGTTGAAGCGGACGTTTTCGAACAGGACGACTTCGCCGTCAGCGACTTCAACGCCTTCCAGGTAGTCTTTGATCAGGCGTACTTCCTGGCCCAGCACTTTGGTGAGGTGGTCAGCGACGGGCTTCATGGATGAGGCTTCGTCGTAGACGCCTTCTTCCGGGCGGCCGAGGTGTGACATCAGCATGACCTTGGCGCCGGCGTCTTTGGCGGCCTTGATGGTGGGCAGTGACGCGCGGATGCGGGCATCGCTGGAGACCTGGCCGTCTTTTACCGGCACGTTGAGGTCTTCGCGGATCAGGACCCGCTTGCCAGCGAGGTCCAGCTCGGTCATTTTTTTGATCGCCATTGTTTTCTTCCCTTGATCTGGTCTTGGTTTAGTTGCCGGTTTTCTCTAGCCAGCAGTGGCTGACGTCCAGCATTCGGTTCGCGAAACCCCATTCGTTATCGAACCAGCAAAGCACTTTCACCATGGTTTCCCCGGTCACCCGGGTCTGGCCGCCATCAACCACGCCGGAATGGGCGTCGTGGTTGAAATCGGAGCTGGCCAGGAGTTCGTCGGTGTATCCGAGGATGTTTTTCAGCGGTCCTCTGGCCGCGCCTTTCAGCAATTCGTTCACCGCCTGAATCGTGGTTGGCTTGCGGACGTTTACCACCATGTCGATGGCGGATACGTTCATGGTCGGTACCCGCATGGCGACGGAACTGAATTTGCCTTCCATGTGGGGCAACAACCGCTCGATGCCTTTGGCCAGTCCGGTGTCCACTGGCACGATGTTGTGCAGCGCACTGCGGGTGCGACGCAGGTCCTGATGATGGTAGGCGTCAATCACCGGCTGGTCGTTCATCGCCGCGTGGATGGTGGTCGTGCTGCCCTGCTCCACACCCAATGCGTCGTCCAGCACCTGGATGACAGGCACCAGGCAGTTGGTTGTGCAGGAGGCGGCTGCGACGATCACGTCCTCTTGGGTCAGTTCGCCTTCATTAATACCGAACACTACCGTGCGGTCGACATCCGGTTCCCCGGGTTGGGAGAACAGCAGGCGCTGGGCGCCCGCGTCCACGTGCTTTTGGGCAGTCGCGCGGTCGGAATAGGCGCCGGAGCACTCTAGCACCAGATCCACATCCAGCAGACGCCACGGCAGTTCCGAGGGTTCCGGATGCCGCAATATGCGGATGGGATCGCCGTTCACCACCAGGTTGTCACCTTCCACCGCGATCTCACCCTGGAACCGGCCATGGGTGGAATCATAACGGGTCAGGTGAGCAATGGTGTCGATGTCGGACAGCTCGTTGATCGCGACCACCTGAAGGTGATCGCGATAGCCATTTTCATACAGCGCGCGCAACACGCACTGGCCAATCCGGCCATATCCGTTGATCGCGATGCGAAAAGGCTTGGCTTTGCTCATCAGGCGTCCAGCAGTTCCGCGGCGACTTCCAGGATGTTGTCGACGGTGAAGCCGAATTCCTTGAACAGCTCGCCGGCGGGCGCAGATTCACCGAAGGTGGTCATGCCAACCACGCGGCCGTCGAGGCCCACGTACTTGTACCAGTAGTCGGCAATGGCGGCTTCGATGGCGATGCGGTTGGTGACTTCCAGCGGCAGCACTTTCTGTTTGTAGTCGGCGCTCTGGGCATCAAAGGTGTCGGTGGACGGCATGGACACTACGCGTACGTTCTTGCCCTGCTCCCGCAGTTTGGCGGCGGTGTCCTGGGCCAGGGCCACTTCGGAGCCAGTGGCAATCAGGATCAGGTCCAGCATGCCTTCGCTGTCGGACAGGATGTAGCCTCCCTTGGCCACATCTGCCAGCTGCTGGGCATCGCGCTCCTGGTGCGGCAGTCCCTGACGGGAGAACACCATGGCCGTCGGGCCGTCTGTGCGCTCAAGGGCCGCTTTCCAGGCCACGGCGGATTCCACGGTGTCAGCCGGGCGCCAGGTGCTCATGTTCGGCGTGGTGCGCAGGCTGGCCAGCTGCTCAATGGGCTGGTGCGTGGGGCCGTCTTCGCCCAGACCGATGGAGTCATGGGTGAACACGAAGATGGAACGCTGCTTCATCAGCGCCGCCATGCGCACGGCGTTGCGGCAGTATTCCATGAAGATCAGGAAGGTGGCGCCGTAAGGTACGTAACCACCGTGCAGAGCGATGCCGTTCATGATGGCGGCCATGCCGAACTCACGCACACCGTAATAGATGTAGTTGCCGCTGGCGTCTTCTTTGGTCACGCCTTTGGAGCCACCCCAGATAGTGAGGTTGGAGCCAGCCAGGTCAGCGGAGCCGCCCAGCAGTTCCGGCAGCAGCGGACCGTAGGCATTCAGGGTGTTCTGGGAGGCCTTGCGGCTGGCGACGGTTTCGCCCTTGTCCTGACACTCCTGGATGTACGCCTGGGCCTTCTCGGAGAAATCGGCAGGCAGGTCGCCGGCCATGCGGCGCTTGAATTCGGCTGCCAGTTCCGGCTCGGCCTTTTCGTAGGCAGCGAATTTCTCTTCCCACGCCTGCTGTGCGGCAGCGCCTTTCTCTTTGGCGTTCCACTCGGCGTAGATTTCAGACGGCACCTCGAAAGAACCATGAGTCCAACCCAGCTGCTCGCGGGTCAGTGCGATTTCGTCGTCACCCAGCGGCGCGCCGTGGCAATCTTCCTTGCCCTGCTTGTTGGGAGAGCCGAAGCCGATGATGGTCTTGCAGCAGATCATGGTGGGCTGATCGGTGTTGGCGCGGGCAGCTTCAATGGCAGCGCGAACGGCGTCGGCATCGTGGCCGTCTACCGCCGGAATCACTTGCCAGCCATAGGCTTCGAAACGCTTCGGCGTGTCGTCGGTGAACCAGCCATCCACTTCACCGTCGATGGAAATGCCGTTGTCGTCGTAGAAGCAGATCAGTTTGCCGAGACCCAGGGTACCGGCCAGCGAAGCCACTTCGTGGGAGATACCTTCCATCAGGCAGCCGTCGCCCAGGAAGGTATAGGTGTAATGATCCACGATGTCATGACCGGGACGGTTGAACTGCGCCGCCAGGGCTTTCTCCGCCAGGGCAAAACCCACGGAGTTGGCGAAACCCTGCCCCAGGGGGCCGGTGGTGGTTTCAACGCCCGGGGTGTAACCGTATTCAGGGTGGCCCGGGGTTTTGGAGTGCAGCTGACGGAAGTTCTTCAGGTCGTCAATGGAAACGTCGTACCCGCTCAGGTGCAGCAAAGAGTACTGCAGCATGGAGCCGTGACCGTTGGACAGCACGAAGCGGTCGCGGTTGGCCCACTGCGGGTTGGCCGGGTTGTGGCTCAGGTAATCGTTCCACAGAACCTCGGCGATATCCGCCATACCCATGGGCGCACCCGGGTGGCCGGATTTGGCTTTCTGAACCGCATCCATGCTCAGCGCGCGAATGGCGTTGGCGAGATCTTTACGAGACGGCATTGACGTTTCTCCAGTGTTTTTCGGGAAAAATAGAACTGCTCAAAAATAAGGCGCGTATTTTCGCCGATTAGTGTGTGTGGGAGCAAATCGGGTTTCCCGAAACGAACCAAACTCAAGGAACTCAAAATCTATATCAATTTTTTTTGATATGGCTATTGATTGACCAACAGAACACCCCTAAACTTGCCAACCATGACTTCCATGACCACACACGCCGCCGACCTGTCCTCCCTGGACGCCCTGGCCCCGATCTATAAAGCGAGCGGGGATCCGTTGCGCCTGGAGATTCTGCGCGTGTTACGTCGTGACACTTTCGGGGTGCTGGAACTGAGCCAACTGTTCGAGATGCGCCAGTCCGGTATGAGCCACCACCTCAAGGTGATGCATAAGGCCGGGCTGCTGGAGCCCCAGCGGGAAGGCAACGCCATTTTCTATCGCCGCCCGTTGAGCCTGGACAGCGACAAGCTCACGGACCAGACCATCCGCCTGGTGTTCGAGACAGTGGACCAGGTTCCCCTGCCGTCGCACCTGGAGGAAAAAATTGAAGCCATCCGCGACCAACGGGCGAATCAGTCACAGGCGTTTTTCTCTCGCCACTCCGAACAGTTCCGCGAGCAACAGGAACTGATTGCCGCCTTTGACCTGTACGCCGAGCCCGTGGCCGAGCTGATCCGTAAACGCGCCGACAAACACCCGTGGCAGACCGCCCTGGAAATCGGCCCCGGTGAAGGCGCTTTCCTGCCGGTGCTGTCAAAGATCTGCGAGCACGTGGTGGCGCTGGACAACTCCCGCGACATGCTGGCCAAGGCCACACGGACCTGCATTGACGATCGCCTTAATAATGTCGACCTGATTGAGGGCGTCACCGACAACCTGCTGGCCCGTGGCGACGCGTTTGACCTGGTAGTGGCCAACATGGTGCTGCACCACGTTCCCAGCCCCGCGGACATCTTCCTGGACGCCGCCGCGCTGATGAACGGCGGCGGCTGCTTTGTCGTCAGTGACCTGTGCAGCCACGATCAGGACTGGGCCAAGGAAAACTGCGGCGACCTGTGGCTGGGCTTCGAGCCCGAGGAACTGACCGCCTGGGCGGCAGACGCAGGCATGATGGCCGGGGAGCAACTGTTTATAGGGCTGCGTAACGGCTTCCAGATACAGGTGCGGGAATTCTGGAAAACCACCGCCCCCGGATGACGCGAGCAAACGCAATATCAACATATTTTGATATACGGGTACGTAGTTTCACGTATCCCTGATAACACCAACAAAACCAGTAACCGGAATGGCCCATTACAGCCAACCACCGGTACGCATTTGAAACGCTCAAGAGGAGCACGCATTATGGCTGACTACAACATCTTCACCTCCGAATCGGTCTCTGAGGGCCATCCAGACAAACTGGCGGATCAGATTTCCGACGCGGTTCTGGATGCCATCCTCACCGAAGATCCACACGCCCGTGTTGCCTGTGAAACCATGGTAAAAACAGGCGTTGCGATTGTCGGCGGTGAGATCACCACCAGTGCCTGGGTCGATCTGGAAGACCTGGTACGTGGGGTGATCAAGGACATCGGCTACACCTCCTCCGACGTGGGCTACGACGGCGACACCTGCGGCATCATCAACATCATCGGCAAGCAGTCCGTCGACATCGCCCAGGGCGTTGACCGCCAGAAGCCGGAAGACCAGGGCGCCGGCGACCAGGGCCTGATGTTCGGCTACGCCAGCAACGAAACCGACGTGCTGATGCCTGCGCCGATCACCTTCTCCCACCGACTGGTCCAGCGCCAGGCTGAAGCCCGCAAGAGCGGCCTGCTGCCATGGCTGCGCCCCGATGCGAAAAGCCAGGTCACCTGCCGCTACGAAAACGGCCGGGTTTCCGGCATCGACGCCGTTGTCCTGTCCACCCAGCACGACGAAGACGTCACTCAGGAAGACCTGAAAGAAGCCGTCATGGAACTGATCGTCAAGCACGCGCTGCCGGCAGAGCTGTTGCACACGGACACCCAGTTCCACATCAACCCGACCGGCAAGTTCGTCATCGGCGGCCCGGTGGGCGACTGTGGTCTGACCGGTCGCAAGATCATCGTAGACACTTACGGCGGCATGGCACGCCACGGCGGCGGCGCCTTCTCAGGCAAGGACCCGTCTAAAGTCGACCGTTCCGCCGCCTATGCTGGCCGTTACGTCGCCAAGAACATCGTCGCCGCCGGCCTGGCCGACAAGTGCGAGATCCAGGTCTCCTACGCCATCGGCGTGGCACAACCAACCTCGATCTCATTGAACACCTTCGGCACCGGCAAGATCAGCGACGACAAGATCATCGAACTGGTGCGCCAGAACTTCGACCTGCGTCCATACGCCATCACCAACATGCTCGACCTGCTGCACCCGATGTATCAACAGACGGCAGCCTACGGCCACTTCGGCCGTGATCCGTACGAGATGACCGTCGGCGGCAAGACGTTCACCGCGTTCCCATGGGAGAAGACGGATCGCGCTTCTGCCCTGAAGGATGCTGCTGGTATCTGATGTTTTCGGGTCTGACTTTTGGAGTTGGACTCTTGTTTTGGCCCGGCCCGTTGCCTTTGGGGGTGGCGGCGCTGAGGCAGACCCTTCGGGGACACGCTCAAGCCGTCCATGGGCGCTTAGCTTTGGCCATCCATGGCCAAAGATAGTCCCCGAAGGGTCTGCCTCACCACCGCTTTACACGGTTGGTGCGGGCTGATCGAAAAATTATTAAGTGTCTCCCCTCCAGATACAGGGAGGGCTGAATCACAGTTACGGCGTATTGTTTGACCGCATGCGCCAATTGTTAGAACGAGGGGGTGGGTGGCTTCTTTCG